>JBBQHT010000015.1:0-36013 GCA_038324235.1 Acidimicrobiales bacterium
GCCGCGCGATCTTCAAGTGGATCAACTGGTACAACACGTCGAGACTTCACTCAACCCTCGACCACGTCGCCCCCCTCGAGTGGGAGCAGCGGTTCAAGCAAGCGTCATAACCACCCGTCCGCCCGACGGGGAGATGCCCACACCCACAGAGCCGAGAACGCGGACCACCCGAACCGCCCCCACCCTTCTCGGCCACCCACGCGCCCCTCCACCACCACCAACCCCCCAAACAGGGGCGCCCACGTAGCCGAGAACGCGAGGGAGGGGTGAATGCCCGGGTGGACGGGTGGTCAGGGGCGCTGGAACCAGCTGCTCGGCGGGGTGAGGGGCACGGCCTGGGGGGACCGGGCGCTGCGGGCCAGCGCGACGAGCGCGTTCGCCGCCTCGAACTGGAGCTCGGGGAGAGCGTCGGGCGGGAACCAGCGAGCCTCTTCGATCTCGATCGAGCTCGGTCGCATCGCGCCGATGTCGGCCTGCGCGGCGGGGCGGGCGCGAAAGACGATGTCGATCCGTTGGGGCACGGCGTCGACCACGACCGTCGGCTCGCCGATGAGCTCGACGGCGAGGCCCACCTCTTCGAGCACCTCCCGCCGGGCGGCGGTCGCCGGATCCTCGCCGCGCTTGAGCAGCCCTCCCGGTACGCCCCACCGCTCGCGGTACGCCGTGCGCACGAGCAGGAGCGCGCCGTCGGGGCGCTCGATGAAACAGATCGCCCCGACCGTGAACGACGGCGAGATGAGCCGGACGATCCAGCGGCGCGGGCGCGTCGGGAGCGAGCGGTAGAGCTTGAGGAGGTGGAGGTGCAGCCGCTCGCGCATCCCACCAGGGTACGGGACGTCCGGGCCGGTCCCGCCCGCTCCGGGCGCGGCAGCCGGTGACCGACTCAGTCGCTTGCGATCAGTCGCTTGCGATCAGTCGCTTGCGATCAGTCGCTTGCGATCAGTCGCTTGCGATCAGTCGCTTGCGATCAGTCGCTTGCGATCAGTCGCTTGCGATCAGTCGCTTGCGATCAGTCGCGGCCGCGGTGACCTGATCAGTCGCGGGTGAAGGTGGCGCGGGCCGCGACCAGTTGTTCGAGCAGCGCGGGGCTGGACGCGGCGATCGGGGTACGGCGGGCATCGTGGTCGAGCACCACCAGATCCCGTCCCGACGCATCGGCGACGACGGCTCCCGCTTCCTGGCAGATGAGCATGCCGCCGAGGTAGTCCCAGCTGCCGTGCGCGTCCCAGCTGCAATCGACGTACCCGTCGGTGATGCCCGCGGCGACGGCGCACAGATCCAGCGCGGCGGCACCGAGCGCCCGGAACTGGCGCCAGCCGAAGTAGTGCGGCGGGTAGCCCGACAGGCCGATCAGCGCGTCGCCCAGATCCACACCGGGGCGGGGACCGATGGGCTCGCCGTTGCACCGGGCCCCCTCGCCGCGCACGGCATCGAAGCGATCCCCCGACACCAGGTTGACGACGAGCGCCGCGAGGGGGCCGTCACCGTCGACCGCGCACAGGCTCGTGGCGAACCATGGGATGCGACGCGAGGCGTTCGTCGACCCGTCCAACGGATCGAGCACCACGGTCACCGCGGCTTCGGGGCGGTGCCGTCCCGACTCCTCGCTCAGCACCCCGACGCCGGCGGCCGCGAGCACGGCCAGCGCCGCCTCGTCCGCGGCGATGTCGCTGAGGTACTGCCCGGCGCGCGTCCCGGCCAGACCCCAGTCGTCGAGCGAGCCGAGCGCGTCGGCGATCACGTCGGCGGTCTGCTCGAGTAGGTGCTGCGCGGCCTGTCCGTCCATGGGTCCTCCTGCCGGGCGCGACGGTAGCCGCGACCCTGCGCGCGTGGCAGGCTGGTGCCGCCTCACCCTGTGCCCGCCGTGGCACCTTCTGCACCGAAGGACGCTTGTACCTTGGCCGTCATCGACGTTCCCGGTTTCGTGGCCGATCTCAAGGACCACGCCGTCGATCATCAGTTCCATGTCCACGACGAACGCCACTTCGTGGAGACGTACTCGCTGCGCCAGGCCTGGGAAGTCGATCTGCACCCCGAGGAAGCGTGCGGCGGCCCGCTCGACCTCCACCTCTCCCTCGAAGTCGATCCGCGGGGCATGCTCGCGTTCGAAGACCAGATGATGGAGATGCCCGAAGGGTCCGACCCGCCGACCGAGTACGCGTTCCCGCTCGTGTTCACGTGGGTGCTGCCCCCGCTGCCCAAGGGTCCCGACCTGCTGGTGCTCGCCACCGATCTCGCCGGCATCGGCGGGACGGATCTCCCCCTCGAGGTGTCGGCCATCGATTCGTTCGCGTCGGTCACCGATGCTCCCGAACGCAGCCTCACCATCGTGGCGCGCATCGAGGTCGGACTGGACCGCATCTTCCTCGGCCAGGAGCAGCTCTGCGATGTGCTCGACCGCTGTCACGACGTGAGCATGTTCCTGCTCGACCGCGCCCCGGCCTGGCTCGACGAGCTCTGATCCGTTCGCCACGCGTGGCGGTCAGCGTCAGGGGGACACGGCGGCGGGCCCGATTTTGCGGGGTCAGGGACGCTCCGGATCCGCCGCGACGGGCCGAAATGCCCGGAAAATGGCCTTCTCGGACGCTGTCTGCGCCGAAAACGCCGAAAAACCGGGGTTTTTGCGCCCGATTTCCGCCGTTCGCGCGGGTGGGTGTGCAAGAGTCGCCGACGGCATACCTACAACTTCCTTTCGGAGGAACTGATGAACCGCAGAGAACTCGTGCTGGCGCTGAGTGAGCGCCTCGAGGTCGATCGCAAGACCGCTGACGCCGCCCTCACCGCCGTCGTCGAAGAGATCACCGCTCAGGTCGCCAAGGGCGAAACCGTCTCGATCCCGGGCTTCGCCAAGTTCGCCCGCATCGACCGTCCGGCCCGCATGGGCCGCAACCCCGCAACGGGCGAGCCCATCAAGATCGCGGCCAAGCGCGTCGCCAAGATCACCCCGCTCAAGGCGTTCAAGGACGCCGCGCTCGGCGTGAAGGCGCCCGTCAAGAAGGCGGCCGTGAAGAAGGCCCCGGCCAAGAAGGCCGCGCCGGTCAAGGCCGCCGCCAAGAAGCGCTGATCTGTCGTCGCCCGCGGGCGACGCGTGGCGGCCCCGCGAACGCGGTGGATCGCCACAACCAAGGATTCGACAGGGGCTGGCGCGCACGCGTCGGCCCCTGTCGCGTCCATGGCCCGGTGCGCGCCGACCCCGCTCAACGCGCTCGACGCGCCTGGTATGACCGCGGCAGCCGGTGCGACCGCGGCGACCTACGGGTGCGGCGAGGCGGGCGCGAGGCGGTGCGGGAACCCGATGCGCACCTCGACGCCGGGCGAGTGGTGCACGAGCGGCGGCCCCTGCGGTGCGGGCACGCCGGCTGTGGCGAACAGCTCGTCTTCGAGGTAGAGCACCTTGGCGCGCCACAGCGCCCAGGGCGGATGATCCGCCCGGGCGAAGCGCTGACCCTGCGCGGTGTGGCTGTAGAGCCGCCAGCGGGCGGTCAGCCAGTGGTCCAGGTCGCCGAGCTCGTGGGCCCCGAACGGCTCGCCCACCTCCACCGCGACGTCACAGCGGACACCCGCGGGTCCCGGCCAGCGACGCCGGCTGGAGTACGTGATGACGGGGCCGACCTGCTGCACCCGCATGTGCGCCCAGAAGTACGGCAGGTGGTACCCCGTGCGGGCGGTGATCACCGCGGCGAGCCGGGACGCTTCGAGCGAGAGGAACCAGACCCCGTGGCTCCCGTCGGGCGCGGTGACGTAGGTGCGCACGTTCGTCTCGGGGAAGTTCGAGATCCAGGGCACGGGACCGCCCCGGGCGGGCTTGACCTGCATCACGAACGGGACCAACCCGACCCACGCGCGGCCATCGAAGGTCTCGACCGTGAGCCCGGGGGGCAACAGCGCCTGGATGACCGCCGGGTCGTAGGCCCAGTGCAGGAACGTGAGCGTGTTCCAGCCGTGGATCATGGTGGCGATCCGGACCGGATCGGGACACAGCGGGCTGATCCGCTCGTCTCGCCCTGGCTGACCGGTCGCCGTCACAGCTGCATTGCTACCACGACGCCGCTCTCGCACCCTCGTCCTGGCGTTGGTCAGACCGACGTCACATACACCGGCCATACCTGAGGTACGCCATAGTCTGGGCGTTCGTGCGGGACCCTCTCCGGTCCGCGCGGTCGTCCTGCCCGCCGCCATCGCGCGCACCGCGATGCCCGGCGATCCGTTCACTGTCGAGGGGGAACTCGTCCATGCGCACGCGCGCCATCGCGCTGGTCGCCGCCGTGCTGGTGGTGGCCACGGCCTGCACCGGCACCAACGCCACCACCACACCGGCGGGGACCACCCCCGCCCCCACCAGCGGCAACCGGCCCACGGTCGACGGCGCGGTCAAGACGACCGCGGCCGCGTTCACGGTCGCCCCCGGCGTCGAGCAGATCACGGTCACGGGTGCGCCGGCGAAGGCGCACCTGACCCTCGTCGGCGCCGATCAGCACAAGATCCTCACCCTCGTGGCGGACCAGGACGGCCAGGCGGTCTTCGCCTACGTCCCGACCGACTACACGACGGCGGAGACCGGCACCGGCGACGGGCCACCGACCGCCGACGGCACGGCGCTCAAAGCCGGCCCGGGCTACACGATCCGCAACGAGTCCGCCGACCCGGTCCAGGTGTCCGCGCCGACCACCGTGATGGCCCGCGATGATCACCCCCCGACCTCGTTGTACGACGGGCAGAAACTGGCGGGCGTGCACTGGGCCATCATCGGCGGGAAGCCCGTCGCCGGCGAGGAGGTCGGCGACGGCTTCGGGTACATCACGATGCGCGACGGCGTGTCGCTGAGCGCCATGGTCCGCCTGCCGGACCCGACGGTGTTCGGACCCGGCCCCTACCCCACGGTCGTGGAGTACTCGGGCTACGGCCCCTCGAACCCGACCAACCCCGAACCCGGTTCGATGATCGCGACCTCGGTCGGGTTCGCGACCGTCGGCGTGAACATGCGCGGCACCGGGTGCTCGGGCGGCGTGTTCGACGTGTTCAACCCGGCGCAGCAGGCCGACGGCTACGACGTGATCGAAGCCGTGGCCCGCCAGCCGTGGGTGAAGTTCCACAAGGTCGGCATGGTCGGCCTGTCCTACTCGGGCATCAGCCAGCTGTTCGTCGCCTCGACCCAGCCACCGAGCCTCGCCGCGATCGCGCCCCTGTCGGTCATCGAGGATCCGTGGAAGATGTCCTACCCCGGCGGCATCTACAACGCCGGCTTCACCAAGCAGTGGCTCGAGCAGCGCAACGCCGAAGCGGCCCCGGGCGGGCAGTCGTGGGAGGGCAAGCGCATCGCGGCGGGCGACACGACCTGCGCGGATCATCAGAAGCTGCGCACGCAGAACATCGACTTCCAGAAGTTCACCAAGGCGCTCGAGTTCCGGCCCGCGGATGAGGACGAGCGTGACCTGGCCATCCTCGTGAAGGACATCAAGGTCCCCGTCTACCTCAGCGGGGCGTGGCAGGACGAGCAGACCGGACCACGGTTCGCGACGATGCTGACCAATTTCACGGGGACCGACAAGAAGCACTTCGTGCTCTTCAACGGCCACCACCCCGACGGCTACGCGCCCATCAACCTGAGCCGGTGGCTCGAGTTCCTCCAGCTGTACGTCGCGCAGGAGGTGCCCAAGGTGCTGCCGATCCTGCGGGCCGGCGCCCCGGCGCTGTTCGAGGACAACTTCAAGGTGAAGAACCTCAACTTCGAACCCGATCGGTACACCGACCTGACCGCGGACCAATACCCCGAGGCCCTGGCGCGCTGGGAGGCCGAGCCGCAGGTGCTCGTGCGCTACGAGATGGGCGCCGGCCGCGCCGACGCACCCGGTGCACCGATCCCCCGCTACGAGGCCACGTTCCCATCGTGGCCGCCGCCCAACGTCAGCGCCAAGACGTGGTACCTCGGCGCCCAGGGGACCCTCACCGACGAGAAGCCGGGGTCGCCGACCGACAGCGGCACCGACTCGTACGTGTTCGACCCGGCGATCGGCGGCGTGGGCTACGCCTCGGCCGCGGCGTACGACTTCATCGAGCCGTCCGTGAAGGTCGACTGGAAGAACACCGACCCGGGCAAGGGCCTGTCCTACGTCACCGACCCACTCGCCCAGGACACGGCGATCGCCGGGTCGGGCCACGCCGATCTGTGGTTCCAGAGCGAGGCCGACGACGCCAACATCGAGGTCGTGCTGAGCGAGATCACGCCCGACGGCACCGAGTTCCGGATCCAGAACGGGTTGCTCCGCGCCGGTGACCGCAAGGTCGACGCGTCGCGCTCGAACGACCTGTTGATCCAGGAGTCGTTCGCCCAGCAGGACTACCAGACGCTGCCCCACGGTGAGCTCACCGAGGTGAAGGTGCCGATCTTCCCGGTCGCCACCGTGCTGCGCAAGGGATCCCGCCTGCGGGTGCAGATCAACACGCCCGGCGGTGACCTGCCGCTGTGGTTCTTCGACAACAACGACTATGGCCAGCCCCACGCGAAGCAGACCGTGGCCCGCCAGCCCGACCATGCCAGCTCGGTGGTGCTCCCGCTGCTGCCGACCGGCGCGGTGACGCCCGCCGCCGGCTACCCACCCTGTCCGTCGCTGCGGGGCCAGGTCTGCCGCGCCTACGTCCCGCTCGCCAACACCACGGGTTGACCGTGAAGCCGCACGCGGCCGGCTCGACGTCCTACGCGGGCCGAGCGGTGCGGGTCAACCTGATCTCGATGACGGCGCCCTGCGCGAGCCGCGTGTTGCGGCCGTCGGCCGTCACCGGAGGTGAGTCGGGCATCGTGCCGTAGTTCTTGAACGCTTCTCGTTGGGCCTCGGTCGGGGCCGCGACCACGAAATCGACCTGGCACGGGCCATTCGCGAACGTGGTGCACAACACCTGATCGTCGCCCACCCCGGCCAGGATGAGGAACTGCCCGATGGTGTAGGTGTCACCGACCGTCGGGCTCTCGACGTGCACGACACCCGAGGTGTCGTGCGTGTGCACCGCGGCGATCTGGTCATCAGCGTTGTCGATGCCGACGAAGGCTGGCACGTTGGTCTCGCGCCCGTCGACGGTGATGACGACCAGCGTGTGGGTGTGCGTGGCCGAACCCTCCGCACCGAGGACCGGAACACCGGCCGCGAGGGCCCGCTTCTCGAGCTCGGTCGGCCCGCCCGGGTGCGACCTCGGCGCTTTCGCAGACGTAGCAGACGAGGCGGACGAGGCGGACCGCCCGAGCGCGACCAGGCCCCCCGCGGCGAGCAACCCGATCAGGAGGACCACGACGACCACCACGGCGATCACCCGGCCCGGACCGCGTCCGGTCACCGTCGCCGACGGCGTCGGTGGGAGCGCCCACGGCCCTGCTGGCGACCCGATCCCCGACCCGGCGCCAGCCGCGCGGCCCTGGTGGGCAAAGGGATCGATCCCGACGTACGCACCGGGTGCGTCGCCGGGTGGTGTGCGCACCACCACGTCCGCCGTCCACGCCCCACCGTCCCACCAGCGCAGCTGTCCCGGTACGTGCGGATCCGGGTACCAGCCTGGTGGGTGCATCGCTGCCGATCCTACGCGCCGCACCCCGGCCGATGCACCAGGCCCCCGCCTGCCGCGTTGTCAGCCGAGGTCGAGCAGACCTTTGCGTTGCGTGGCGCGGCACACCGCCTGGAGTCCGGCGGTCATGACGCTGTCGTGCACGCCGACGCCCCAACAGACGCCGCCGCCCGGACCGCGCACCGCGACGTAGGCCACGGCTTCGCTGCCCGAGCCCTCCGTGCGCGCGTGCTCGACGTAGTCGAGGACATCGATCGTCACCCCGGCCATCGCCGCGAGTCCCGACACGAAGCACTCGATCGGGCCGTGCCCGGAACCGGTGATCGTCCGGCGCTCGCCGTCCACGACCACCGTGGCTTCCAGACGGGCGCCCGACCCGTCCTCGGTGATGCGGTGCTCGACCACCTCGACGCGCGGCGGGAACAGGTAGCGCTCGACGAAGGTCGACCACATCGTCGCGGGCTCGATCTCGGTGCCGGTGTCCTCGACGACACCCTGGACGGTCTGGGCGAACTCGATCTGCAGCCCGCGCGGCAGGCAGAACCCGTGCTCGGCCTCCATCACGTAGGCGACACCGCCCTTGCCCGACTGGCTGTTGACCCGGATGACCGCCTCATAGGTGCGCCCGACGTGCGCCGGGTCGACCGGCAGGTACGGCACCTCCCACCGCTGGGCGGCGGGCCCGGCCGCGCGGATCGAGTCGAGTCCCTTCTTGATGGCGTCCTGGTGCGATCCCGAGAACGCCGTGTAGACGAGGTCTCCGGCGTAGGGGTGGCGCGGGTGCACCGGCAGCCGGTTGCACCACTCCGCCGCCGCCCGCACCGAGTCGATGTCGGACAGGTCGAGACGAGGGTCGATCCCCTCGGTGAACAGGTTCATGGCCAGCGTCACCACGTCGACGTTGCCGGTCCGCTCGCCGTTGCCGAACAGGGTCCCTTCCACCCGGTCTGCACCGGCCAGCACGGCCATCTCGGCCGCGGCGACCGCGGTGCCGCGATCGTTGTGCGGGTGCACGCTCAGCACGACGGCGTCGCGGTGGCGGATGGTTCGCCCGAACCACTCGATCACATCGGCGTACACGTTGGGCATGTACATCTCGACCGTGCCGGGCAGGTTGAGGATCAGCGGACGGTCCACGGTCGGCTCGACGACGTCCATGACCGCCTCGCAGATCTCGACCGCGAAGTCCGCCTCCGTCCCGGTGAAGCTCTCCGGGGTGTACTCGTAGCGGATGTCCGTGTCGGGTGTGATCTGGTTCTCGAACTTCGTGCACCACTGCATCGCGTCGACAGCCAGGTCGCGGACGCCGGCGCGGTCCATGCCGAACACGACGCGGCGCTGCAGGGTCGAGGTCGAGTTGTAGACGTGCACGATGGCCGACGCCGCTCCCTGGACGCTTTCGAACGTGCGCTCGATCAGTTCGGGGCGGCACGGCGTGAGCACCTGGATCGTGACGTCGTCGGGCACGAGATCGTCCTCGATCAGGCGACGGATGAAGTCGAAATCGGGTTGCGAGGCGGACGGGAAGCCCACCTCGATCTCCTTGAAGCCCATGCGGACCAGCACGTCGAACATGCGCTGCTTGCGGGTCGGGTCCATGGGCTCGATGAGGGCCTGGTTGCCGTCGCGCAGATCCACCGAGCACCACACGGGGGCCGTCTCGAGTCGACGATCGGGCCACGTGCGGTCGGCGAGGACCAGCGGCCTCGTCGGTCGATAGCGATCGAACGGCATAGGCGTCGGGGTGACGGGATCGGGGGACATCGCGTGCTGCTTTCACTCGGGTCGGTTGGGGTTTGCGTCAGCGCCGAAAACGACAAGACCTCCTGGCCGGTGGCTCAGGAGGTCGGGCGAACGCCGCTATGGGAGCGTTCGCCTACATGAGAAGGAGGAGGGTCGTGGCCGGACGCATGTCATGACCATGAACGCTCCTGCCCCCGTTGTCAAGGCACCGACCCCAGGCGACGCGGAGCCGGGCGACGCGGCGCCAGGCCGCGCCCACCGGCGGCTTGCGAACTGGCAAAGCCATGTTCGCGCGGCGGGCCCCGTGCGAGGATGCGCCATGGACGACGCCGAACTGCTGGCGCGTGTGCGCGCCGACATCTCCTCGACCCGAGCCCACTTCAACCACGCCGGCATGTCGCTGACGCCCGCCCCGGTGCAGCGCCGGGTCCTCGCCCACCTCGATCTCGAAGCCGAGATCGGTGGCTACGAGGCCGCGGCGGTCGCCGCCGACGAGCTCGCGCTGGTGCCCACCGCGCTCGCCAGGCTGCTCGGCGCCCAGCCCGACGAGGTCGTGGCGACCGAGAGCGCGACCCGGGCGTGGGAGACCGTGTTGTGGTCGATGGCCGAGACCTTCGACTGGCGCGCGCCCGACCGGATCCTCGTCGATCAGTTCACCTACGCCACCACCCACTCATCGCTCACCGCCCTCACCTTGGCCCGCGGCGTGCAGGTCGAGACGGTGGCGGCCCGACCGGACGGCACCATCGATCCAGACGCGCTCGGTTTCGCCCTCGACGACCGCACGCGGCTCGTGGCCATCACCCACATGCCCACCCACCTCGGCACGGTCACCGACCTGACCACCATCGGTCCGCGGCTCGCTGATCGATCGGTGGTCTACGCGCTCGACGTGTCCCAGACGCTCGGCCACATCCCCCTCGACGTCACGTCGATCGGCTGCGACATCGCGTTCGCGCCCGGCCGCAAGTTCCTGCGAGCGCCGCGGGGCACGGGCGTGCTGTTCGTCCGCGCCGCCCTCGCTGAGCAACTGCGCCCGCTCGTCCTACCGTTCGGGTCGATCGACCTGGCCGATCCTGCGCCCCTGACGGATCGCGTGCACCTGACGTTGCCGCCGGCCGCCCGCCGGTTCGATCAGTTCGAATACGCCGTCGCCGCCCGCCTCGGCCTCGGCGCCGCGGCGACCTACGCGCTCGACATCGGCGTCGATCGCATCGAACGCACCATGGTGCAACGCAGCCAGGCCGTGATCGATCTGCTGGCGGCGATCCCCGCCGTGCGCCTCACCGGCACCCTGCACGATCGCGCCATCGTCTCGTTCATCGTGGACGGCGTCGATCCAGCCGCCATCCAGGTGGCGCTCAGCACCCACGACGTGAACGTGTGGGTCAACCCGGCAGGCGGTGCTCCACTCGATGCCATCGCCCGCCCGGTCCTGCCGTCGGTCCGCGTGTCACCGCACTACCTCACCAACGACGACGACCTGGACCGGCTGGATCGGGCGCTGCGCGCGACGCTGGCCGCCTCGTAGGGGCTCGTCACGCCGGTGCGCGACACTCACACGTCGACGGATTGCTTCTCCCAGAACGGGCGGCGCAGCTCGCGCTTGAGGACCTTCAGCGCGCCCGACAGCGGCAGCGATTCGGTGCGGAACTCGATGGACTTGGGCACCTTGTAGCCGGCGATCAGGCGCCGCGCGAACTCCTGGATCTCGGGCACCGACACCGTCACCCCGGCGTGCAGCACGATGACCGCATGGACCTCCTCGCCCCACTTGTCGCTGGGGATGCCGATGACCGCGACCTGGTCCACGGCCGGGTGGCCAGCGATGGCGTTCTCGACCTCGACCGAGTACACGTTCTCCCCGCCGGTCACGATCATGTCCTTCACGCGGTCCACGAGGAACAGGTAGCCCTCAGCGTCGATGTAGCCCTCGTCGCCGGTGTGGTACCAGCCACCGGCGAAGCTCTCGGCGGTCGTCTCGGGCCGGTGCCAGTACTCGCGCATGAAGTTGCCGCCGCGGGCGCAGACCTCGCCGGTCTCGCCGGCCGGCAGGACGTTGCCGTCCTTGTCCTGGACGCAGAGGTTCACGCCGAACACGGGACGGCCGGCTGACCGGAGCCGATCGCCGCCGCGCACGTGGTCCTCGGCGGTCAGGAACGTGAGCACGGACGAGCACTCGGTCATCCCGTAGCCCTGCCACAGCCGCGCATCGGGCAGGGCGTCCATCGCCCGCTGCAGCAGTGCCGCCGACATCGGGGCCGCGCCGTAGACCAGGTCGCGCAGGGAGCTGAGTCTTTCGGGCGCGAAATCCGGGTGGTCGAGGACCATCGAGATCATCGTCGGCACCATCATCGTCCAGTCGACCTGGTGCTGATCGATCGTGGCGATGACCTTGGCCGGATCGAAGAACGGCACGAACACCGACGTGGCGCCGGTGGCGGGGATGCCGATGATGCCCCCCATGGAGGCGGCGTGGAACATCGGGGTCTGGTGCAGGTACACACGGGTGTCGTTGAAGTCCAACGACACACCGATGTGGTAGAGGTTGAGCAGTTCGGCGCGGTTGTCGAGCAACACGCCCTTCGGCACACCGGTGGTGCCACCGGTGTACATGAGCACGACGGGATCGTCCTCCTCCGGTTCGCCGGGGACGACGGGTGAGCCGGACGCGATCAGGTCCTCGTAGTTGACGTCGTGCGCCACGTCGCCCTCGCCGATGAGCACGATCTTCTCGAGCGGCAGGTCCGCGTGGTCGTCGCCGAGCGTGCGGGCGAGGTGGTCCGCGAAGAGGGCATCGACGAAGATCACCTTCGTGCCCGAGTCCTGAAGGATGAAGCGGAGCTCCTCGCCGGCGAGGCGGAGGTTGAGCGGGTTGATGATGCCGGTACCGAGGAAGCCGGCGTGGTACAGCTCGAGGAACTGGTGGCTGTTGGCCGCCATGACCGCGAACCGGTCGCCGCGCTCGATGCCGAGCTCACGGCGCATCCCGTCCGCGAGGCGCAGGACGCGGTCGCCGTGCTCGGCGAAGGTGCTCTGGTACTCGCCGTCGTGGATCGCGACCTTGTCGGCGAAGCGCTCGATGGCTGGGAGAAATGCCCGGCTCATGATCAGTTCCTTCATGGTGTGTCTCCTCTGTAGGTGCGACCGCCGTCGTTCGTGTGGGTCGAATCCGGCCCGGTGCCTGACGACGATCCCTGGCGCCCTCCCGACGCCTCCCCCGGAACCTGATCAGCGACGAGGGATCTACCCGTCCCCCTCATCGACCATGCGCCTTCGCGGCCGGCCGGACAAGGGGAAGAAGTCCCGGACCCGTCAGGCTCGGCGGCCGGATCCGGCGCGGTCCCGGCCCACGGCGAGAGCCAGCACGCGTCGCACGTCGACGTTGCGGGCCCGGCGCTGCTCGGCCGCCCAGACGTTGTCGGGTGGCAAGCGGAGGCGAAGCCCTCGAGGGTGTATCTGGAACCGCAGCGGCGATGTCACCGTGACGGCCTCGCCGTCGATCCCGGCGGCGATCGTTCCCGTCCGCGACCGCACCTCGAGCTCGGGGACCGTGAACTCGTGCCAGTGCGGGCGCCGGCGGCGCTGGCCGAGGGCGGACAGCGTGAGGAGCGCGGCGGCGTCGGCACCCGTGCGCGCGGTGACGGCGAAGACGCCCAGCTCGCCGGTGTCGAGCCTGCGGCGCTGCGCGGAGTCCAGGGAGGCGCCGATCACATAGGGGTTGTTGGACACCTGGATCAAGGAGGCGCCGTCGATCTCCACACCGTCAGGATCGGTGAACTGCAGGTCGAAGGGCTCCGCCTGGCGACCGAGGAGACCCGGGAGGAGGGCCTTGGTGGTATCGACCTTCGCTTCCCGGTACGCCTCTTCCTGCACGATCGTGGCGTAGATGCCGAGCGACACGTTGTTGACGAAGAGCCGACCGTCCACGGTCGCGTAGTCGACCCGTCGTTCGACGGCGTCGGTGAACGCCCGCATCGATGCACGGGGGTCGTCGCGGTTCAACCCGAGATCGAGCGCGAAGTGGTTCCTGGTCCCCGCGCTGACGCACACGAACGGCAGATCGTGCTCGATCGCGATGGAGGCGACCAGGGCCTGGGATCCATCCCCGCCGGCCATGCCGAGGCAGTCAGCCCCCCGGGCGACCGCATCCCGGGCCAACTGCTCGAGGTCGAGGCCCTCGCCGAGCATGACGACCTCGACGCCCTGCTGCTCGGCGAGCTCGGCGAGCCCGAACCGCTCGACCTTGCCGCCGCCGGACCAGGGGTTGCACAGCAGGACGGGATGGTGGGGCGGCTCGACATCCGGGGTGATGTCGTCCAGATCGTGGAGGTCACGGACGAGCGCGGCCCGGGCGGCGCCGAGCCCGACGGCGAGCAAGCCGAGCACGACCGCGAGCCGAAGCAGGATCCGATCGACCCCGGTCACCACCGACCCGACGCCGATGAACACGCCGGCTGACCCGACCACGACGCCGGCGATGCCGACCGCTCGTCTCGGCATCTGCTCCGTGATGATCCACCAGCCGCCGGCCGCGGCCATTGCCAACCCGACGAGTCCGATGGCGAGCCCGCCGGCGTTGCTCGCCAGGAGCACGAGCGCCGCCGCCAATGCCCCGGCGAAGGCCACGAGGCTCCCGATCGCCGCCGCCTGCCGCCGGCCCGGCGTCATCACGTGCCACGCGGTCTTCGCCCTCACGGCCCCGCGTCCTCGTCTGCCGGACCCCCACGGGCGATGGCGGCGAGCGCCGCGTCGAGAGTCGGGTAGAAGTGGTCGCGGTCGAGTGTGTCGAAGAGGCCGTAGCGGTACGTGAGATCCTGCAGGCGGGTGCGCATCTCCGCGAACGCGAGGTGGACGCCGTCGGCGTTGAGCTCGACGTCGAGCTGCTCGAGCATCTGCGCCGCCGTGACGTCGATGTCCGTGATGGCCTCGCACTGCAGCACCACCCAGTCGGGGTGACGGTGGTGCACAAGATGGCGGATCTGGTTGCGGAACGCGCCAGCGTTGGCGAAGAAGAGCGGGGCTTCCCACCGGTAGACCACGACGCCGTCAACCTCGGTCGCGCTCGGTTGGTCCTCGAGGCTGTGCCACCCGTCGATGCCCTCCGCCCGGCCGAGGACGCTGCCGTGAGGCCACCAGTTGCGGTGGAAGAACAGCAGGACGGCCAGCAGGATGGCGAGGGCGATGCCGGCCAGCACGCCCAGGACGATCACCCCGAGGGTGGCGACCACCGACAGGACCACCGCGCTCGGACGGACTCGCGCGTAGCGACGCAGGACCGCGACATCCATCAGCGAGAGGGCGGCGGCGATCACCACCGCGGCCAGGACCGACTGGGGCAGGGCGGCCAGCAACGAGTTCAGGAACAGCACGAGCACCAGCACCATGCCCGCGCCCACCACACCGGCGAGCTGGGTGCGCGCGCCGGTCTGCTCGGCCACGGCCGTGCGCGACCCGCTGGTCGAGATGGCGAAGCCCTGGACGACCCCCGCCGCGAGGTTGGCGGCGCCGATGCCGATCATCTCCTGGTTGGGCTCGACCTCCTCGCCGCGACGCGCGGCGAAGCTCGATGCCGTCGCGATCGTGTCGGTGAGGGACACGAGGGTGATCCCGACCGCCGCGATCGCCAGTGGCCCCAGATCGTGCACGGAGGTCCACGGGAGGGCAGGGGTGGGGAAGCCCTGGGGCAGCGAACCCACGGTGACCACCCCTCGGGCCTGCAGGTCGAGCACGGCAGAGACGATCGTGGCCCCGACGACCGCGACGAGCACGGCGGGGATGCGGGTGGTGATGCGGGGCAGGATCAGCAGCGTCGCCAGCACGACGACACCGATCACCAACGCCGGGACGACGGTCTGGCCGAGCGATTCGACGATGGCCCGGATCTCACCGGCGAAGCTGTCGGCGTCGATCGAGAAGCCGAACAGCTTCGGGATCTGACCCACGATGATGGTGATCGCCAGCCCGTTCATGTAGCCGACCTGGACCTCGCTGGCGAGCAGATCGGCGACGAAGCCCAACTTCCCGAGTCCCAACCCGATCTCGATGAGCCCGACCAGGAGCGCGAGCATGCCGGCCAGCGCGATGGCTTTGGCCGGATCGCCGCCCACGACCAGCAGCGGTGTGATCGCCGCGAAGATGAGCGGCGAGATCGACGAATCGGGCCCGAGCACGAGCACCCGGGACGGGCCGAACACGGCGTACCCCACGAGGCACGCGATGGTGGCGTACAGGCCTGTGACGGCCGGCAGACCGGCCAGCTCCGCGTAGGCCATCCCTTGCGGGACCAAGATCGCGGCGAGCACAAGGCCCGCGACAATGTCGGGACGGAGCCACTGCCGCTGGTAGGTCCGGGCCGCGTCGATGCCGGGGGCGGCCCGGGCGATCCGACCGAGGTTCACGAGGCGCGCCGATGCGGTCGTCGCCCGATCGAACCGAGGAGCTCGGCCTGCACGGTGGTCGGCTCCCCCGCGACGGGAGCCGACACCGCGAGCGTCGAGAAACGTGAGGGCACGATCGGAGAGGTTATGTCCGTCCGTCGAGGGCGACGGTTGCCGGCGCTCGATCGGTGCTCAGGATGCAAAGCAGGCGCCGAGGAAGCCCATCAGCGCCGGGGTCACCAACGTGTCACCGGGGTGGCCGACCACCGTCGCCAGATCGGCGTGCTCGAGCGCTCTCGAATCGAGCACGGTCACCGAGACGCCAGCGCTGCGGAGCGCTTTGATGAACGCCAGGTGCTGCTCCACGCGCCAGTCGACCCCCCGCGCCGCGATGAAGAAGCGGCCGATGCCCAGACCCGGGCCGACGTGGTTGATGGGCGACGCATCCGCCCACACGGCCGGGTCCGTGCCGAACGCGTTCGTGTAGGTCGGTCGCCACCCTTCGGGCGCGGTGGTGGCCCCGGCCGTGATGTCGTACCCCTCCCCATCCATCGAGGCGGCACACGTGATCGTGGCGAGCGGGAGGTTGTGGGCCCCGAGAAGTCGAGCATCCACAGCGAGCGCGGCGGTGATTCCACCTCCCGCGCTGTGCCCGAGCACGGCGACGCGGCCCGTGTCGATGCCGAGCTCGGCGCCGTGGCCCACGAGCCAGGCGATGGCGCTGACGGCATCGGCGTTGTGGACGGGGTACTGCGGGCTGGGTGGGAGGACGGTCGTGTCGGTGAGCCGGTAGTTGATGCTCGCGAACACGTAGCCCGCGTCGTTGAACACCTTGATCTTGTCGGTCATGTACTCGGACTTGTCGCCACCGGTCCAGCCGCCACCGTGCACCCACACGACCAGCGGTCGCCGAGTGCACTGGTCGCCGCCATCCGCAGGCGTGTGCACGTCCAGGCTGGTGCGGTTCGGATCGGTCCCCGGTGTCGACGTGTACGGGTAGGTGGCGGACGAGGCACAGCCCTGCAGGCGGACCGGTGCGGGTGGGGGCGTCGACGCCGGGGCGGCGGTGTCGCCCCCGCGTCCGCACGCGCTGAGGGCGACGACGATCATGACCGTCATGACCGCGCGGCGGGGCCCGCGCCGGCCGCGGTGGCGCGTCGCCGCCTCCGTCGTGGTCACCGTCAACTCACGTCGGGGACGTGGTGACGGACCAGGTCAGCTTCGACGTAGCTGCCCCGGTGCTGGCGGGGCGGGAGCTCCACCCGAGGCGACGATGCACGCTCGTAGGGGATCTGGCCGAGGAGGTGACTGATGATGTTCAGACGGGCTCGACGCTTGTCGTTGGAGTCCGCGACGTACCAGGGCGCCCAGTCGGTGTCGGTGGCGGCGAACATCTCGTCCCGTGCTCGCGAGTAGTCGTACCAGCGGCTGTAGGACGTGAGATCCATCTCCGTGAGCTTCCACGTCTTGCGGCCGTCGTCGATGCGAGCCTCGAGCCGGCGGGTCTGCTCGGCGTCGTCGACCTCGAGCCAGTACTTCACCAGGATGATGCCCGAATCGATCATCGCGTGTTCGACCGCAGACACCAGGCGCAAGAACCGGCGCGCGTCCTTCTCGGAGCAGAAGCCCATGACCCGCTCGACACCCGCGCGGTTGTACCAGGACCGGTCGAAGATCACGACCTCGCCGGCGGCTGGGAAGTGGGACACGTAGCGCTGGATGTACATCTGGGACTTCTCGCGGTCGGTCGGCGCCGGGAGTGCCACCACGCGGAAGACGCGCGGGCTGACTCGCTCCGAGATCCGCTTGATGACGCCACCCTTGCCGGCACCGTCACGCCCTTCGAACACGACACAGACCGTGGCCCCGGTCCGCACGACCCACTGTTGCAGCTGCACGAGCTCGACCTGGAGCTTCTCGAACTCCGCCTCGTACTGCTTGCGCAGCAGGCGCTCGATCGGCGTTGCGGGATCGTCCGGCGCCGGTTCGTGCTTGTGGTGCTTCGCCATGGGCCCTCGTTCGGGGTGCGCAGCTGTCCGTCTCGTGCCCGCCGGAAGGTCGATGCCGAATCGATCGGACCATGGATGCGCACGGCGCGGAGTTGGTGGGCGCCGGACGGAGCCGACGCCCACCCTCGACAACTACTTCTTCTTCTTCTTGCTGTCCTTCTTCTTCTTGTCCTTCTTGTCCTTCTTCTTGTCCTTCTTCTTCGCCATGTCGCTCCCCCCTTCTGGGTGCTGTGGTGATGTAGGAGCGTGTCCGATCACCGACGTGAGGTTCGGTCAGTCGGTCAGGTGACCACGCGACGGCTTGAAGTTCGGCGTGTGTGGCCGTGGGCCCCTTCCGCGCACGCACCCCACCGGCCAGAAATGATCGTATGTCTACATCTTGACCCGACGATGCGCCAGCATCTCGCGGGCGATCACGTCATCCGGACGCGGTCACGCCGATGGTCGTCGAGACGGCGGGTCGGGCGGCGACGGCCACGGCGTGGCGCCGAGGCGGCGGTGCATGGCCGTCAATTCGTCTCGCAGCACCTGCCGGTCGACGGCGAGCCCGCCGGCCTCCATCAGGTAGCGCTCGAAGATCCGCCAACCGAGCGCGGACGCAACGATCTGCGCACCCCGGACACGGGCCGCGGCCTCATCGAGCCCGTAGTTGTCGATGATGACGCGCGCCAAGGCGTCGATCGGGTTGAAGACCGTCGCCGCCCGCAGGTCGTCGGGCCGGGCGACGGCGTAGTAGGTGAGCAGGATGGTCCAGCGGCCCATCACCGTGTTCCGGTCGAAGCCCATCTGCTCCAGCGGGCGTTCCAAGACGTCCTTGGCCAACTGCTCGGTGAGGTCGTCGAAGACCGCCCGAACGAGCTCGGCACGGTTCCCCACGTACCGGGAGATGAGCGTGAGCTGCACGTCGGCGGCCGCAGCGACGTCGCGGAGCGGCACCTGCGCGACGCCGCGTTGCGCGAACAGGTCCGCCGCCGCATCGAGGACCGCACGACGCACCCCATCGGGGCCCGATGGGGACCCTCGGGGTCGACGCGGGCCCGGTCGAGCGGGTGGGGTGCTCGCATCTTCCGGGGCCATGGGATCCCGCCTCATACCGGCTCGTATCCCCCAGATTTTTGGACGGATTCTTGGATGCGGTGGCCGAATCATCCGATCGTTCGTGCGGTTCCGTTCGTGCTGCTCAAGGTCAAACGGACACGACGTTGTACGAAAGGTGCAATCGCTCGGCGCCCGCGCGAAGCATCGGCGAGTCGGTAGTCACGCGGAGCCCTGCACCGAGCAGCACCGCGGCCGCGAGGGCCTCGGCCGACAACTGGTTCGACGGTTGACCAACATCGAGAAGACACATGATCGGCACGAGCTTGCGCAGACTCACGAGCCCGATCTGATCCGGCAGCTCGTTGAGGCCCCGCCGCGCACTCGTTCGGGCCTCCTCGTCAAGGGATTCCCTGAACTCCGCCCGCACCTCACCGTTGAGCTCGGCTTCGATGGTGAACCCGACTCGAAAGCCGTTGCGCGCTGCCGGCTCGGCCAGCAGCTCATCACAGCGAGCGACGAACAACGACAGCCGTTCGCCATCGCTGTACCTGTCTCCCCTCCCCCCTCGTGGCACTCGGCAAGGGTACGACGTGATCTGGTCCCAGCCTTCTCCAGGAGCACGAAGCCGACAGGTCCGTGCCGTCCGTTCCGCCCGATTGTGAGCCGCCGCCCATGGCCACGACAGGTCCCGCGCCAAGAACAACTCCAACCCCCAAGCGTCGCATGACGCCGGCAGATCATCGCATGGCCGAGTCACTCACCGTCCGAGGGAAGGCGCGCGCACTGCTGGCAGGTCCTGAAGCACGTCCGCCCGGGATATTGCGCGCTGGATCGGGGTTACCGCAGGCGGCTCGCGGAGCGGCGTTCTGATCTCGTCAGGCTGAGGTGAGCGGCGGTGGGCTGTGTTGAAGTCGTCCGAGCGGCCACACGGTCATGCTCGCCACGTGCGTGATCACGGTCTCGCCGGCCTGGAGGCGCCCGGCGACTTCGACATCGAAGTGCTCAGCGGAAGGTAGGTCGGGCACGGGTGCCACTCGCACGTAGAGCGGACTGATGAGCTTCGGATTCGAGATCTCGAGCCAGCGCTCCTGGCGCGCACCCCGGTCCCAGGTGAGCACGCGGGCCTGACAGGTCTCCGAATGGGTCTCGTCGACGCGCAGTGCCCGCACCAGGGGCAGTCCCCGGTACACCAGCAACAGCGCGCTCGTGAAGCAAAACGAGGCGGCCCACAGCAGGCTCAGCCTCGGCGACGGCGGATCGGCGAACGTCACCGACGACGGGTCCGCCGGGTTGTACACGAGGTCGACCTGGTCGCCAACACCGAGGCGGTTTGACACCTGCTGGCCGAGGGCGGCCGTCTGGCTGGCCCCGTCGACGGGATAGCGCACGATGACCCCAGCGTTGGTGACCGAACTCCCCGCCTGGTAGGCGATGACGGTGCCTCGGACCTTGGTTCCGTCCTGCATCCCGACCTGGCGTTGCCACGCCAAGAGGGTGAGGGCTCCGAGCACGACGCCCGCAGCGAGGGCGACGACACCGACGACGGGCCCGAACACCCGAAGCGGTGTTGGCTTAGGCGTCGCGCTCGCCACGTTCGAAGTCGCAGTTCGGGTTGCTCACATGGCGAACGAAACCCTTCCCGGAACGGTCCCTGGTCGTATCCTCACCACATTCAGGGCATTTGTAGCCATTTCGCTCAACGGACGAGGTTCTCACACCGCCATCCTTCCGCTCGAGCATCACGGGCGCTGCGATACCCGCCAATCAGATCGCGATCCCAGCCGTGGCGCACCACGCCGTGTCCGGCCGGGACGCCCCGGCCGGGATCCGCCCGGGCATCGAGATGCAAGTTTCGTGACTCGTTCTGTGGTTTGGGCAGCTGCACCGATCGAGACTCAGCCGGGCGGTTGGTGGACTCGTCCACGCGACGGGTGTGCTGCGCGTTACGCCGGGGATGGCGTCCTGGGCAGGATCAGTGCAGGAGGTCGAGCTGTGTCCACGACCGCGCTCGTTCCGCCGCCGAGGCCGGCGGATCCGCATGGCCGCTCGAGTGTCTTGCTGGGCCTGTGTGCGCGTCTCGGTCGCGGTCGACCGGCGCGTCTTCGATGGTGATGCCGGCCGCGGCGACGTCGATCTCGTAGGCCGACGTGAGGAACTGGCCAGTGCGCTCGTCGCGCCGGTCGGACCGACGCACGAGCTCCGCGGCCGTCAGCCGTCGAAGGGCACGAGCGATCGAGTCCTTCGAGAGGCCGAGCACGGCGCTGAGTTGCCGCGTGCTGATCTCGAGCTCGACCGCCCGATGACGAGGCGGGCACCGCTCGGCGAGGGCCTCCAGCACGAACCAGGCCGTCGGCCCGACGGACGCGCGCACCACGCGTGCCCGTTCGAGATCGAGGACCAGCCGCCGACCGTCAGGCGGCATCAGGCGAGCCGAGCTGGGCTTCGAGCCCCGCGAGCAGCGCCCGCTTCGGGACCCGCAGGCTGCGCCCGATGCGGATCGAGGGAACGCCCGCCTGGCCGCCCGTGCGCTGGTACACGTTCACCTCTTCGTAGGCGCGGCTGCGGCTGATCCGCAAGACGGCGGCGGCCTCGTCCACTCGGAGCATGTCGGGCAGGGTGTCGAGATCCATGGGTTCTCCTTGGTAGGCCCGCCGCCCAACCGGACGCACGGGGACGATCGTCTACGGCTCCAACCCGCTCGCGGCCAGGCGTCGGTCCGAGGATTCGGCGACCGCACCTGGACGGAGCGGAGGGGGCGAGAAGGTTCACCTGTTCAACCCACCCCTCGGACCACCGAATGTCGCGTGGCAATCCTCGAAGGCGGGAGGACGCGATGATCGACCGCTACCTCACAACGCCACTGAGACGATGAGAACCGGACACGTCCGGCCGGAATCGCAGGCGCTTCCACGCACTAGGCCAACGAGCACCAGAAACCTCGCGTCGTAGAACCCAGCGGTCGCGTTGATGGGCCGCCGGACCGCCGGCGACTCGACGACGACGGATCAGCGACGAGTGGTCAAGAGCACCAGGCCGGCGATGTCCTCGAAGATCGCGTCGTCCGAGACGAGGGGAATCTGGTACGCCAGCGCCGTTGCCGCGATCCATCGATCCGCCTCGTGGATCTTCTGCGCCAGCCCCTGCCCCGCTCGCTCGCAACGGTCACGGAGCTCGGCGCACGCACGCATCACCTTGTCGTCAGGTTGCGCGATCACGAGTTGCTTCAGATCACGCTCGAGTCCTCGGTGGCGAAGCTCTCCCCACCCGGCCTTCAAGGCGCCGTAGCGGAGTTCGGTCGCGGTCACGAACGACACGACCGTGGTGCGCTCCGCGATCAAGGACCGGTAGGCCCTGGACAGCTCGGGGACTCGGTGCCCGTTCAGGATTGCCGAGATGACCATCGTGTCGACGACGACGGTCGGATTGGCCGGCGTCGTCATCGCTCGGCTAGGGCCTCCGCGAACGCCGTCCACTCTTCGTCGGTCAGACCTTCGATCGCCATGTCGTCGTCGCTCGGCAGCGGTCGCGCCTGGCGGATCGCCTCGCCTGCGGGCAGGATCGTGAGGTGCTCCGGCTCGTCTGGGGGTTCCGGTGGATGGGGAACGACTGACATGTCGGCCATTGTAGGCGGTGCCTCCGACGGCGGGCTTTCGTGCATCAGCGATCCTTGCGACTGGGCTCGTTCGGCCGCGTGATCAGCGCCGCCACGGCCGCGGCCAGGGCGCGGTCGGCTTCTTCGATGCGGCCGGTGTAGTGCTTCGACATCACCGATGGATCATGGCCGGCGCGCATCGCCACCGCCGCCGGCGCGAAGCCGAGGTCCTGGCCGTAGGTCTCCATGAACTTGCGGAGGGAGTGGAAGTCGAGGTGGCCGAGGCCGACGCGGTCGCGGACGCGGGTGAAGCAGTGGGCCCGGCAGGAATCGAACCTGCGACCGAGCGATTATGAGTCGCCTGCTCTAACCATTGAGCTACGGGCCCGTGCGGTGCGTGGGAATGTAGTCGCCACCGCCCGGATGCCCGGACGATGTGGCACAACGACGAAGGCCCGGCGGTATCCGCTCGGGCCTCGTACGCTCACGACCTGCTTGTTGATGCTCCGGGGGTGGGGCTCGAACCCACGACAAACGGATTAACAGTCCGTTGCTCTGCCAACTGAGCTACCCCGGAAGGAAGCGGGCCGCACGTTAGCAGCGCCCGCACCAGACCCATAACCAATCTGTGCGTCTTCGAGCAGGTGTATTGCACGCCCACGATGCCGTTCACGTGCTTCGTGCGCCGCAGGGTGGCATCCGCAGTGGCCCGATACGGCTTGAGGAACTTGGTCGACTCGATACCGGTCACGTCCACCCAGTGGTTGACCGCATCGTCGAGATCGAGCCCGTCGTGCAGGTAGAGCCGCACCCGCAGGCGTGACTCGTCGATGTCGAAGAAATGGCGAAGCCAGGCGCAGAAGAACGACACCATGGCGGGGTCGCTGTTGGTGAACAGCACCATGCCGTCGGTCTTGGCGCCCTCGCCGGCGTACAACGCCACGCCCGCCACGAGGAACTCCTGCTCCGAGAGCGCCCCCACACGGCGCCGGCCAGCGGCGTGCGCCTCGTCGATCTGGGCCTGCTTGGCCACCTGGAGCCGGTTCGGTGCCCGACGTCGCCCGGCGCGGCGCGGCTGTGGCTCGAACGCGACGTCGCGGACCCACAACGACACCGAGCTCTTCGCCACGCCGAGCTCGGCGGCGATGTCCTCCAGCGTCCATGCGTCGGCCCGCAGCGCCCGTGCTCGTTCCCGTTCGACGACCTTGCCCCGATATCCCTTTGCCGCAGTATCAACAGCCGCAGTGACACGCGATCGGCCCGAAACGGACATGTGACTCTTTCCCATGTCGCTTTGGGGGAAGAAAGACGCAGGTCAGGCCGATGTTTCGTGTGACTTCTTTCACTCGACCGCGTTGTGTGGTTACAATCCGTCATGCTCCCGGGGATCCCTCGTCCTGCGGCAGGCCTTCCGACACGTTGCAGCCGCAATGTACGGGGCCGCTGCCTTGTTCTCGCCCGTCTGGCGATCGTCGCCCTTATCGCGCTCTGCGTGGTAATTCTGCCGCGCCAGGCGGCCGAGGCGAAGACCGACCCGCCGATGATCACCAACGTCACGCCCGTGGGACCGCTCATGGTCCAGCCGTGGGGCCAGACGCCGAAGAACTCCACGTTCACCAAGGGCCTGTGGACCTCCAACCGTGACTGCGGCTTCAGCACCCCGCTGTCGGACGGCAAGCGCCTGTGGGTGTTCTGCGACTCCACGCTGTACGACCAGAACAAAGTCATGCGCAGCAACTCGGCGTCCAACACCGCCGCCCTCGCGTCGGCCACCGACCCGATGATCGTGAGCGACTACCTGCCCTGGGGCAACCTCAGCCAGTTCATCATGCCGCAGACCTTCTACCCGTGCGACGGCGGCTATCGCGCCACCTGGCCGTCGGGTGCCGTCACGCTGCCTGACATCGACAACAACCCGAAGACCGATCGGGTTGTCATCATGTTCCAGAACAACTGCATCCACCCGCTCGGCAACAACCAGTTCGGCCTCGAGTACTTCGACGTCGGCATCGCCCAGTTCGACTACAACGCGGACAACGCCTTCGTGCTCAAGGCCACGGTGATCAACCCCCGCCTCTTCCCCCCGAGCGATGGCCAGGACTTCCAGTTCGGCCCCGTGATGGCTCCCGACGGCTTCGGCAACCAGCACCTCTACGCCTACACGTGCACCGCCGCGGGGGCGTGCTTCGTGAAGCGCGTGTGGATCACCAACAACTACGACGCCGACAAGGGCAAGATGGGCGACCCGACGTGGTGGGAGTCGTGGAGCGCGAGCGGCTGGTCCACGAGCCAACCCGGCGTCGCGATGTTCAGCGGCGGCGGTGCCGCCACGGCGACCAGCGATGCCATAAACGTCGCCTACGTGCCGGCCATGGGCCGCTATGTGATGTCGTACATGCCCTTCCCCGTCGGCCACCACATGGCCGGCATCCGCACCGCCCTGCGTCCCGAAGGGCCGTGGTCCGATCCCACCACTGTCTTGCTCCCGGGCTGTGAGCTCGACCGCTGCTACGCCGCCAACGTCCAGACCCAGTTCAGCGACGCCAACACCCTGGGCATCAGCTACCTGAAGTGGAACGACTTCATCGGCTGGCGCCCGAAACCGACCAACCAGGGCCGCATCAACGTCATCAAGGTGCCGCTCACCATCCCGCGCACCGCCTCGGTCGTGCAGAACAACGTCGACTTCGTGTTCGAGATCCACAACGGCGGGCTCACCTACGAGTACAAGTGGCTCGGGGTGTGGAACAAGTGGTTCCCGCTGGGGACCGGTGTGCGCACCTACATCGGTCAGCCGGCCGCCACGGTCGGCGCCGACGGCATGCTCGACGTCGTGGTCACCGGCTCGGACGGCCACCTCTACCACGCGCACCAGAGCGTCGGGGGCACCTTCGGTGATCCGGTGCCCATCGCGACGAACGTCCGCGCCAGTGGCGAGGTGGCCGTGGTCACCCTCCCCAACGGCTGCCTGGATGCGTACGCGACCGACACCACCGGGCGTCCGCTCCATGTGTGGCAGGTCCTGGTGAACGGCACCTGCACCTGGTCCTCGCTCGGCCTCTGGATCGTCCCGACGGCGTCGTCGTTCAGGGCGGTGCGCGGCATCGCCGCGGCCAAGGAGCAGGATGGCCGCGTCCACCTGTTCGGGGTCGACGCGTCGGGCAAGGTCTTCCACACCTGGCAGTCCGCACCCAACAGCACCGAGAAATGGGCCGGCGACTTCAAGGCGGTCTACCCCACCTCGGGGTTCAAGGCCACCCGCGGCATCGCCGCCACGAACGAGACCGACGGACGCATCCACCTGTTCGCGGTCGACCCGTACGGGCAGATCTTCCACACGTGGCAGACCACACCCAACGCTCCCACCACGTGGTCCTCGCTCGGCTTCTGGCTGATCTCGGGTTCCTCCACGCCGGGCGGCATCAGCGCCAGCCCCGGCGCCGGCGGCCAGGTGGCGCTCACGGCCATCCGCCAGGACCTCATGACCGAGCAACGCGCCACGGAGGCCACGGCCGGCACGCCCTCGCCGCTCACGGCCTTCTCGCCGTTCTGACCGACGGTCCCCCGGATCCCCCGGCATCGGGTCCGGGCGCGCTACAAACGACGCATGCGCTTTCGCACTGGGGTCCTCATCGGCTTGGCCGTCGGCTACTACTTCGGCGCCAAGGCCGGCCGCGAGCGGTACGACGAGATCGAGGCCTGGCTCGACAAGGTCCGCGCCACGACCGTGTACCAGGACATGCAGGAGAAGGTGACCCTCGGCTGGCGCGACGGCAGCACCGCCGCACGGCGCATGGTGGCCGACACCGCGTTCGGATCGCGCGACGACGATCCGACCGAGCCGATGGACCTGGGTTCGATCTTCTCGGATCCGACCCTGAACTGATCGTCCCGGCCGTCGCGGCTTTTCGCCGTCGCGGCTATTCGCCGTCGCGGCTATTCGCCGTCGAGGTAGTCGCGCAACTTCTGCGACCGGTGCGGGTGGCGGAGCTTGGCCAGGGTCTTCGACTCGATCTGGCGGATCCGCTCGCGGGTGACGCCGAACTCCTTGCCGACCTCTTCGAGGGTGCGAGCCTGGCCGTCGTCGAGCCCGAAGCGCAAGCGCACCACCGCCTTCTCGCGGTCGTTGAGCTCATCGAGCGCTTCGAGCACGGCGTCACCGAGCATCTTGCGCGCCGCCATCTCGGCGGGTGCCTCGGCCTGCTGGTCCTCGATGAAGTCGGCCAGGTTCGAATCGTCTTCCTCGCCCACGGGCGAGTCGAGCGAAAGGGGATCCTGGGAGATGCGCATGATCTCGCGCACGCGGGCCGGGGTCATGTCGACCTTGTCGGCGAGCTCCTCGATCGTGGGCTCCCGCTCGAGCTCCTGGATCATCTGGCGCTGGACCCGGTGGACCTTGTTGATCGATTCCACCATGTGCACCGGGATGCGGATCGTGCGGGCCTGATCGGCGATCGCCCGCGTGATGGCCTGACGGATCCACCACGTGGCGTAGGTCGAGAACTTGAAGCCCTTGGTGTAGTCGAACTTCTCGACCGCCCGCATGAGGCCCAGGTTGCCTTCCTGGATCAGATCCAGGATCAACATGCCTCGCCCCACGTACCGCTTGGCGATGGAGACGACGAGGCGCAGGTTGGCCTGGGTGAGCTCGGCCTTGGCGTGATCGCCGTCGGCGACGCGGCGCTCCATGCGTCGCCGCTCGATGGGATCGAGCGAGGCGAGGCGATCCGACGCCGCCATGTCGGCGAGCTCCTCAGACGCCGCGATGCCGCGCTCGATGCGCTTGGCCAGCGCCACCTCCTCGGGACCGGTCAGCAGCGCGACCCGCCCGATCTCCTTCAGGTACATCCGCACCGGATCGGACGAGCCGCCGGCCTGGTTGTTGGTCCCGGCCCGCAGCGCGTCGCGCGGGCCCGAGACGCGCACCCGCTTGCGCGGCGCCGCCTCATCTTCATCGAGGTCGTCGGAGTCGAACTCCGGGCCGAGGACGACCACCGTGGTCTCGACGGCAGCGGCATCGCCCTCGAGGCCCAACATCTCGTCATCGAGCTCGACGGCCGTGGGATCGATCTCCGGCTCAAACCCTGCGGCCACGGTCTGGTCGACCGTGTCGTCAAGGTCGGCGTCGAGCGCACGGGCGATCGAGATCGCCGTAGGGGTTGCGCCGGGCGCATCCTGTTCCACCGAGACGGCCTCGATGCCGTCGAATCCGACACCGTCGACCGATTCGTCCAGGGCGATGCCCTCGTCGGCCAGCAGTTGCCGCACGCGCAGGATGACGTCGGCATCGAGCTCGACGTTCTTCAGGACGACCATGACCTCGTCCATCGAGAGTTCCCCGTGCGCCTTGCCCCGATCGATGAGCCGCTGAAGGTCTCGATCAGGGACACCGACCCAGGGAGAAAGTATGGCTCGCTCGCTCATTCCTGCTCCTCAGGCTCTTGTGTCAGCCAGGCTAGCAACTGACCGCGAGCCGCATCTCGTGTGACGGCCTCGCGCAGTTCCTCGAGACGCAGCTTCACCCATGCGGTGTCAGCGGCGAACGCCAGCGGATCGTCCGCGAGGCGGGCCTGCGCGTCGAACTCGGCGAGCTCGCGTTGGGCGGCCGCGGCGATCAACAGATCGACCACATCGGTCGGTTCCGCGTCCGAATCCTCCACGACCAACCGCTGCAGGAGCTCGGCCGCGCCCGGATCGGTGTGCTCGACCGCGTCGCGCACGTTGCCTGCCGCGAGGAGCGCCCGGTAGGCCGCCAACGCCCGCTCGTCGGCGAAGAGCACCTCGTGCAGCAGCCCGCGGATCGCGTCGGGGTCGATGATCAGCACCCGCAACGCCTCGAGCTCGGCTCCTTCGCGGGCAGGGGGCTGGGGTCGGCGCACCGGGCGATCGTCGTCGCGCGCCGACTCGGCCCGGCCGCTGCGCTCGCGACCACCTGGTCGGCGATCGCGGTCTGCGACGGGCGCCGGCGTCCGACGGCCCATGGCCCGGAGCTGCTCGGGGTCGATGCGGGTGCGGGACGCGACCTCCATGACGTACTGGTCCCGCACCAGTTCGCTCGGGTGTTCGCCGATGACCGCCAAGGCCTGCTCCGCGGTGCGGGCCCGCCCCTCGGGCGTCGCCAGCGACCCTGCGGTGAGCGCCCGGTTGACCCGGAAGCCCAGGAACGGCACCGCACCCGCGACGGCCGCGGCCAACGCCTCGGGATCGGTGCGGGCCAGGTCGGCAGGATCCACGCCGGCGGGTAGCGCGGCCACCGCCACATCGATCGAGTACTGACGCTCCCACTCGTAGAAGCGCTCCGCGGCGTTCTGCCCGGCCGCGTCGGCATCGAAGGCCAGCACGATGCGGTGGGCGTAGGACTTGAGGACGCGGAAGTGGTCCTCGGTGAGGGCGGTGCCACAGGTCGCGACCGCGCGGGGCAGACCAGCCGCCGCGAACCCGATGACATCGGTGTATCCCTCGCACACGATGGCTTCATCGGCATTCACGATGCCCGCCTTCATCCAATGCAGCCCGTAGAGCGTCTTGCTCTTCGCGTAGATCTTCGACTCGGCGGAGTTCTTGTACTTCGGACCGTCCGCTCCCGGCATGATGCGCCCGCCGAAGGCGACCGGGTTGCCGTTCACATCGAAGATCGGGAAGAGCACCCGGCCCCGGAACGCGTCGGTGAGCCGCCCGTTGCGGTTCAAGAAGCCGAGACCGGCGTCGACGAAGTCGTCCTTGGCGACCTTGAGGGCCGTGGCCAGCTCGTCCCACCCGTCGGGCGCCCACCCCAGGCGGTAGTGGCGGACCTCCTCGCTGGTCAGGCCGCGCGAGCGCAGGTACTTGCGCGCCGGCGCCGCATCGGGGGCCGAGAGCAACCGCTCGTGGTACCAGTCCACCGCGGCGGCCACGGCATCGATCAGCTGGGTCTTGCGCTTGCGGGTCTCGCCTTCGTGCTGATCGGTGTAGCGCAGCGTGATGCCGGACTTGCCGGCGAGCTTCTCGACCGCCCCGACGAAGTCCACGTGCTCGATCTCGCGCACGAAGGTGATGACATCGCCTTTCGCGCCGCAGCCGAAGCAGTAGTAGAGGCCCTGTTCCTGGTTGACCGAGAACGACCCGGACTTCTCGCTGTGAAACGGGCACAGACCCTGCCAGCGGCGGCCGACGCGCTTGAGCTGCACATGTTCGCTGACGACCGCGACGATGTCCGACGCGTCGCGCACTCGCCCGATGTCCTCGTCCTCGATACCCATCCATCATCCTGTCGTGCTCTCGGCGACGGTAGCAGCGAACGCTCCCGACCCGGACGGGGACCCGGCCGATCTCAGGCCGCGCCACGCTCTACGCTGGACGATCCGTGCCTACCCAGGTGCCACGAAAGGCGTTGGTGCGATGACCCTCCAGCTTGGCGACGATCACCCGGCCAGCCGGCGCGGCCGAGCGGCACGCGGCCACCCGATCGTGGTCGGCATCGTCCTCGCCGCCCTCGCGGCGGCGTCGCTCGGGGCCTGCTCATCGGACAGCCCGCCGGCGGCCACCCCGACGGGCTCCTCCGGCGGCGCCCCGTCAGGTCCGGGGACACCCGGGACGAGCGCCGCGACGACCACTCCCAGCCCCGGCGCCACCGGGGCGCCCGGATCCATCCCCGGATCCATCCCCGACTCCGGGTCCGGAGCCGATGCGACGACCACCCGGCCCGGCGGCGTCGGCCCATCGAGCGCCCCCAACGATCCCACTGGCGGCGCTGGCCCCGGGGATCCGAGCACCCCGTCCGGCCCTGACGCCGGTCCCACGACGGTGCCCGGCGGACCCGGCTCCCCCACCCCCTCGACGCCCGGTCCGAGCGCCAGCGTGCCGGTCGATCCTGCCAACGCCGCGTTCTGCCAGCGTGTCGACCAGGCGCGGACCGAGCTCGCGCAGCTCGACATCACCAACGACGCGGCCGGCCTGGTGGGCTACCAGAAGATCATCGGCGAGCTGACCGCTCTCGCCCCGCCGGCGATCAGCGCCGATCTCAACGCCGTGAACAGCGCCGTGCAGTCAGCCAAGGACTACAGCCAACTGCAGTCGCTCGGCAGCGCCGAGCTCGTGAGCGCGACCGACCGGATCGACACGTGGACGACCGATCACTGCGGGTTCTCGCTGAGCGACGGGTAGGCGGCGCGCTCAGGCCGTGGCGTCGGCGCCGGCGTCGAGGATCGAACGAGCGGCGGCGAGGCGGGCGATCGGGACCCGGAACGGCGAGCACGACACGTAGTCGAGCCCGATGCGGTAGAAGAAGTCGATCGAATCCGGGTCGCCACCGTGCTCGCCGCACACCCCGAGCTTGAGCTTCGGCTTCGTGGCCCGACCGCCGGCCACACCGAGCTTCACGAGCTCGCCGACCCCGCGCTGGTCGATCGACTCGAAGGGATCGATGGGCAGCAGGCCCTCCTCGAGGTACTTCTCGAGGATCGGGGCGACGTCGTCGCGGCTGAACCCGAAGGTCATCTGGGTGAGGTCATTGGTGCCGAACGAGAAGAAGTCGGCGGCCTCCGCGATCTCGTCGGCCCGGATCGCGGCGCGGGGCGTCTCGATCATCGTGCCGATGAGGATGTGGTCGCGACGGGCGTCAGGGCCGAGCACCGCCTCGATCTCCTCCTCCACCCACTGGCGGACGAGGTCGAGCTCGGCGAAGGTCACGATCAGCGGGATCATGATCTCGATGATCGGGTTGCCGCCCTTGTCCTTGCGGGCCTGAGCCGCCTCGACGAGGGCCCGGACCTGCATCTTGTACAGGCCGTCTTTGATGATGCCGAGGCGCACGCCGCGAACGCCGAGCATCGGGTTCTGCTCCTCCCACTTGCGGGCGGCGGCGAGCAGCACGACACCCTCGGCGGGAAGCTCACCCTTGGCCTGCTGGATGATCAGCTCCTCGATCGACGGCAGGAACTCGTGCAGCGGCGGATCGAGCAGCCGGATGGTGACGGGCAGCCCGTCCATCGCCTCGAGGACCTCTTCGAAGTCGGCGCGCTGCACCGACAAGAGCTCGGCCAGGGCGGCTTCCTCCTCTGCGGGGGTGTCGGCCAGGATCATCTGCCGAACGACCGGGAGGCGATCGCCGAGGAACATGTGCTCGGTGCGGCAGAGGCCGATGCCCTCGGCGCCGAACTCGCGGGCCCGCGCGGCGTCCTCACCGGTGTCGGCGTTGGCCCGGATGCCGAGGGTGGAGCCGCGCACGTCGTCGGCCCACCCGAGGATGACGTCGAACTCCTCGGGCACGGAGCCTTCGGCGAGGGCGACCTCGCCCAGGTAGATCTTGCCGGTCGAGCCGTCCACCGAGATCATGTCGCCCTCGTGCACGACGGTGCCATCGGCAGAGGTGAACGAGTCGGCGCCGATGGTCAAGCTCTCGGCGCCGCACACCGCGGGCTTGCCCCAGCCGCGGGCCACCACGGCCGCGTGGGACACGAGGCCACCGCGCGACGTCAGGATCGCTTCGGCGACAGCCATGCCGTGGACGTCCTCGGGCGAGGTCTCCTGGCGCACGAGGATCACCTTCTCGCCCCGGTCGGCGGCGTCGGCGGAACGATCCGCGTCGAAGTACGCCTTGCCGACCCCGGCCCCCGGTGAGGCCGCGAGACCGGTACCGAGGATCGTGGCGTCGGTCTTCTCGAACTGCGGGTGGAGCACCTGATCGAGGTGCTCGGGACTGACGCGCTGCACGGCTTCGGCATGGGTCAAGGTGATGGTGGGGTCGCTGACCATCGCCACCGCCAGCTTGAGCGCGGCGGCCCCGGTGCGCTTGCCGACGCGGGTCTGCAGCATCCAGAGCTTGTCCTGATCGATCGTGAACTCGGTGTCGAGCATGTCGCGGTAGTGCAGCTCGAGGCGTTCGTAGATGGCCAGCAGCTCGGTGTAGATCTCCGGGAAGGAGTCCTGCATCTGCGCCAGCGGCAGCGTGTTGCGGATACCGGCGACGACGTCCTCGCCCTGCGCGTTGATCAAGAAGTCACCATAGGCCCCGGCCTCGCCCGTGGCGGGGTTGCGGGTGAAGCCCACGCCGGTACCCGAGCGGTCGTCGCGGTTGCCGAACACCATGGTCTGCACGTTGACCGCGGTGCCCAGATCCTCCGCGATGCGCTCCCGCCGGCGGTACGCCTTGGCCCGGGGCGACATCCACGACCGGAACACGGCCTCGATGGCCCCGCGGAGCTGGTCATCGGGGCTCTGGGGGAACGGTGCCCCCGTTTGCTCCTCGACGATCTTCTTGTAGCGGTCGATGATGTCGCCGAGGACCTCGGCGGAGATCTCGGCGTCGGACGCGGCACCCGACGACGCCCGCAGCTCGTGGAACACCTGGTCGAACAGCTCACCGTCGATGTCGAGCACGATCTTGCCGTACATCTGGATGAAGCGGCGGTACGAGTCATTGGCGAAGCGGGCGTCGCTGGTCTGGGCGGCCAGGCCCTGCACGGACTCGTCGTTGAGACCCAGGTTCAACACCGTGTCCATCATCCCGGGCATCGAGAACTTCGCCCCCGAGCGAACCGAGACGAGCAGGGGATCGGTCGGGTCCCCCAGCTTCTTGCCCATCGCGGCTTCGAGGGTGGCCCGGTGCTCGGCGATCTCGGCATCGAGACCGGCCGGCCAGCCCTCCTTGAGGTAGGCGCGACAGGCGTCGGTGGAGATCGTGAAACCGGGCGGGACCGGCAACTGCAACACCGAGGTCATCTCCGCCAGGTTGGCGCCCTTCCCGCCGAGGAGGTCCTTGAGCTGCATCGGGGGGACAGGGTGCGTGTGGTCGAAGTCGTAGACGAAGGTCATCGGTGCTCCTGGTCGAGCGAGGTGGACGGATGTCGTGTCGCGAGCGGCGGCCAGCCTAGTAGCGCGCCACCGGACGTCGGCGGTTGCGGTCCTCGACCGACCCACCGATCGCGCGTCGCCGATGGCGGCCGTCGTTCACCTGGCCAGCAGACAGACCTTGACCATTGTTCATCTTTCGACCAGACTCCATGTCGTTCATCGGAGCCGGCGGATCTCAGGCCCGATGGCTCACGGCAGGGAGACCTGGAGATGAAGAGTCTTTTGCGCGCGTGCCTGGTGGTCGCGCTGATGGGGGTGTTGGGCGCGGCGTGCAGCTCGGCCGCGTCCACGACCGACGCGGCCCCGACCACGACCGTGCCCGCCGAACCCAAGCACGGCGGCAAGCTCGTCTACGGGATCGAAGCCGACCCCAACGGCCTCGACCCGACCAAGAACGGTTGGGACGCGTCGGGGTTGATGCTCGCCAACGCGATCTACGACCCGCTCGTCGCGCTCGACGACAAGGGGGCGTGGCACCCCTACCTCGCGGAGTCGCTCACCCCGCTCGACGGCGGCCGCGTGTGGCGCGTGAAGCTCCGGGCGGGCGTGCGGTTCCACAACGGCGAGGAGCTCAACGCTGGGTCGCTCGCGGCGAGTACGGCCCACTTCAAGGCATCGGCCATCACCGGCCCGATCACCGGTTACATCGAGCGCACCACGACGATCGACGACCTGACCGTCGACGTGCACATGGCCTACGCGTTCCCGAACTGGCCGTTCATCCTCACGGGCCAGGGCGGCATGGTCCCGAGCGTGACCAACTTCGACGACCCGAACGCGTCCACGCACCCCATCGGGACCGGCCCGTTCCGGGTCAAGGAGTGGAAGCCGGGCGAGTACATCAAGCTCGAACGCAACCCCGACTACTGGCAACAGGGTCTCCCCTACCTCGACCAGCTCGAGTTCCGCCCGATCCCGAGCGACACCGATCGCATGGCCGCGCTCCAGCGCGGCGACATCGACGTCCTGCACACCTCCAACGACGGTCTCGTGAGCCAGCTCACCGAACAGGCCGCGGCCGGGTCCATGAAGCTCATCCGGGACACGGGTGAGGCCGAGAAGAACTTCGTGATGTTCAACATGGACAACCCGAAGCTCGCCGATCCGCGGGTGCGCCGGGCCGTCGTCCTGGCGACTGATCGCGACGCCTACTTCAAGGCCAACGGCACCGATCCGAGCCAGGCCATCGACGGCCCGTACAGCTCGGCGTCGCCCTTCTACGAGTCCCATCCGTTGCCGGCCCACGATCTGGCCGCGGCCAAGGCGCTGGTCGACGAGGTCACCGCGGAGAGCGGGCCGATCACGTTCACGCTGACCGTCACCAACGACGCCAACAGTCTGGTGGCGGCGCAGGCCCTGATCGACGGGTGGAACGACGCCGGCATGAAGGTGACGCTCAAGCCCCTCGACCGCAGTGCCCTGCCGGTCGCGGTGGTGGTCGGCGGGTACGAGGCGACGGTGTTCCGCTACCTGTCCGAGCACGATCCGGTCGCGGAGAACTACTTCTTCACGTCGCAGACCGCGAAGCCCGACGGCCAGATCTCGACCAACATGGCGAAGGTCAAAGACGACGTGCTCGACCAGGCGGTCGCCGACGGTGAGCAGTCCGACGACCCGGCCGTGCGCCAGGCCGCCTACGCGAAGCTGCAGGCCCGGCTGGCGGAGCTGAACGTGTTCGTGTGGCTCGGCCGGACCCAGTGGGTCGTCGCCGAGACCGGCAAGATCGAGAACCTCGAGAACAACAGGCTGCCCGACGGCGCGCCCGCCCAGCCAATGCAGGCCGGCGTGCACCGTCTCACCCAGACCTGGATCGACGTCTGAGACCCGACCGTCGGCGGGCGGCCCGTGCCGCTCGCTCGACGGGTCAGGGTCAGGTCGGTTCAGGTCAGGCGGTCACGCAGGTAGGCCACGAGGTCGGCGATGGCGACGCGCTCCTGGGCCATCGAGTCGCGCTCGCGCACCGTCACCGCCCCGTCCTCGAGGGAGTCGAAGTCGACGGTGATGCAGTACGGGGTGCCCAGCTCGTCCTGACGGCGATACCGCTTGCCGATGGCCTGGGTCTCGTCGTAGTCGGCCATCCAGTGCGGCTGGATGACCTTGAGCACCTCACGGGCGAGCGGGGTGAGCGTGTCCTTCTTGGACAGCGGCAGGACCGCCACCTTGTACGGCGCCAACCGGTGGTGCAGGCGCAGCACGACGCGCGTCTCGCCCCGCACCTCCTCTTCGGCGTAGGCCGCGAGCAGGAACGCCATCATCGTGCGGGTGGCCCCTGCGGCGGGCTCGATGACGTGGGGCACGTAGCGGACGTTGGCGGTCTGATCGAAGTAGTCGAGCTTCTCGCCCGACGCGTTCATGTGCTGGGTGAGGTCGAAGTTGCCGCGGTTGGCGATGCCCTCGAGCTCGTCCCAGCCCCACGGGAACAAGAACTCCACGTCTGAGGTCTGGCTCGAGTAGTGCGACAGCTCGTCCTCGGCGTGATCGCGCAGGCGCAGCTTCTCGGCGGGGATGCCCAGATCGAGGTACCAGGCGAACCGCTCGTTGCGCCAGTACTCGTACCACTGCGGCGCCTCGTCGGGCGGGACGAAGTACTCCATCTCCATCTGCTCGAACTCGCGGGTGCGGAAGACGAAGTTGCCCGGCGTGATCTCGTTGCGGAAGCTCTTGCCGATCTGCGCGATGCCGAAGGGCGGCTTCATCCGGCTGCTGGTCACCACGTGGGCGAAGTTCAAGAAGATGCCCTGGGCGGTCTCGGGGCGCAGGTAGTGCAGCCCGGTGTCGTCCTCGAGGACTCCCAGGTGGGTCTTGAGCAGGCCGGAGAACTGGCGGGGCTCGGTCCAGGCGCCGCGGGTGCCGCAGTTGGGGCAGGCCAG
>JBBQHT010000016.1:0-34347 GCA_038324235.1 Acidimicrobiales bacterium
CGCCAGGTCGGGAGCGATCGTCCGCACGCGGTCCAGGCAGCGGTGGTCGAACGACGTGACGAGGTAGGGCGGGGCCGGCGCCTGCGCGGCGACGAGCTCGACGACCGCGTCGACCATCGCGTACGACGGGTCGAAGCCGGGCTCGCGGGGGTCGCTCTTGATCTCGATGTTCACCCCGAGGCCGTGCGCGGCGCAGGTCCTCAGCGCTGCGGCCAACGTGGGCAACCCAGCCGGCAGCGCGACCGCCGGGGTGGCCGCGATCGCCCGCCCGTCGGCGACGTCGGGGTCGTGGTGGACGACCAGCACCCCGTCGGCGCTGCGCCGGACGTCGAGCTCCACCCAGTTCGCACCCAACGTCGCCGCGCCGGCGAACGCCTCGAGGGTGTTCTCCGGGTGCGCCTGGGAGGCGCCCCGGTGGGCGATGACCAGCGGTGGGGCGGATGCAGCCATCCTCGCATCGGCCGATCCGGGGGCGTTCTCACTCCCCGTGGTCAAGGTCGCACCCTCCCAGCACAGATAGGTGCCATCACAAAAAAGTGCTCTTGGACCCCTTGAAACCTGATTCTGGAACCACTACGGTCCATACGTCCCAGCCGCACGCCCTCTGTTCTCACGGGCGGTGGCATGTGAATTGCTTCACTTTTGACCACGAACGGTTGTCGAACAGCAGCCTTGAAACGTGCGCAACGGGAAGCCCCTAATAGTGGAGGCACTGTGGCCCTCACCTCTCTATCCCTGACCGTCGACAACGACAACTGGCGTGAATTCGCGTCGTGCCGCGATACCGATCCGGACCTCTTCTTTCCGGTGGGCACGACTGGTCCCGCCATCGAGCAGATCGAAACCGCGAAAGCGGTGTGCAATGAGTGCGAGTCCCGCCAGCCTTGCCTGGAATTCGCCCTCACCACAAATCAGGATTCTGGAATCTGGGGCGGCACCTCCGAGGAGGAGCGCCGCAAGCTTCGTCGCCAGTGGATGGCAGCCAAGCGCCGAGCTTCCTGAACCCCCTGTTTCCCCCCTCTTGACGGTCACGGTGCTGCCGGACCGAACAGGCGGGAGGGACGTCGATCCGAACACCGCACGAACGAAACGACCTCCCACATCGGGGGGTCGTTGCGCGTCTGGACCGCGGCACGCGACGGCCGGGCGACGCCCCGGTCGTTCAGGGTGCGGGGGCGTTGCGGGTCCGCCGTCGTTCAGGGTGCGGGGCGTTGCGGGTCCGCCCCGGGGATCCCGGCCGCGCGGGGCGCCACCGGATGCGCACCGCGACCATCGGGGCGCCCAGTCGTGTCCGTGCGCGCCGGCGGTCCCGGACGGGCGTGCTCCCCGCGCTCGGGCGGGTCCCGCGGCTCGGGCGGGGCCGACGCGGCGATCGGGACCCGCAGCGCCACCACAGTCCCCGGGCGCAGGCCCTTGCCGCCGCCCCGGGTCATGTCGATGGTCCCGCCGAGCTCGGTCGTGACCAGGGTCCGCACGATCGACAAGCCGAGACCGGTGGTGGCTTCGATGGCGAAGCCGTGCGGGAGGCCGGCACCGTCGTCGGTCACCGTGGCCCGCAGTTCGAGCCCGTCGTTGTCGAGGGCGAGGGTCACGTGCCCGTCGGTGGAATCGAGGCCCGGCGGATAGGCGTGGTCGACCACGTTCTGGAGCAGCTCGGTGAGCACGACCGCGAGCGGCGTGGCGACCGTCGCCGGCAGCTTGCCCGCGTCGCCGGTGACCTTGAAGCGCACCGGATGCTCCGGCGAGATGAGTCCCTCCTCGACCATCCGCACGAGCGGTCGCACGATCTCGACGAACGGGACGTCGTCGCCTGCCTCATGTGACAACGTCTCATGCACCAGGGCGATGGAGCGGATGCGGCGCACGCTCTCTTCCAGCGCCGCCTTCGCCTCGGGGGAAGACAGGCGACGGGCCTGCAGGCGCAGCAACGACGAGATCGTCTGCAGGTTGTTCTTCACGCGGTGGTGGATCTCTCGGATCGTGGCGTCCTTCGACATGAGGAGGCGGTCACGACGGCGCAGCTCGGAGATGTCACGCAGGAGCACCACGGCGCCGGTGACCGACACGTGCGCGTCGTCAGCACGGCTGCCCCGGCCCCGATCGTGGACCGGCGCGCCGCCGTCGGGTTCGTCGCCGTCATGGTCGTCCCGGTTCGTCGCGTCCGACCCCACCGCGTCCTGTCCCTCCTCGCCGGCGGTGTCGGCCGCCTCGCCCCCGGGCGCCGGCACCGGGTCGTGCTCGAGCAGGGGCAGGCAGCGCACGAGCACGGTCACGTCGGGTCCCCGCTCGACCTCCTCGGTCGCGGGGATCGCGTTCGCGAACGACGTCCGCACGACGTTCTCCTGCAAGCCCAGCTCGGACAGCCGCATCCCCTCCGCGTTCGCGTGGACCCCGACCCGGTGCAGCGCCGAGATGGCGTTGGGACTCGCGTATTCCACCCGAGCGCTGGCGTCGAGGATGATCGCCCCGTCACCGACGCGGGGGGCCTCCTCGCCCAAGCCCTCCTCACCGGCGAAGGGAAACTGCCCGGCGGCGATCATGCGCACGAAGCGATTGAACACCTCGATGTACGCCCGCTCGAGCTCGCCCTGGTGGCGGCCGACGGTGGGCGTCGACTCGCGGGTCATGACCGCGATCGTGTGGCCGTCGTAGCGCACGGGGATGCACTGCACCCGCACCTGCTCGCGCAGCGACGGGTGCGTGATCTCGCCCTCGATCATCTCGCCGAGGCGCATCGAGCGCATCACCATGGGCCGCTCCTCGACCGTGATCACGTCGCCCATCCAATCGCTGCGGAACAGGGTCTGGCTCGTGAGCGGGCGCACCTGCCCGAGCACGACCAACCGCTCCGCGGCCCCCTCGGCCTCCTCGGCCACGCCGGGGACGCCGCGGCCCGGGTCGACGCGGGCGAAGAGCAACAGGTCGGCGAAGCAGAGATCGGCGAGCAACCCCCAGGCCGCCACCAGACGCTGGAGGTGATCCACGGCGCCCGGGTCGAGGGTGGTGTAGTAGCGGGCGAGCTCGGGGGTCGTGGCCATGGGTCGCCCAGTCTGCCAGGCCGAGTCAGAGCCGGGCCGCGAGCTGCTCGACGCCCGGCCCGGAGAGCTGGTCGAGCATCGCCGGGCGGCCGGTGAGCACGCTGCACAGCGCCACAGCAGGACCTCGCACGACCTCAGGGCCCCGACCGCACGTGAGGTCGAGGTCGGTGGCTTCGAACGAGAGTCCGTCCACCCGCCCCTTGGGCACGAACGCCCTGACGTTGCCGTGCGCGAGCCACCCGAGCGCGGCCGACAGCGCCGCAGGGGCGACCGCCGCCGTGCGACCGCAGGGTTGGAGCATGTCCGCGCCGTGCACGATGAGGTCGGTCAGCGGCGCCTCCGGCCCGGCCCCGGGTGGGGTGAAGTGGTCCTCGGCGTGGTCGCGCAGCCCCGCCACGCAAGCCGCCGGATCGAGTTTCGAGGCGAGCTCGCGCGAGACCCGATCGAACGCCCCGGCGATGCTGCGGGTCCGCACCAGCGCCAGCACGACCGACGGGACCGACGCCGACCACGGCGCGTTCAGGTGCGCGGCGACGACGTGCACCGACCACCCGGCGCACAGCGACGGGCCCTCCCACTCCTGTGGCGAGAGCGCATCGAGCTCGTCGGCCAGGCGCCGCCGCTCGTCGGCGATCAGGGGAAAGAGGTCCATCCGGTCGGCTCGTGGCTACGGCCGGGTGCGCAGGATCTCGACTCCGTCGCCGGTGAGGGCGTCGAAGGCACCCGAGCGCCCGGTCATGGCCGACAGCAGATGCTGGGCATCGCCCTGGACGAGCGGCCCGTCACCGGTGGACCAGTCGGCGTCGGTCGCCTCGAGGCGGAGGCCCTCGATGCGCGCCTTGCAGCCGAGCACGGGCTGCACGGTCTTCATGTGGTCGAGCCCGATCACGTAGTGCTCGACGGGGAAGGCGAACGGCTTGCCGACCGCGAGCGAGATGTCGCTGGCGTGGGTCAGCACCTCGCCGAACACGCCGATGGGCTTGAGTCCCGGCGGCGCGCTCTGCACGCCGGCGGTCTCGCGGGTCCGGGCGACGATCTCGTCGGTGCTCATCGACTCGGTCATGCGCCCGACCAGCTTGGCCGACATCTTGTCCAGGTTGAACCCGGACCCGAGGAACGCGAAGAAGATCGAGCCCTTCGACATGGTGGGGCTGACGAGGAGGTGCGCGGCCACGCCCTTGACGGTCCAGTCGTCACACCACGACGGCGCCTCCCACTCGGCGGCCGAGTAGGTCTCGAGCTCGTCGGCGAGCGCCCGGCGGTCGGCTTCGATGTTGGCCCACGGATCCATGCACGGCTCCTCGTCGAACGGCGGGTCGGTGCCCGCGCTCGGTGGAGGCTACTGCGCCGTCCAACGACACGAGCCCGGCTCGCGCCCGCGGCGCCCGAGACGTGTTGGGAGGGGCGCCCACGTAGCCCAGAACGGGCTGGGAGGGGCGCCCACGTAGCCGAGAACGCGGGGTAGGGGCGCCCGGGTAGCCCAGAACGGGTTGAGAGGGGCGCCCGGGTAGCCGAGAACCAGGAGATGCGTGGGGCTGGGGACGATTGGTTGGTCGGCCATCCCAGCCTCGGTGGTTGACCCCGAGGGCGGGGCGTTGTATCAATGTCTCAAGTGCTTAAGACATTCGTGAAGCAGAGCTCGTTGTGAACATCCACGTCGACACCTCCTCCCCCACCCCGCCGTTCGAGCAGATCCGCGCCCAGATCCGGGCACTGGTGGCCAGCGGGGCGTTGGTCGAGGGCACGCGGCTGCCGCCCATCCGCCAACTCGCCGGCGACCTGGGCCTGGCCATCAACACCGTCGGCCGGGCGTACCACGAGCTCGAGCTCGAAGGCGTGGTCCGTTCGCGGGGCCGGCACGGCACCGTCGTCACCGGGGCGGATGCGCTGACGGCGGAGCGCCGCCGCGAGATCGTCGATCAGGCCGCGGGGATGTTCGTGCGCGAGGCCGCGCACCACGGTGCGGGCCTGGACGAGGCCATCGCCGCGGTGAAGGACGCGTTCTCGCACCTGGGTGACAAGGGTGCATCACTGACCGGTTGGGAGACCTGAGATGTTGAACATCGGGTGGATGGAAGTCCTGCTGCTCGGCTACCTCGTCGCCACGGTGGTGATCCTGTGGGCGCTGCTCGTCAACCTGCGAACGGGGACGAGCGCAAAGGCCTGGGCCGCGGTCAACGGGGTGGCGCTCACACCGGCGACCGAGCCCATCGTGGCGAACTACCTGCGCAACAGCCGGGATCTGCGGACCGTGACCGCAATCGGTGCGTTGTTCATCGCGCCGGCGATCACCGCCGGGACCGGGATCGACCTGGGCGTGACGGGTTGGGTGTGGCTGTTCAGCGGCTACATCGTCGGCTGCATCTGGGCGGAGATCTCGTTCGCGCGGATCCCGGCGACAGCCGGTCGCGCCGCCTCACTCGTGACCAGACGCGTCGCGGACTACCTACCGCCGACGATGCTCATCACCGAGGCGGCCCTGCCGCTCGTGGCCGTGCTGCTCGCCGTGGGCGTCGGAGTCCTCGACGTGCCGGCCGAGCTCGGTTTCAACGTCGCCTCATCGTCCACGCCGGAGGCGCAACGCGCCGCGGTGGTCTCCGGCGGGATCGCCGCCGTGATGATGATCGCGGTCGCCATCACCCAGCGGGCGCTGGCGCGGCGTCCGCAACCACTCACGGCCCTCGACGCGGTCGCGATCGATGACGCCATGCGGTCCTCGGCTCTGCACCTCGTCGGGGCGAGCGGTCTGGTGGCAGTGGCCCTCGTGATCTCCTCGCAACTCGCGTATCTCGCCAACGCGCTCACCCCGTCGAACGCCTCGGGCTGGCTCGGGATCCTGTCCGTCGCGGGCATCGCCCTGGCCTACGGGATGTGGATGACGTGGGCGAAGCGTGGCTGGTCGGCACGACGGCGGGCCGCGGTGATCGAGGCGACCGTCCCAGTCGCCGCACAGCCCGTCGACCATGCGGGGAGCCGACCGTGAAACCCTCCGACACCACCGCCGGGTGGCCCCACCCCACCGCGAACGACCACGACCCGTCTACTGACCCGACGAGCCGCGCCGAGGGGCCCCCGGCCCGCGCCCGTTGGGTCGCGTCGCGCCGACCCGTGATCCTTGCCGCGCTCGCCGTCGTCGCCGTGTGCGCGCTCGGCTGGGCGCTGCGCTGGTGGGGCCCGCTCAACCCCGACGTGACCGCCATGACGATCGGCATCGGCTCGGACGCCACCACCCTCGTCGATCTGCACAACGGGAGCGTCGCAGCGGTCGACATCACCGCGACCGAGGTGATCGCCGACCCGAGGAACACGGTCACCAACGGCGTGCTCCCAACGGTCGCCGCCACCAGCCTTGCCCCGGTGCCCCCCAGCGCGGTGCCTGGCCAGCTGCCCACGACCGCGGTCGAGCCGGTCGGACCGGTCGGACCGCCGCGGGGCAAGCCGCTGCCCGCCGCGCTCGCCGGCCGATCCGAGGCAGCGCTCAGCGCCACCTTGGCCTACGAGGGCTGCCGTCCAGGCCTGTCGCTGCAGCCGTACCGGCTGCGCGTCCACTACCGCACCGCCGCGGGGCGCGAACTCACGCAGGACACGGTCGACACCATGAGCGGCAGCTGCCCCGACCGGCTCCCGAGCGGGCCACCACCGGCCGACCCGACCGCCGCCAGCGCCGCGATCACCGAGGCGTACCGCGTCGTGTACTCGCCGGCTTCTGATGCGGCCGCGCGCACCGCACTCGTGGACGATGCCCACGGACTGGCGGAGATCACGACAGCTGCCGCGACCGGACCACGCGGCGCAGAGATGGTGGACCTGACGGCCACGGTCACCGAGGTGAGCTTCGACCAGCCCGACCACGCGTGGGTGCGGTACACGCTCACGGGTCCCGGGATCGCGCCGTACTCGAGCACCGGCCAGGCCCGGTTGGTCGACGGCACCTGGAAGGTCCAGCGTGCCACCGTGTGCCACGACCTGGGGCTCCTGGCCGTATCGTGCCCCTGAGCCGCGGCCGGGTCAGTCCAGCTCGGCCGGGCCTGCCGCCGGGACCTGTCGGTCAGCGCCAGAAGGTCTCACCGAGACGGAGCAGGCCGGCGAGGTCGTACACGTCGGAGTCGAAGAAGGGCACGGTGCACACGATGTCGGGCACGTGCGCCATCTCCTTCTGCTGCTCGGCCTCGCGGGTCGCCACCACGCGGTAGTTGAGGAAGCTCGCACCGATCTCACGCAGCACCCGCTCGACCCGATCTGGGTCGCCGAGCGCGGCGGGCATCTGCGCCGCGACCTTGGCGCTGTCCTGCTCGAGGCGGCGCGCCGTCTCGGTGGCCGCCGTGTCGAGGAAGTACGCCGGCAGCACCTTGTTCAACACGACCGCGCCGAGGTGGAACTTCTTGTGCTCCAGCGCGTCGATGAAGAACTCGGCTTCGCGCACCGGCGCGGTCTCGAGCGTGGACACCACGACGAAGGTCGTGCGGTGGTCCGACAAGGTGTGCGTGACGGCCTTGGCGCGTTCGACGAAACCGTCGTACATCGACTGGAACAAGATGAAGAACTCGGCGATGTCCTGCAGGAACTGCGAGCCCAAGATGCGATCGGCCACCGAGTAGAACGGCTTGGACGCGGCGTTCACGAGGCGCGACTTGTAGGGCAGGATCAACCAGCGCAGCAGGCGGCTCGAGAAGAAGTCGGCCATGCGCTCGGGCGCCTCGAGGAAGTCGATCGCGTTTCGGGTCGGCGGCGTGTCCACGATGATCAGGTCGTAGCGACCCGAGGAGTGGATCTCGTACAGGCGCTCCATCGCGATGTAGTCGTGGCTCTGGACGAACTTGCCGGCGATGTTCTGGTAGAGCGGGTTCGCCAGGATCGCTTCGCGCGTCTTGATGTCCGGCGCATGGGTGCGCACCAACGCGTCCCACGACTCCTTGGTGTCGAGCATGGCGGCCCACAACTCGCCCCGGGGCTCGACTCCGGCCGCGGTGAACAGCTCGTGGGGCACGCGGGTCTCGACGTTGCCGAACTGCTCGAGCCCCAGCGCGCTGGCCAGGCGCTTGGCCGGATCGACGGTGAGCACCAGCACCTTGCCCCCGAGGTAGGTGGCCGCCATCGCCGCCGCGGCGGCGGCGGTGGTGGTCTTGCCCACCCCGCCCGAACCGCAGGTGATCACGATCTCCTTCGCGGCGAGCAGCTGCTCGAGCGAGCGGGCGGCGTCGGGATCGACCGAGCGGGTGCGGCGCGACGGGGCCATCAGTACCCCAGCTCGGCGCCGAGCGACTCGGCGAGGTGGGTCGTGGCGCGCACGCCGTGCGCGCGGGTGAACAGGTACGGGAGGTACATCAGCGGCAGGCCCGGTGGCAGCTCGGCGCGCAGACGGCTGAGGTGCTCGGCGCGCGTGCGGCGCAGCGTAACCGCCAGCCGCGCAGCATCGAGCACGTCACCGACAGGGCCGCCGACGGCGGTGGCCAGCTCGGACATCGCCGGTTCCTCGCACAGCCGTCCGAAGATCTCTTCCTCGCCGCGACCGAACAGCTCGGGCAGCACCTTGTTCACGATGACCCCGGCGAGATCGACGGTGGTCTCGGTGCGGATGCGGCCGGCGAGCTCGATCGTCTCCGACACCGGCATCTCCTCGGGCGCCGCGACGATCACCGCACCGGTGACCGCCGGATCCGACAGCAGCTCGACCATCCAATTGGTCTGATCGCGGACCCGGCCCACCTTCACCAGCTCGTTGATCGCCTGCGGGGCCGCGAGCTGCGCGACCACGTGGCCGGTGGCCGGGGCGTCGACGATCACGATGTCGTAGTTGCGCTCGCGAACCTCGTAGCAGAGCTTGCCGACCGTGAGGATCTCCTTCACGCCCGGCGCGGCGCTGGCGACGAAGTCGAACGACTTGGCCAGGGGCCCGACCCGGGCGATGAGGGGCACCTTGAGCTGGAGCGACAGGTACTCCTTGAGCGACTCCTCCGTGTTCATCGCCATCGCGAACAGACCCGGCTGGATCTCGCGCGGCGTGAACCGGTTGGGCTTGGTCTCGAAGAAGTCAGCGAGGTTGCCCTTGGCATCGACCTCGCACATCAGGACGCGCTTGCCGAGTTGCACCGCCATGAGACCGAGCGCCGCGGCGATGGAGGTCTTGCCGACGCCGCCCTTGCCGGTGACGAACACCAACCGGCGGTCGAGCAGTGCGACGGCAGGAGCCATGCCGGGGCTCAGGCCGCGCCGAAGCCGATGCGCCGTTCGGTGTCGGACGTGCCGAGCTCGATGTACGCGATGCGCGCGGACGGGATCGCGTAGTCCTTGCCGTGGCGATCCGTGAGCCAGAGCGTCTTGTCGTCGTCGCTCAGGGCCTCGTCGATGCTGGCCTTGATCACGTTGCGATCCACGTCGAGCGGCAGCTCGACCTCGATCTCTTTCATGGTGTGCAGCACGCCGATGCGAACGTCCACGCAGGATCCTCCTCAGGGGGCCGGCGGCTCGATCGGCCGGCACACGGTCCCGTCATCGTAGGCGGTCCGCCGACCGGTTCCCCCAATCCGACGGGTCCGGTCAGCGCCAGGTTCGGTACCGGCCGGAACCTTTTTGAGTAGCAGGTACTCAATCCAGGAAACCGGCGGTCCCCGATGCTGAACACACCAACCCCGGGCCGCACCGGCCCCCCACGATCGGAGCCTCCAATGGGTTTCTTCAAGAACCTCAACGCCACCGTCACCAACGCCAACGCCGCCGCCGTCAACGCGCAGGTCCTCTCGGCCCAGTACACCGCCGCCGGTCAGGGCGCCGCCCCGGCCAACCCCGCCGACCCGATCTGGGCGCCCATCGAGGGCATCACGCTCGAGAAGTACGCCTGGCTCACGGCCCAGATGGTGCGCCTCAACCTGCCGGGCATCGAGGCCGTCAGCGCGTGGGTCGAGTCCCAGGGCGTGGCGCCGGGCACCTGGACCAGCGTGCAGACCGGCTGGACCAACCGCATGGGCCAGAGCATGGACGTCCGCACCCGCTACGGGATGCTCTACAGCCAGTACTGACCCTGCCTGCTCCGATCTGCTCCGGGCGGCAACGGCGCCGTCCGGGGCGAAGACCTGCCCCACCTGCGGCCCCTCGGGCCGAACCACCACGAAAGAAGAAGACCATGGGATTCATGCGCGGCTACAACCTCGGAGCCGGCATCGCCTGCATCGTGATCGGCGTCGGCCTCCTGGCCACGGCGTTCCTGGTGCCCATCGCGGCGATCGGGCTCGGCGTCGGGGCGTTGGCCTGCTTCGCCTCCGGCGCGTTCTGCATCTGGTGGCACATGATCACGAAGGACACGATCATGGCCGCCCGACCGATCGGTTTCGGCACCGGCATGGCCCAGATGGCCACCGGCACCGCGAACGCCAACGCCATGCTGGCCGGGATGGTCGCCCAGAACAGCGGCGCCGTCGCCACCACCATCAACGGCCAGACCGTCATGGCCATCCCCACCGGGACCCCCGCTCGGGCGACGGTGAAACAGATCCGCGACAGCGGCGCCGTGGTGAACGGCCAGCCCGTGTCCGACATCGACCTGACCGTGACCGGCACCCAGTACGCCGCCTACGACGTGACCGTGCGCCAGGTGCTCTCCCCCGTCGCCCGGGCGCAGCTCCTCCCGCAGGCCGACGTGCCGGTCCGGATCGATCCGACCAACCCCCACGCCGTGACGCTCGCCATCGCCGGCCTGTAGAGGCGCCGCGGTGCCCGCGGGCGCCGCGGTCAGATGATCTTGAGCTCGGGGTGGAAGCGCCGGGTGGGGGCGAGCTCGACGTCGATGGTCTCGGCGATCCGCTTGATGGCGAGCGAGACCTCGCTGTCGGGATCGACCGCCACGACCGGTCGGCCGGCGTCGGCCCCCTCACGCAACTCGGACACGAGCGGCACCTGCCCGAGCATCGGCACCTCGAGCCGGTCGGCGAGCTCCTGGCCGCCACCGGCGCCAAAGATCTCGTAGCGCTTGCCGTCATCACCGGCGAACCACGCCATGTTCTCGATGACGCCCTTGACCTCGAGGTTGACCTTCTGAGCCATGAACGCCGCCCGTTGGGCGACGCGCTGGGCGGCGGGTTGCGGGGTGGTCACGACGTAGACCTCGCCGCGGGGCAGGAACTGGGCGAGCGACAGGGAGATGTCGCCGGTGCCGGGCGGCAGATCGACGACGAGGAAGTCGGGCTCGTCCCAGAACACGTCGGTGAGGAACTGCTCGAGAGCCTTGTGCAGCATCGGGCCCCGCCAGATCACGGGCTGATCCTCCGCGGCGAAGAAGCCCATCGAGATGCAGCGCACGCCGTAGGACTCCGGCGGGATGAGCATCTCGTCAATGACGACCGGCGGGTGGTCCACCCCGAGCATGCGCGGGATCGAGAAACCCCACACATCCGCATCGACCACGGCCACGGAATGACCCCGCTGGGCCAGTGCGACGGCGAGATTCGTGGTGATCGACGACTTGCCGACACCGCCCTTGCCCGACGCGATCATCAGGCAGCGGGTCTTGCTGGACGGATCCGCGAACGGGATGACCCGGCCTTCGGCGTGGCCGTGACCCTCGTGCGTACCCGCCGTGGCACCAGGGTCGCCGTGGAGGCGCTGGCGCAGCTCGACCCGCTCCTCGTCGGTCATCACCGTGAAGTCGATGCTGACGGTGTCGATGCCGTCGAGGGCGGTGACGGCCGAGGTGACCCGGTTGTCGATCTCGTTGCGCAGCGGGCAGCCCGCGACGGTGAGCGCGACCTGGACCGAGACCGCCGACCCATCGATCCCGATCGTGCGGACCATGCCGAGGTCCACGATGCTGCGGTGCAGCTCTGGGTCTTCGACGGGACGCAACACGTCGATGATGTCGGCTTCGGTGACGGCCATGCAGGGCTCCTGGGCGAACGGTCTCGGGGGTGATCCGGGGGCGGGGACGAATTTCTCCTACGCAGATAGGTAGAATATCGGGGTGGACCATCCACCACGCAGTCCGGCCGTGACCGGTACCCCACCCAACCCGACGCTCAGCGCCACCGAGTTCGCGTCTGCGGTCACCGCGATCACGTCCGCGTTCGGGGATCCGACCCGTCGTGAGATCTACCTGTTCGCCCACGAGCACGAGGCCGACGGCGGCGTGACCGCCGCAGAGGTGGCCGAGCGCTTCGAACTGCACCCCAACGTCGCGCGGCACCACCTCGACAAGCTGGCCGGTGGCGGGTATCTCGAGGTCGCCGTCGCCCGCGATCGCCAGTCCGGCGCCGGGCGGCCCTCGAAGCGCTACCGCCCGACCGACCGCCAGATCGCGGTCGAGGTCCCGGTGCGCCAGGACGACGTCCTCATCGCGCTCCTCGGGCGGGCGCTGACGCTGCTCCCGGTCGACCAGGCCGAGGCCATGGCCGAGGAGGTCGGCATCGAGTACGGCCGGGTCATGGCCGAGTCCCTCGGCGACTCCGGTGATCACCAGCGATCGTTCCGCTCGGCGCTGCACGCTGTGGCGGACGCGCTCACCGCCCACGGCTTCGCTGCCCACGCCGAGAAGCGCAACAACGAACTGCGCATCGTCTCCGAGCACTGTCCCTTCGGCGGCGCCGCCATCGAGAACCCCGTGATCTGCGCGGTCGACCGAGGCATGGTCAAAGGGATGTTGGCCGCGCTCTACGGGGATACGTCGCCCGAGCTCGAGTCATCGATCCCGATGGGCGACAAGTTCTGCGTCACCGGCGTCGCCGAGATCCTCACCCCGACCTGACCTCCGCGACACACCGACGCACCCTCGCGCCGACGGTCCGGCGCGCCCGGCGGCGGACGACCTGACGATCGCCCGCCGCGGATCACACCCGGCGGCGGCGGGCGCCCTGGACGAGGGCGAGACCGGCGCCGAGCATGGCCAAGCCCACCAACGCGAGGCGACCGGCGTCTGATCCCGTCACCGGCAGCGGGCCGGTGGTCGGCGTCTCGGTGCGCTGCTGCGAGGACACGTCGGCCTCGAAGCCCGTGTAGAGCGACGGATCGGGGGTGGTGACCGGCGTGCCGACCGCCGGCGTACCGGTCGCCGTGCCGATGTTGGCGTACTGGCCGGGGGCGGCGGTGCCGACGGCCGTGCACGTGATGCTCGCGCCGACGGCCAGGGTGGTCGCCGGGCAGGTGACCGACACGGCGGGATCGTCATCGGTGACCGTCACGTTCGTGAGGTCGACGTTGCCCGTGTTGGTCACGACGTAGAACCAGGTGACGATGGAACCGACCGTGAGGGCAGGACCGGGCGCCTCGTTCGCGTCACCCGTCGCATCCTGGGTGTTCGTGTACTTCACGAGCTTGATCCCGGGCTGCGAGCCGAAGTAGTGCGACGGATCGCCGTGGGTGACCGGCGGACCCACCGGCGGGGTGCCGGTGACCGTGCCGTTGTTCACGTACTGGCCGGCGGTGGCGATCCCCGGCGCGGTGCAGGTCATCGACTCGTCGACCGCCAACGTCGTCTGGGGGCAGGTGACCGTCACCGTCGGATCGTCGTCGGTCACCGTCACGGCGGTGAGGGCGACGTTGCCGGTGTTGTGCACGACGAAGTACCAGGTCACCGCCGAGCCGACGGGCACGACCGGGCCGGTGGCGGTGTTCGCGTCGCCGGTGGCGTCCTTCGTGTTCGTGTACTTCACGACGTCGATCGCGGGCTGGGAGCCGTAGTAGTGCGACGGATCGCCGTGCGTGACCGGCGGACCCACCGGCGGCGTGCCGGTCACCGTGCCGTTGTTCACGTACTGGCCGGCGACGGCGGTGCCGGTGGCCTGGCACTCCATCTGCTCGCCCGCAGCCAGCGTGGACTTGGGGCAGGTGACGGTCGCAGCGGCATCGTCATCGGTGACGGCGACCCCGGTGAGCGGCACGTTGCCCGTGTTGGTGACCACGAAGTACCAGGTGATCGTCGAGCCCACCGGGACGTACGGGCCGGGCTCGGCGTTGGCGTCGCCGGTCGCGTCCTTGGTGTTGGTGTACTTGACCAGATCGATCGACGGGGCGGAGCCGTAGTAGTGCGACGGGTCGGTGCCCGGCGGGACCGCCGTGGTGGCATCGCCCGGGTTGGGCTGGCCGTCGGCGGTCACCGAACCGACGTTGGCGTACTGCCCGGCGGTCGCCGCACCGTTCGCCGTGCACGTCATCGATGCGCCGATGGCGAGTGTCGTCTGCGGGCACGACACGTCGACTGACGCATCGGAGTCCGTCACCACGATGTTGACGAGGGCGACGTTGCCGGTGTTGGTGATGGTGTAGGTCCAGGCGATCGCACCGCCGACCGCGACGACCGGGTTGTTCTGCGTGTCGCCCGGACCGGTCGGCGCGACGGGTCCGGACGGGTTCTGCGCGTCGAACCCGTTCGTGAACTTCTTGATGCCCACGGCGCCGTTCGGCGAGAAGAGCCCGAAGTCCACGGTGAGGTTGCTGTTGTCGTCCAGGTCGCCGTCGGTGATCGGCTCGGTGCCGACGGCCAGCGTGACGACGTTCGAGGTGATCGTGGCGTTGCCGGTCCCGACACCGTTGTCGTCGTTGTCGATGTCGTTGTTGGGGGTGGCGCCGCTGGCGGGATCACCCGACGAGATGACACCGGCGGGCAGCGACGAGATCGCCACCTTGTAGTCGCCCGGCGGGAGTCCCTGGAAGCGGTACTGACCGCCGGCATCGGTGACCACGCCCCCGGCCGCGTCGTCGGCCGTGCCGAGGATGCCGTCGGGGCCGACGTTGATCTCGCTGTTGCTGGCGTCGAGCAGGCGCACCGTGACGCCGGCGACCCCCGACTCGCCGGGGCTCACGAGCCCGTCGTTGTTGCCGTCCATCCACACGAGGTTGCCGAGCGAGAGACCCTGGCCGAAGTAGTGGGACGGATCGCCCGCCGGCGGGACCGGCGTGGCCGGTGACGTGGGGTTCGGTTGGGCGTCGGCGTGCACCGTGCCCACGTTGGCGTACTGCCCGTTGCGGGCGGTGCCGGTGGCCGAGCAGGTGATCGAGTCACCCGGGGCCAAGATCGGCGTCGGGGGACACACCACGACGACGCCGGGATCCGAGTCGCTGACCGCGATGTTGACCAGGTTGACGTTGCCGTCGTTGGTCACCACGTAGGTCCACGTGACGGTCGAGCCCACGGCGACGACCGGGTTGTCGACCGTGTCGCCCGGGCCCGTCGGGCCGGTGGCGCCCGTGGCGGACTGGGCGTCGTAGCCGTTGGTGTACTTCTTGATCGAGACCACGGGACTCGCCGCGAAGTAGTGCGACGGGTCGCTGACCGGCGTGAGGGCGACCGGGGTGTCGCCCGGGTTCGGGCGGCTGGAGGCGGTCACCGTGCCGACGTTGCCGTACTGGCCGGCGGTCGCGACCCCGGCGGCCGTGCAGGTCATCGATGCGCCGACCGCGAGCGTCGACTGCGGGCAGGTCACCGTGACGCCCTGATCGTCGACGACCCCGATGCCCACCAACGCGGTGTTGCCGGTGTTGGTGACGATGTAGGTCCACGAGATCGCGTCGCCCACGTAGACCACCGGGTTGTTGACGGTGTCACCGGGGCCGGTCGGTGCGGTGGCGCCGGTGGCCGACTGGGCGTCGAAGCCGTTCGTGAACTTCTTCAAGGTGACACCCGGCTGGGGCAGGAACACGCCGAAGTCCACCGTGGTGTTCGTGTTGGCGTCGGCATCGGCGTCGTTGGTGGGTTCGCCGCCGAGGCTGAGGGTGACCGTGGCCGAGCTGACGGTGCCCGAGCCGGTGCCCGTGCCGTTGTCGTCGTTGTCCACGTCGTTGTTCGGCGTGGCGCCCGAGGCGGGATCGGCCGAGGACCGGAACCCAGCGGGCAGGTTGGAGATCTCGACGTGGTAGTCGCCCGGGGCAAGGGCCGAGAACGAGTAGCCGCCGCCGGCGCCGGTGACGACGCCGCCGAGGGCGTCATCGGCGTTGCCGAGGATGCCGTCGGGGCCAACGGGCACCTCGACGTTGCTGGCGTCGAAGAGCTTCACCGTGACGCCGGTCAGGCCGGGCTCGCCAGCGTCGACGACCCCGTTGTTGTTCAGGTCGTTCCACACGAGGTTGCCGAGCGAGAGCCCCTGGGCGAAGTAGTGGGACGGATCCGTGACCGGGCCCAACCGGGTGCCGTTGCCTCCGGTGAGCCCGTGGGCCGTGAGCGTCCCGGTGTTGGCGTACTGACCGGCATGCGCGACGCCCGTGGCCGAACAGGTCAGGCTCGCGCCGACCGCCAGCACCGAGGCCGGGCAGCTGACCGTGACCGACGGATCCGAGTCCGTCACCGTGATGCTGTCCACGGCGACGTTGCCGGTGTTGGTCACGACGTAGGTCCACGTCACCGTGGAACCGATCGCCACGACGGGGTTGTTGACCGCGTCACCCGGACCGGTCGGGCCGGTGGGCCCGGTCGGCGCCTGGGCGTCGAAGCCGTTCGTGAACTTCTTCAGCGAGATGCCCGGGTCGGTCCCGAAGTAGTGGGAGATGTCGGTCGCCGGCGGCAGAGGGGCCGTCGGTCCGCCCGGCAGGGGCTGGCCGTCGGCGGTCACCGTGGCGTTGTTCGTGTACTGGCCGATCGTGGCGGGGCCGCTGGCCGTGCAGGTCATCGAGGCGCCGGGGGCGAGGCTCGTCTGCGGGCAGGTGACCGTGACGCCCTGATCGTCGGTGACCACGATGTTCACCAGCGGCGTGTTGCCGGTGTTGGTGACCACGTAGGTCCACGCCACGCTCGAACCGACCGCGACCACCGGGTTGTTGACCGTGTCGCCCGGACCCGTCGGACCCGTGGGACCGGTCGGGGACTGGGCGTCGAAGCCGTTGGTGAACTTCTTGATGCTGTCGGTCGGGGCCGGCAGCCAGAACCCGAAGTCGACGGTGCGGTCGGAGTTGCTGTCGGTCGCGGTGTCGGGATGACCCGGGGTGGCGGGCTCTCCCGTGGGATCGGCGCCGTCGATGAGCGTGACCGGGCCCGAGAGCACGGCGCTCAGCAGTGCGACGGTGGTGCCGTTGTCGTCGTTGTCGACCGCGGTCACGTCCGGATCGGGGGCCGGCTCGTAGGCGTTGGCGGGACCGGTGGACGAGACCATCCCGGCCGGGAGGGTCGTGCTGTCCACGCCCACGATGTACGTGCCGGCGGCGAGCTCGGTGAAGAGGTAGAAGCCGCCGTTGCTCGTCACCTGGGTGACCACCGCGGCGCCGTCGGGCGTGCCGTCGTTGTTGGCATCCGCGTAGAGCGAGACGGTCACGCCGTCGAGGCCGCTCTCGCCGCCATCCACCACGCCGTTGTTGTTCGTGTCGGTCCACACCTGGTTGCCCAGCGAATGCGGCGCGAACAACCCGAAGTCCACCGTTGTGTTCGTGTTGGCATCAGCATCGGCATCGTTCGTGGGCTCACCGCCGACGCTCAACGTGACGACCGCGGAGTTGACCGGACCGGTGCCGGTGCCCGTGCCGTTGTCGTCGTTGTCCGTGTCGTTGTTCGGCGTGGCGCCCGAGGCGGGGTCGGCCGAGGACCGGAAGCCCGCCGGGAGGTTCGAGATCTCGACGTGGTAGTCGCCGGGGGCGAGCGCCCAGAACGTGTAGCCGCCGCCGGCGCCGGTGACGACGCCGCCGGGCGCATCATCGGCGTTGCCGAGGATGCCATCGGGCCCGACCGGCACCTCGACGTTGCTGGCGTCGAAGAGCTTCACCGTGACGCCGGCGAGGCCGGGCTCGCCGGCATCGACGACCCCGTTGTCGTTGCGGTCGTTCCAGACGAGGTTGCCGAGCGAGAGGCCCTGGGCGAAGTAGTGGGACGGGTCGGTGAGCGGCCCCACCGGGGTGCCGTTACCACCCGTGAGCCCGTGCGCGGTGAGCGTGCCCGTGTTGGCGTACTGACCGGCATGCGCGATGCCCGTGGCCGAACAGGTCAGGCTCGCGCCCACCGCCAGCACCGAGGCGGGGCAGCTGACCGTGACCGACGGATCCGAGTCCGTCACCGTGACGGTGTCCACGGCGACGTTGCCGGTGTTGGTCACGACGTAGGTCCACGTCACCGTGGAACCGATCGCCACGACGGGGTTGTTGACCGTGTCACCCGGACCGGTCGGGCCGGTGGGCCCGGTCGGGGACTGGGCGTCGAAGCCGTTCGTGAACTTCTTCAAGGTGATGCTGGCGCTGGCGCCGAAGTAGTGGGAGATGTCGGCAGCCGGCGGCAGGGGCGAGGTGGGACCCGCGGGCAACGGCTGGCCGTCCGCGGTGACCGTGCCGTTGTTCGTGTACTGGCCGATCGTGGCGGGGCCACTGGCCGTGCAGGTCATCGAGGCACCGGGCGCCAACGACGTCTGCGGGCAGGTGACCGTGACACCCTGATCATCGGTGACCACGATGTTCACCAGCGGCGTGTTGCCCGTGTTCGTGACGACGTAGGTCCAGTTGACCGTCGAGCCGACGGTGACGACCGGGTTGTTGACGGTGTCGCCCGGACCCGTCGGACCCGTGGGACCGGTCGGGGACTGGGCGTCGAACCCGTTGGTGAACTTCTTGATGCTGTCGGTCGGGGCCGGCAGCCAGAACCCGAAGTCGACGGTGAGGTTCGAGTTGTTGTCGGTGGCGGTGTCGGGATGACCGGCCGCGAGCGGCAGCTCGCCCGTGGGCTCGCTACCCGAACCGAGCGTGACCGGCGCGGAGAGCACGGCGTTGAGCAACGCGACCGTCGTGCCGTTGTCGTCGTTGTCGGTGTCGTTGTCCGGATCCGAGGCCGGCTCGTAGCCGTTGGCGGCACCGGTCGAGGACACCATGCCCGCGGGCACCGTGGCGAGATCGACACCGACCACGTACGTGCCGCCCTGCAGGTTCGTGAACAGGTAGAAGCCGCCGTTGCTCGTCGCCTGGGTGGCGAGCGCGGCGCCGTCGGGGGTGCCGTCGTTGTTGGCATCCGCGTAGAGCGAGACCGTCACACCATCGATGCCCGTCTCGCCGCCGTCGATCACCCCGTCGTTGTTCGTGTCGGTCCACACCTGGTTGCCCAGCGAATGCGGCGCGAACAGACCGAAGTCCACCGTCGTGTTCGTGTTGGCATCAGCATCGGCATCGTTCGTGGGCTCACCGCCGAGGGTCAGGGTGACCGTGGCCGAGCTGACGGTGCCCGAGCCGGTGCCCGTGCCGTTGTCGTCGTTGTCCACGTCGTTGTTCGGCGTGGCGCCCGAGGCGGGGTCGGTCGAGGACCGGTAGCCCGCCGGCAGGGTGGAGATCTCGACGTGGTAGTCGCCCGCGGTGAGGTTGGTGAAGAAGTAGGCGCCCGCCCCGGTCGTCGCCACGCCGCCGGGCGCATCGTCGGCCGTGCCGAGCACTCCGTCAGGACCCACGGGGACCTCGGCGTTGGCGCTGTCGAACAGCTTCACGGTCACGCCGGCGATGCCCGGCTCGCCCGGGTCCACCACGCCGTTGTCGTTGACGTCGTCCCACACGAGGTTGCCGAGGCTGAGCCCGAAGGCGAAGTAGTGAGAGGGATCGCTCACGGGGGCGACCTCGATCGGGTCGTCGCCGGGGAAGGAGACCGAGCGGGCGTTCACCGTGCCGACGTTGCCGTACTGACCGGCGACGGCGACACCGGTCGCCGTGCAGGTCATCGACGCGCCGACGGCGAGGACGCTGGCCGGGCAGGAGACGACGACGCCCTGGTCGTCGGTGACCACGATGTCCTGCAACGCCTCGTTGCCGGTGTTGGTGACGATGTAGGTCCATGAGATCGTGGAACCGATGGACACGACCGGGTTGTTCACCGTGTCGCCCGGCCCGGTCGGACCGGTGGCGCCGGTGGCCGACTGGGCGTCGAAGCCGTTCGTGAACTTCTTCAGCGTCACGCCCGGCTGGTTGTGGAACAGACCGAAGTCGACGGTGAGGTTGGTGTTCGCATCCGCATCGCCGTCGTCGGTGGGTTCACCGTTGAGCGACAGCGTCACCGGGTTCGACTCGAGGGAGCCGTAGTTGCGGGTGGGGCCGTTGTCGTCGTCGTTGATGTCGTTGTTCGGGGTGGCGCCCGTGGCCGGGTCGGTCGAGGATCGGTAGGTGAAGGGCACGTTGGAGATCTCGACCGTGTACGAGCCCGGTGCGAGGGCCTGGAAGCGGTACAGGCCCGATGCGTCGGTCAGCATCCCGCCCGGCGCGTCATCGGCGTTGCCGAGGATGCCGTCGGGGCCGACGTTGACCTCGGTGTGGGTGCTGTCGAACAGCTTCACGGTGATACCGGGCAGGCCGACCTCGCCGAGGTCGTGCACGCCGTTGTCGTTGGTGTCGACCCACACCAGGTTGCCGAGCGCGAGGCCCTGGGCGAAGTAGTGCGAGATGTCGGTGACGGGGCCGACCGGCGTGGTCGGACCTCCGGGATTGGGTTCGCTCGTCCCGGTGACCGACCCGTCGTTCGTGTACTGCCCGACGGTTGCGGGACCGGTGGCCGTGCAGGTCATGGTGGCGCCCGCGGCCAACGTGGACTGCGGGCAGACGACCGTGACCCCCTGATCGTCGATGACCGCCAGGTTGATCAACGGGGTGTTGCCGGTGTTGGTCACGACGTAGGTCCACGTCACGGTCGAGCCGACCGCCACCACCGGGTTGTTGACGGTGTCACCCGGACCGGTCGGGCCCGTCGGGCCCGTCGGGGACTGCGCGTCGAAGCCGTTGGTGAACTTCTTCAGGGTGACCGCTGGGCTCGGATGGAAGATGCCGAAGTCGACCGTCCGGTTGGTGTTCGCGTCCGCGTCACCGTCGTTGGTCGGCTCGGCGTTCGCCGAGAGCGTGATGGCGTTGGACACGACGGTGCCGGCGCTGGTGCCGGTGCCGTTGTCGTCGTTGTTCGTGTCGTTGTTCGGGGTGGCGCCGGACGCGGGATCGTGCGACGAGATGTACCCCGCCGGCAGGTTCGAGATCTCGACGTGGTACGAGCCTTCGAGCAGATTGGTGAACAGGTAGTCGCCGGCGCCGCCGGTGAGCACGCCACCCACGGCATCGTCCGCGGTGCCGAGGATCCCGTCGGGACCGACAGGCACCTCGGTGTTGCCCGCATCGAACAGCTTGACGCGCACCCCCGAGACACCGGTCTCGCCGCCGTCTTTGACGCCGCTGTTGTTGAGGTCGTCCCACACCACGTCACCGAGGCTGAGACTCGGGCGCAGGCCCACATCGAGCGTGTGGTCGTTCGCGCCCGGGCCTCCGGTCGTGTAGGCGATGACCGGGAACCCGCCGCTGAGCACCGCGTTCGAATCGATGCTGATGTTCGCCCCGGCCGCGGTGGTCGTGACCCGCAGCCCCTCGAGCGCGCCGCCCGCCGCGAAGTCCGCGGCGTTGTCGAGCTTGACCGTGTACGCCACGTCCGGCTGCACGCCACCAGGCACATCGCCGGCGTTGAAGTAGTACTGACCCGAGCCGTCGGTGGTGGTCGTGCCCACGAGCGTGTTGGTCGCGTCGTAGAGGTGCACGGTGACACCGGCGAAGGTGGGCTCGTTCGGATCCTGGATGCCGTTGCCGTCGGTGTCGCGCCAGACGCGGTTGCCGATCTCGATCGGCGCCTGATCGCACAGCGCCTCGAGGTCACCCAGACCGTTGGCCTTGCCGAAGGTGTCGGCGCCGGTGCCGTACACCTGGTAGTTGGTCGCCCGCGAGTGCTGGCCCGCCTGGGCGCCGGTGTTCGTGAACCAGCCGACGCCACCGGTGAACGTGGTGGTGATGGGATCGAACACGGTCGACGCGACCTCGTTGTGCCCCGGGATCTGGAGCACCGCGCCGGTCGTCGTCTCGTCGTGGTACGGGTCGTAGAACTCGGTGTTGTAGTACTCGCCGCCACCCGGGCCCTGGTTGGTGCCGACGCCACCGGTGGAGGTGCCCCCGCACGAACCGTTCGCCTCGATGGTCCACCCGGCGCCCGGGCTGCCGCAGGCTCGTAGCAGGTCGCCGGCGGTGCGCATGCGCTCGACGTTGGCGCCGGCGGTGTTCAGGCCGCTCGACGCCGCCTGGTCGCCGAAGCGGTCCCGTAGACCGATCAAGAGGTTGCCGTGGTCGAAGTCGATGCCGCCGACGGTCGGCTGCGCGTAGGTGATGATGTGCGGGAAGGCCGGCTCGGTCGACACCCACGGGCGCCACGTGGCGCGCTGATCGGCGGCGCAGCCCGGCGCGCTGTTGGTCGTCGACGCCGCGCCCGCGTTGCCGGCTGCCTCACCGCAGCGACGCACATAGTTCAGCGGCGTGGTGAACACCGGGCTCGCCGAGAACGAGGTCGTCGCCGGATCGAACGTGTAGATGTACAACGAGAGATCGTTGGCGTCCTGGGTGGACTCGGCGGAGCAGACGCCGCCGGCGTAGACGAGGCCGTCGTGCACCGCGAGCGCCATGTCGTGGGGATCGACACACCCGGCGGGAGCCGGGATCGAGAACTGGCCCACCTGACCGGCGGCGGGCGGGGTGTCGGTGGCCGCCGCCGTCGTGGGGGCGACCGCGGGGATGCCGACCGGGATCGAGAGGAGCTGGTTGTTGCTCAGGTTGACCGCGTAGATCGTCGTGCTGTCCTCGGACATGTCGAGGTCGCCGAACCCCGCCTTGCCGACGATGCCGAACGCGGTGGCATCGACGTCGTAGTCGACGACTCCCGCGCGCCCGTCGCTGCCCGCGCCGTTGAAGCCGGTCACCGCGTTCAGATCCACGAAGAGGTTCGGACCGTTGTAGATGGCCCCGATGCCGCTCGGGCCGAGCCCGGCGTGGCGCCGCACGTAGGCGCCCTCGAACACGTTGCCCGTCTGGCGCTGGTAGGCGAGGCCGAACGTGACCCCGATCTGGTTGGCGCTCGCGACCGACGTCGGTGCCGCCGTGCCGGACGCGGACGACGCGAACTTGCGCAACGTCGACGTGCCGGAGTTGGCACCGGTCTGGTCGCCGTACACGAAGCACGACGTGACGAGTTGCGGATCGTTCTGGCAGTAGTCGTTCGGGTACGTGAGCCCGAGGCTGACGTTCGCCGCGCCACCATCGGGGACGAACTGCACCGTCGTCTTCGAATCGGCGCCGACGGGACCGGGCGTCAGGAACACGGGGATGGTCGTGAACTCGATCCGGTACGGACCGCTCCCGGTCATGGGCAGGCTGTAGGTGCCGTCGGCCGCGCTCGTGGTCGAGCCACGGGGCGTACCTCCGGCGTCGAACGCCGACACGGTGACCCCGCCCACTCCCCCTTCGGTCGCCGCCAACGCGCCGTCGAAGTTGTCGTCCCGAAAGACCGTGCCGCTCGTCGTGCCGGCCGCCGACGCCGCCGGCGCGTTCAGCACGCTGGCCGCCAGCGGGATGCTCACGGCGAGCAGCGCGATCACGATCACCGACCGCTTCCAGCGCGCGCCGCGACCGATGGTCACGCGGCCGTTCGGCCCAAAATGCTGCTCGTTCACGATGTCTCCCCGAAGTGGAACGCGCCGACCCGCGCGCCAGAGCGATTCCAGAATGGACCACCAAGCTCGTGTTCGGGTCAAGAAACCATGGAATGGGCCGAACGACTCACCCTGCGTGCCACGAAGCGTGGCGGGAGACCGTGAACGCTCACGGAGGGCGCACGGCCCGGTCAGCTCGCGGTCAGCTCCGCGCGGCCCGTGTGCCAGGTCGGGGCCCGGTCCAGGCTCGTCATCACGGCGACGTCGAGCCGGGGCCCGACGCGGGTGCCGGCCCCGTGCCGACCGTCGCCAACGCCGGGGGCAGGGCGACGGACCGGGGCCCCGGGTCGCGCACCTCGATCACGACGGGGCCGGCGAACCCGTTGAACGCCGCCTCGACGCGCACCATGCGACCGTCCTCGCGCCGCACCCAGTACGTCGTGCGCGCCCCCGCCCGGAAGCGGTCGACGGCGGCGGCGCCGTCACCCTCGCTCCCGAGGAAGCGGGCGTCGCCTTGCTGGAGCAGCTGCGCGTTCTCGGGGCGATCCGATTCCAGGGAGTCGACGAACGCGAGGACGCGATCGAGCGGCGAGGCCTGCGGATCGAGAGCATGCGTGGTCGTTCCCTGCGGGTCGGTGATGGCCACCGCGTCTCGTGTCCAGGTCACCTCGGTCGTCTGGCTCGGCCGGCTGTCAGCGAACACCGTCTCGAGCTGGCCGTGCCCGCGGTGCTCACGCCAGTCGACGTCGCCGGTGAAGCGGAACGTCGCCGCCGGGCCGTACGGGATCGTCGCCTCGATCGAGGCACCGCCACGGTCGTAGTTCTCGAACAACGTCTGGGCCAAGGTCGTGGCCTGCGCCAGGGTCAACGGTGCGCCCGGCGCGGTCGTACCGGGCACCGAGCCGGGCCCCGAACTGGGGCTGGTGCCCTGGGCGTCCCCGGTACCCGCCGACGAGCACGCGCCCGCGCCCATGATCACCCCGACCACGCCACCGGCGATCGCCCGGCGGACGTTCACGCCGGCGCCTGCGGCACGACGATCGCGTCCACGTCGACATCGACGGCCACATCGGTCGCCGGGCGCGCCGGCGCGGTCGCGGCGTCGGGCATCGAGGGCTGCGGGGGCGGGGCCGGCATCGAGCGGTAGTCGACCCCGGCCGGTGCGGCGAAGGTCGTGTAGCTGGCCCCCACGGCGCCCGTGGCCGAGGCCGGGCACGACAGGACGGCCTCGATGCGCTCGGGGGCCGCCGTGGCGAACGTGTTCCCGGCGAAGCAGTTGCCCTTGGCCTCGAGGCCGGGTCCCGTGGTGGTGGTGCCGAACACCAGATCGAGACCGTTGCCGGTCGCGACGTTGCCCTCGACCCGGTTGCCTTCGGGCGCGTAGCTGTCGAGCTCGGTGACGAGGATGCCCACCTGCACGTTCCCGGTGACCAGGTTCTTGAGCACGCGGTTGTGCTGACTGCCCCCGATCGCGATGCCGAGGCCGAACGCCCCGTCGTCCTGGGCGGGGGTGGCGACGTCGTTGTTGCCCGTGACGATGTTGCCGGCGAACACCGCGTCGCCCTGGGGCCCGAAGCGCTCCCGTCGCTGCGAGTTGGGGGTCATGCCCAACCGGTTGGCCCGGAACGTCGAGTTGATCACGTAGAGGTTGCCGCTCGCGTTGGTGCCCTCGTACCCGACCGCGTTGTGCTCGGCGAGCGAGTCCGTGATCACTGCGTCGCACGGCTTGCACTGCCCGATGTACAGGCCCGAGTCGGGATGGCCGGACGCGTACGCGTGGTCGAATCGACCACCGCGGGCGGAGAAGGCGTACAGCCCGTAGAGACCGTTGTTGTAGACGGTCACGTAGGACGCGCGGTAACCGTGCAGCAACCCCTTCGGATCCTCGCTGTGCGATGGGTTGCCGTACGCACCTCGATCGTCGGTCGGTTCGATGGACCCGGTGAACAAGATGCCGTTGGCCTTGAAGCTGTGCACCGTGAGGTTCTCGATGGCCACACCGTTGACGCCGACCAGGAACCCGTTCTGGCGCTGGTTCTCACCGTCGAGCACCACGGTGTTGCGATCGAGGCCCCGGATGGTCAGGCGAGGCACGGTCACCTCCACCGATTCGCGGTAGGTGCCCGCAGAGATGAGGATGAGGTCGCCCGGCTTGGCTTGCTTGACCGCGTCAGTGATCGTGGGAGCGTCCTGGGGGACGCGGTGGGTGACCGAGGGTCCGTCGGGCACGGAGCCCGGAGCGGGATCGGAGGATCCCGGGGCCGAGGAGCCCGAACCGGAGGTGGTCGTGGCGGTCGTGCACGCACCGGCCGCCATCAGGATCGTCGCCACGACCGCGAGGACACGGGCCCGCCCAGCGCACCGCCGCGCCGACGGATGTCGTCGTGGGGTCGGCAGCGGGACGGGCGGGAGCATCCGCCCAACGTAGTAGCGGGTCCGAGAGCGGCCGGCGCGGCGGTGGCTACGCTCGCGCGGTGAGCCGCCACTACCTCGACCACGCGTCGACCTCGCCGCCCCGTCCCGAGGTCGTGGCAGCGATGGTGGGCTGGCTGACCGGCGCGCGCACCGACCAGAACGGGGCGTCCGGCCCGGCCGAGGTCGGCACCGGGGATCCGGGCCGGATCCACCTCGAGGGCATGACCGCGAGGGTGGCGATCGAACAGGCCCGAGAACAGGTCGCGTCCTTCTTCGGGGCCCGGTCGCGCGAGGTCGTGTTCACGAGCGGCGCGACCGAGTCGATCGCGACCGCGGTCTGGGGCGCCGCCGAGCGCGGAACGCGCCTCGTCGTACCCGTGATCGAGCACTCCGCGGTGCGGCTCAGTGCCGACACCCTCGGCGACGCGGGTACGCACACGATCGCCACCATCGGGGTCGACAGCACCGGGCGGGTCGACCCCGCAGCCGTGGGCGCCGCGCTCGACGAGGCATCGGACGCCGACGTGGCGGTGGCGCTCGTGAACATCCAGTGGGGCAACCACGAGGTCGGTACCTTGCAACCGATCCACGAGATCGTCGAGTCCGCCCACGCCCGCGGCGTGCTGGTCCACATCGATGCGGCGTGCGCGGCCGGGCACGTACCGATCGACTTCGGGTCGCTGGGCGCGGATCTGCTCTCGATCAGCGCCCACAAGTTCGGCGGGCCGCCGGGCATCGGGGCGCTGTTGATCCGGCGGGGCTTGCGACTGCGGCCGCTGCTGCGCGGCAGCGACCAGGAGCGCGCGCGTCGTGCCGGGCTCGAGAACACTCCCGCCATCGCGGGTTTCGCCGCCGCGTGCGTTGCGCTCGACACGGCGGATCGCCTCGCCGGCGAGGCGCGCGACGCGCGGCGGTTGACCGAGCGGGTCCTCTCCGGCGCCGATGGCCTCGGTCTGGAGGTCTACGGCGACCGCGAGCTGCGACTCCCCCATCTGGTGTGCCTCGGGATCCCGGGCATCGAGCCCCAGGCCGTACTCCTCGGGCTCGATCAGGCCGGCATCGCCGCGCACTCGGGCAGCGCGTGCTCGTCCGAGGCGCTCGAGCCGTCGCCGGTGCTCGAGGCGATGGGGGTCGACGCCCACCGGTCGCTGCGGATCTCGGTCGGCTGGACGACCACCGACGCGGACATCGACGCGCTGTTCGACGCGCTCCCCCCGGTCATCGACCGGCTCCGCTCCCTCGGCGCCCGCTGATCCGCCCAGCCCAACCCCAACCCGAACCCAACCGGTGGCCCGATCCGTCGCCCCCGCGACGCCCCCGCCCACAGGTTCGAGGCGGGCGTGGGGTTCAGGTGCCGCGGCCGTAGTCGAACAGCTTGGTGAACGCGGCCCAGCTGTTCCAGGTGAAGTCCGGGCGCTCCCAGTGGGCGACCAGCTTCTCCGGAGGCGCGTCGTTGACCTCACAGACATCGGCGGGCTGCAGGCCCTCGGTCCAGGACCCCGCGGGCCCGAGCGCGTTCTGGATGCGCTCGGCCACGACATCGCCGACGATCATGGCGTAGCTGAGGTGCGACGGCCACACCGCGATGAACCCCTCCATGTCGAGGTTCTCGAGCCGGGCCGGCGCCGGCTGGGGCACGCCGGTCGTGTCCGGGACCGCCATCATCGGATGCTCGGTCTTGCGGGCGACGTACCCGCCCCAAGTGAGCTCCGCCGCGCGACGCTCGATCTCGGGGCTGATGTCGAAGAGGCGGTCGAGCGTGTCGCGCACGGTGTGCGCCTCGAGCTTGGGCTCGAAGCGGATCTCCTCCGGACCGAGCACCGTCTGGCGATCATCGATGGGCGGGCTGATGGCCCACACGTGGTCCAGCCCGACCCCGACCGGATGGGCCGTGATGTCGAGACCGGCGAAGTGGCCGGAGACGAGCGGCAGGTCACCCCGGGCCATGATCGTGGCCCGCCGGCGCACCGCCTGGCAGTTGCGCATGATCTCGACCGCGTCACGTCGCTTGGCCCGGTCCTTGAACGTGGTGACGAGTCGTTGGAGGAGCGCACCGTTGCCGACGTTGGAAGCGAGCACGACGAAGCGCGGCGTGATGGGGACGATCTGCCCGTCGAGCGTCTGGACCTCGACGAAGTCGATCGCCTTGTCGGTGATCACCCCGAACTTGTTGACCTCGCCGTAGATGATCCGCTCTTCGAGGCCTTCGCGCAGCTTGGCCAGCACCTGACCGGGGTTCACCACGACGTCGTCCTCGGTCAGCCAGGCTGACTGCTCGTCGAGCGTGCCGCGACCGAAGATCTGGGGCAGCGCGACGGCCGGCTTGGCCGCCAGGGTCGCATCGGCCCAGATGCGGGTCCGCAGACCCTGCTCGTCGACCGGCATGACGTAGTACGCCGGGGAGTAGTCATGCGGCACGCCGCTCGATTCGGCCCAGAGGCGCCAGTAGCCCGCCGCCCGCCGCGCCGGTTGGATGCGGTTGACGTCGTTGCCGTTGTACCCCGCCGAGATGAACCCGGACGCGTCGAGCGTCTCGGACGGCGCCTTGGGGTCGGTCACGACGCACACCGAGTACTCCTTGTGCAGCGCGCGGGCCAGGTAGAGGCCCTGGATGCCGCCGCCGATGATCAGGACATCGACACCGAGGTCGCCGTCGAGATCTTGTGCCATGGCAGAGAAACGTAGCTGATGGCGCACCCACATCGGCGCAGCAGGACCGGCACCTCGCCGGGTTGCGTGGCTGCGGCGGCCCCGCGGTCTGGGGCCGGCTTGGTGAGCACTATCGTGCGGCGGTGGCCATCTATCTCATCCGCCATGCTCACGCAGGGAGCCGGTCGACGTGGCGGGGCGACGACTACCAACGTCCTCTCAGCGAGCGGGGGCGGGACCAGTCCGAGCATGTGCTGAAGGTGCTGGGGGACGAGCCGATCGTGCGGGTGTTCTCGAGCCCGGCGCGCCGCTGCATCGAGACGGTCGAGCCGTTGGCCACGCATCTCGGGCTCAAGGTCAAGCGCCTGGTGGAGCTGGGCGAGGGAGCCGATCCGTTCGAGGCGATCGCCGTGCTCCGGGAGCAGGGCGACCGCGATGTGGCCCTGTGCAGCCACGGCGACCTGATCCCGAAGGTGATCCGCCGCCTCATTGGCGCCGGCATGCGCACCCGCGACGCCAACATCTCGCAGAAGGGCTCGATCTGGGTGCTCGGCACGGATCAGGGCACGATCACCAAGGCTCGCTACGTGCCTCCCGGTCCCTCGCCGTCGTCTCGCTGAACGACGGGCGCGCCGCCATCGCCTATCGACGCGATCGCCCGGCCGGCTTCGCCGCCCCCTCCCCACGATGTCGGTCAGCGCACTACCCCGCCGGGGCGGACGCCGGGGCCCCCGGAGCCGCCGCGGGCACGGTGCCCGGCACCGTCGAACCCGGCGAGCCGAGCTGGCGTTGCAGTTCGGTGCGCACCTGATCGACCATGCCCGTCATGAAGTCCGGGATGCCGCCCGGCGCCAGCGCGTCGAGATCGTCGAGCGCGTCCTGCGGACGGTTCAGGTCGCGCCGCACGATCGCCCGGAACACCCGGGCGTCGGCGTAGGTCGGATCGACGCCGACCGAGGCGTCGAGCTGTTCGAGGGCCCGGTTCAACAGCAGGTCATGGTCGGCCTGCGTCGTCGACTGCAGGGACGTCAGTCGCAGCAACCATCCCTTGTACGCCAGCGCCTGCGCGTTGGCGGGTTGCTGCTGGAGGACCTGGTCATACACCTTGATCGCTTCGACGAGCTTGCCCTGCCCCTGCAACTGCTGCGCCTGGAGCAACTGGTCCCGCGTGGTCTGGCGGATGTCACCTGAGACGGATTGGCCGGCTTCGCGACGTCCGCTGGCCTGGCCGAAGGCGATGCCCACCACGATGGCGCCGACCACGAAGGCGGTGACGACGATCCAGGTGCGCCCCGACGATCGCGTTCGGCGGGCCGAGGCGAACGCCGCCTGGCGGTTCTCGATCGCCCGCAGCACCGAGGCGGCGCGGGCGGTGTAATCGTCGTTGAGCGCCTGGAAGTCGCGGTCGTCGACATCGCCCGCCGCGTGCTCCCGCTCGAGGTCGTCGAGCGAGCGCAGCAAGAAGTCACGCTCCTCCTCGAGTGCGGCCAGCACATCCGGGTCGAGCTCACGACGCGACACCGGCGACACCGGCGACACCGGCGACACCGGCGATCCCGACGATCCCGCCGGCGAGCCGGCGGGCGGGCCGCCGGGTGGTCCCACCGAGCGGCGGGATCGGGTCTGGGCATCCCGCGCGGCCTGCTGCGCCTGGGCGTCGCGCCGGGCACGGCGCGCCGCGGTGCCTCCAGCGGCGTCGGGTGCAGTGACCGGCTCGTCGCGATCGGATGCATCCGCGGCCGGTGCACCAGACAGATCGGCGCTCACGCCTCATCCCGGTCGGTGCCGTCGGACTGCTCGTGCTCGACCACCAGCGCGGCCCGCACCAGTTCGCGATCGGCGTCGGTGGCGACCGAGGGCGTGCGCTCACCCCAGCGCCGGAAGGCGAAGCCGAGCGCGGCGAGCGAGAGCAGCAACACCACGACCGGCGTGATCCAGACGAGGCCGGTCACCCCGGTGCTGGTGGGCGTGAGCAGGATGCGGTCGCCGTAGCGCTGCACCAGGAAGTCCGTGATCTGCTGATCGGTCTGGCCCTGATCGACGCGCTCGGCGATGTCGAGCCGCACGGCTCGCGCGATGTCGGCGTTGGACTCGGCGACGGTCTCGCCGTTGCACACCGGGCACTTGACGACCTTGCTGATCTCCACGACGCGGTCGGCGTTGGTCGAGGGTCCGGTCGAGCCGAGCGTGCCGATGGCCAGGGTCAGCAGGACGACGACGACGAGCGGGAGCCACGGCCACCAACTGCGCCGCAACGAACCGGTACCCGGAGCGGCACTGGGCCCGCCCGACGCGTTCGCCGTCACGGGCCCACCGTCGTCGAGGTGCCGCTGCCCGCCGCGGTGTCGAAGCGGTCGATCACCGCGTTGAGCGCATCCGCGCTGACTCCCTCGAAGTGCGCGACGACCCGCTGGTTCGGGGCGACCACGAACGATTCAGGGATGCCGGTGACGCCGAAGTCGATGGCGGCGCGCCCGTCGTCGCTCACGATGACCGGCCAGTCGCCACCCTCCTTCTGGAAGAAGGTCTTCAGGGCCGACGTCTGGTCGTTGAAGGCGATGCTCACGACCTGCACATCACCCGCGGCCTGGTGCTGTTGCTGGAACTTCACGAGCTCGGGGTGCTCGATCCGGCACCCCGTGCACCACGTGGCGAAGAAGTTCACCACGACCCACTTGCCCCGCAACGTGTCGAGGTCGATCGTCTGCCCGTCGAGCGTCGTGCCGGTGACCTTCGGCATGGCCGAGCCCACCAGGCCGTTGGCGCTGCTCGTCTCGGCTGCGGGCGGTCGGGTCGCCAGCAGCGCGACGAACACGACGAGCACGAGGCCGACGGCGATCGCGCTGTAGCGCGCCGCTCGTGAACCACCCCGCGGGGGTCCACCCGCGGTGTCCGTCAGCGCTCCGGGATCGCCCGGATCGCCCGGATCGCCCGGATCGCCCGAATCAGGCCCGAGGCCGAGGCCGAGGCCGAGGTCGGGTTCGACCGGCGCGCTCACGGGACCGCCACCGGTTCTGCGTCGGGGTCAGCTTCGTGATCGACGGCGAGCCCCCGATCGCCCGCCGCAGCCGACGGGGTGCTCGGCGCCTTGAGGTCGGGCAGCGGGGCCGACACCGGATCGGTCGGCGTGCGCCAGATGCGGCTCGGGATCGCGGCGAGCAGGGTCCCGAACGCCATGATCAAACCGCCGGTCCACAGCCACGCGATGAACGGCTGCACGATCACGCGCAGGTTCACGGGCCCATCGGCGTTCTCGGGCAGCGCCAGCAGGGTGATCATCACATCGTCGATCGCGGAGCTCCGCACCGCCGGGGTGCCGACCAGCGCGCGGCCGCCACCGAAGCGGTTGAGCGCGGGTTCGAACGGACCGGCGCCATCGATCAGCACCTGCGCCCGGGTGGCGACCCGGTTCGACTCGGGCACGTCGATGACGCCGAGGTAGGTGATCTCGTGGCCGGCGATCGTCGCGCTCTGGCCCTTCTCGAGCTTGAACTCGGCCTGCTTCGCGTAGCTGGCGCTGGCGGCGAACGCCACGGCGATGACCACCACGCCGAGGTGCACGATCATCCCGCCGTTGGCGCGGCCGACGAAGCCCCGCCAGCCCTGACGCCGCGTGGCGAGCACGACCTGACGCATCGCCGAGCCGCCGGCGAACCCGGCGAGGGCGAAGGCGATCAGCGGCATGAGGCCGCGCGCGCCGAGCGCGACGGAGAGCACGAGAGTCCCGGCCCCGATCCACGCGGGCCACAACAGGCGCTCGCGGAGCAGCTCGCCCGACGCCTTGCGCCACGGGAGCACCGGCGCGACGGCCATGAGGAACAACAACGTGAGCCCGATGGGACCGGTCATGCGGTTGAAGTACGGGGTCCCGACCGAGATGCGCTCGCCGTTGACCGCCTCGACGATGAGCGGGAACACCGTGCCGAACAGCACGACGAAGGCGAACGCCGCGAACAGGACGTTGTTGGCGAGGAACGCGCCTTCGCGCGACAGCGGGGAATCGATGCGACCCGGCGAGCGGAGCCGATCACCACGCCAGCCGATCAGGCCCACCGTCACCGCGACGATCAGCGCGAAGAACCCGAGGATGGCCGGCCCGATGCCCGACTCGCTGAACGCGTGCACCGAGTCGAGCACGCCCGAGCGCGTGATGAAGGTGCCCAGGATCGTGAGCGCGAACGTCGCGCACAGCAGCGCCAGGTTCCACACGCGCAGCATGCCGCGCCGCTCCTGCACCATGACCGAGTGGAGGTACGCGGTGCCCGTGAGCCACGGCAGGAACGAGGCGTTCTCGACCGGGTCCCACGCCCAGTACCCACCCCAGCCCAGCACCTCGTAGGACCACCAGGCGCCGAGCACGATCCCGACCGTGAGGAAGCCCCAGGCGAACAGTGTCCAGCGGCGCGTCTCGACGAGCCAGCCCTCGCCGACCCGGCCCGTGACCAGCGCCGCGATCGCGAAGGCGAACGGCACGGTGAAACCGACGTAGCCGAGGTAGAGCACCGGCGGGTGCACCGCCATCAGCACGTGGTTCTGCAGCAGCGGGTTCGGGCCCGGGCCGTCGTAGCCGAGCGGGACCACGACCGTGCGGAACGGGTTCGCCGGGCCGACCATCAGCGCGAAGAAGAACGCCGACACCACCAGCATCGTGAGCAGCGCCCAGCCGACCAGCGGGTCCGCGAGGCGGTGGCGGAACTTGCGCAGCACGACGGCGATGTAGCCGGCGAGGATGAGCGTCCACAGGATGATCGATCCCTCGAGCGCCGACCACATGGCCGCGATGTTGTACGGGAACGGGGTCTGCGTGCTGCCGTTGTCGTGCACGAACAGGACCGAGAAGTCGTTGGTCAGCAGCGCCCGTTGCATGGCCACGGTGGCGAGCACCGCGCCGAGCACGACGAGCCAGATGTAGTAGCGGCCGATGCGGACGTAGGAGGGCTGGTGGCGTACCAACCCGATGGTGATCGTGATGGCCCCGAGGACCGACGCCACGAGACCGAGGGTGACCCCGGCTGATCCGAGCGCGGCGTTCACGGTGTGACCGGGGCGCGGGTCGAGGGGGTCGACGCGGGCGCCGCGGCGGTGGCCGCGCTCGGCGCCGAGCAGGCCGCGGTGCCACCGAGCGGTTTGGAGTCGGCGCCGGTGGTGACGGGCATCGTGCCCCCGGTCTCGGCCTGCTTGATGCGGTCGGGGTTGGCCGCCTCGTAGTTCTCGGAGTGCTTCACCAGGATGCGGTCGCTGGCGAACACGGCCGTGGCGCCCGACCCGCTCCAGTGACCTTCGAGCACGACCGGCACGCAGTCGCGGAACAGCTCGGGCGGGTCGCCGATGTGGTTCACGTTGACGTCGACGCCGTCGAAGGTGACCTTGAACGCGACGCCTTCGGCGGTGCGGGCGCGCGTGTTGGGCACGACCGTGCCCTGCAGGCGGAACCGCTTGGTGCCGAGCTCGGCCTGCTTCGCGACCGCTTCGTCGGTGTTGTAGAAGAACAACGTGGCGTCGTTGATGGCGTGACTCACGACGAAGCCGATCGCACAGATGATCGCGAGGAGCACGATCACCCAGGGCCAGCGCCGCTGCCCGCTCGACCCGCCCCGCCCGCGGGGCGCAGGGGCCGACCGTGGCGTGAGATCGAGCTCGCCCTCGTCGGCGCTCGCGACATCGTCCTGGACAGGTGGGGTCACGACATCCACCGGCGCTGGTCGGGCGGGAGGCGCCGGGCGAGCTGACGGCCTCGGCGGATCGTGAGCACGGCGTAGATCGCGATGCCGAGCACGGTGAGGCCCCATCCGGCGAGCACGTACTTCATCATGTCGGGGCTGTCGTAGCCCGAACCCGGGTCTTGGCTGAGCACCCCGACCACCGTGGTCAACAACGTGGCG
>JBBQHT010000017.1:0-32001 GCA_038324235.1 Acidimicrobiales bacterium
GGATCAGGGCCGAGTGGTTCGGGCCGCGAGTCGATCCGGTGGAGAGGGCAGCAACGTGTTCGTCGGAACGTTTGAGCATTCGCTCGACGGCAAGGGGAGAGTCGTTCTCCCGTCGACGTTCCGCAACGACCTCGCCGGCAAGGGGATCGTCTCGCAGTACGAGAACTGCCTGGGCGTCTGGACGGTCGAAGGATTCGGTGAGGTGGCCAAACGCCTCACGGACAAGGTTCGCGAAGGGCTCACGACGCACAACGCGGTGCGGGCGTTCGCGGCGAACGCGGTCCAGGTCGAACCCGACACCCAGGGACGCATCCTGTTGCCGCAGCGGCTCCGCGACTTCGCCGGGCTGGAACGAGACGTCGTCATCATCGGCGCCATCGACCGGATCGAGATCTGGAACGCACAACGGTGGCAGGCCATCAGCGCCGAAGCCGACCAGAGCCTGCTCACCGCGGTGACGGGGCTGGGGATCTGATCCCACCCGCCGACCACGGCCGAGCGGCCACCACGACCATCGCATCCGGCCTGCGGGCCACCGACCGACACACGAGACGAGGAAGGGGAACTCGAGCACACGACGACGGTTACCGACCGAGGTCTGCGGTTTCGCTCATCCGCAGCCTTCCGGCCAGCAAGATGGAAGGCCCCTACTCCGCCCGCTTCCCATCTAGTTCGATCGGGGAGAAATCCCGACGTACGTCTGCTGGCCGGGAGGCTGCCGATGAGCGAAGCCATCGTCGCCGCCCAACCCGACGTTTCACCCGCGCGTCCGCGTCGAAGGAAACGACTCCGCTCCAGAGCACCCGGCAGGGGCTCACAGGCACCGAAAGCAGTGGTATGGCCGGGGAGTCCACCACCTTCCACCACACGCCCGTTATGGTCTCGGAGATCACATCGATCTTCGGGGCGGTACCTCCGGGGGTTGTGGTCGACGCGACGGTCGGGGGTGGGGGGCACGCCCGAGCGATTCTCGACGCGCACCACCAGGTGTCCGTGCTCGGCCTCGATCAAGACGCGGACGCGCTGCGCGCAGCGGCGTCCGGGCTCGGCGGTTTCGGTTCGAGGGTCACCTTGCGCCAGGTGCGTTTCGACCACCTGGCCCGTGTCGTGGGGGAGCTTGGGTACAGGACTGTGACTGGTGTGCTGTTCGATCTCGGCGTGAGCTCACCGCAGCTCGATCGACCGGAGCGGGGCTTCAGCTACCGCTCGGCTGGTCCGCTCGACATGCGCATGGATCAAGACGCTCCCCGAACCGCCGCTGACGTGGTCAACACGTACAGCGAGACTGATCTGGCCCACGTCCTCCAGGCGTACGGCGATGAGCGCTTCGCCGATCGCATCGCGCGGGCCATCGTGCGGGCACGGCCGGTGACGACCACGGTCGAGCTGGCCGAGCTCGTGCGCGAGGCGATCCCTGCGCCGGCGAGGCGAACGGGTGGGCACCCGGCCAAGCGCACGTTCCAGGCCATCCGCATCGAGGTGAACCGCGAGCTCGACATCCTCGCCTCGGCGATCGATCAGGCGATCGATGTGCTCAGCCCCGGGGGCCGCATCGTCGTGCTCGCCTATCACTCGGGCGAGGACCGCATCGTGAAGGACCGCCTGCGAGCTGCGACCTCCACCGGGGTGACCGTGCCCGCGGGCCTGCCCGTCGAACCCGACCAGCTCGGGACCCCGCCCCGGTTGCGGCTGCTCAAGCGCGGGGCCACCAAGCCGACGGCCGCGGAGATCGCGGCCAACCCCCGTGCCGAGAGCGCCCGGTTGCGCGCCGCCGAGAAGCTCACCGACGCCGTCATCCCGGCGCACCCGACCGAGCCCACACCCGATCCGACCGATGGGGAGGCCGCCGCATGATCACCTTGCGGGCCGCCCAACGCCACGACCGCCAGGACCACGTCCTCGAGCCGGCGCGCCGGCCCGAGCTGCGCGTCGTCGACGACGTGGTCGAACCGTCGCGGCGCACCCCGGCCGGCGTGGTCGGCACCCTGCTGGTCGGTCTGCTGTTCGTCTGCATCTTCGGCATCGTCGTGTTCCAGGTCTTCCTGGTGCAGACCCAGGCCCATCTCGATGACCTGAGCCAGAAGGTCAGCGCGCAGGAGTCGACGGCGAAGCAACTCCGGCTCGACACCGCCGACCTCGAGTCGCCGAGTCGCATCGAGAAGGATGCCAAGGACCGTTTGGGCATGGTCCCGCCGAACGACATCGGGTACCTGCAGGCCAAGGCCGACGACGACGCCAAGGCCGCGTTCGACCCGACCCGGGAGAAGATGCCGACCACGACCGTGCCCGCCCCCCCGCCGACGCCGTCGGCCGGAGCTTCGTCCGGCGGGACCTCGGCCGCCGGCAAGACCACCTCGTCCACCTCCCCCTCGAAGACCACGTCGGCGACCGCCACCACGGTCAAGCCCTCGACGGCCAAGCCCTCGACCTCGGCCCCCAAGACCCCGGCGACCTCGGCGCCCAAGACCACGACGACGACCTCGTCCCCGGCCGCGAAGACCACGCCCACCACGCAGTCGGCCGCGTCGGGGAAGCGATGACCACACGGCGTCCGACGGCGAAGGCGAAGGTGAAGCCCGCTCGCCCGGCGCCGGCGCCGGTGGCACCTCCGCCCACCGTGGAGTCGTCACGTGCTGCCGCGAACGATGCGGTGGCGCGGGCGGCCCGCCCGCGTACCGGGCGCGAGGCGGCCGCCGCCGGTCGGCCCGTGAAGTCGATCTCGTCGAACCCCCGGACCGGGGCATCGACGTCCGGCTCGCCGCGCCCTGGCCGCCCGGGCCGCGCCACGACGTCCACCCGTTCCTCCCGCGGCAACGCGCGGGACGCCGACTCCACCTCGGCGTCCCGTGCGGGCCGTGTGGGTGCGCCGACCGCGTCCGCTCGCACCGGTCGCGCCGTCCGCGGCCCCGAGACGAGCCCGACCCGGCGGGCGACGCCGGCTACCCGCTCGTCGCACCACCCGCGCCGGGCGCCGACGCGGACCGTGCCCAGCATCGATGCCCGGGCCGTGGCGCGGGGATCGGCGATCCTCGCGGGACGCGGGATCGCCTCGGTGGGTGCCTACTTCTCGAACAGCTCGGCCCGCTCCTCCCGGCTCCAGGCGGTGCCCGACCGGGTCAGCCGGGCGCGCACCGGTCGCCGCCTGCTCGGCACCGGGTTCATGTTGACGATCTTGTTCGTCCTGATCGTCTGGAAGCTGGTGGACCTTCAGGTCCTCAACTCGACCGCGTATGCCGCGTTCGGTGAGTCCCAACGCGTCCGGACCGAGGTGCTCGCGGCCGACCGGGGGGCCATCCTCGACCGCAACGGCGTCGCCCTGGCCCTGTCCACACCGCAAAAGAGCGTCTTCGTCGATCCGAAGCTGGTGGAGGACGCGCCGGGGGAGGCGATGCGCCTCGCCGCCATCCTCGCCATCCCGGGCCTGGACGCGGCGAACATCCAGTCCAAGATGACTGCGGCCAACCGCTTCAACTACATCGCCCGCCAGCAACCCGACGATGTCATCGCCAGGATCCGCGCCGAGCAGCAGTGGAAGGACCCGGCTGACCCGAAGGCGAAGGCGGTCAACCGCTTGCCGGGAGTCGCGTTCGTCGACGAGCCGAAGCGGTTCGTCCCGTCGAACGACCTCGCCAAGTCGCTCATCGGGCAGGTCGACATCGACGGCAACGGGATCAGCGGCCTCGAGAAGATGTACGGCGACGACCTCACGGGCACACCGGGCCAGCTGGTGCTCGAGCGGGGTCCCGACGGGCGCACCATCGCCCCGGCCGAGCCCCAGGTGATCCCGGCGGTCAAAGGCCACGATCTGCAGCTGACCATCGACCGCTCGATGCAGTACGACACCGAACGCATCCTGAGCGAGCAGGTCCGCGACGCGGGTGCCAAGTCGGGCATCGCCATCGTCATGAAGCCCGACACGGGCGAGATCCTCTCCATGGCCAACGTCGTCAGCGATCCCAAGACGGGCGACGTGTCGATCGACGGGAACAACGCGGCGCTCACCACCGTGTACGAGCCCGGGTCGGTCATGAAGATCGTCACGGCGTCGGGCGCGATCGAAGACGGCAAGGTGCAGCCGGACACGGTCATCCCGATCTCGGATTCGATCCAGATCTGCGATGCCCGCTTCGAGGAGCACGACGCGCACGGCAACGTCGGCTGGCCGGTGTCCAGGATCCTGGCGCAGTCCTCCAACGTCGGCACGATCAAGCTCGGCCAGATGCTGGGCAAGGACGAGATCTACCGATACATGAAGAACTTCGGCTTTGGCGACCGCACCGCGATCGGCTTCCCGAACGAGCAGACCGGCGACCTCAAGCCGCCGGACAAGTGGTGGTGCTCCTCGCAGGGTTCGATCCCGATCGGCAACGGCGTGTCGGTGACGCCGCTGCAGATGCTCGGCGCGTACAACACGATCGCCAACCAGGGCGTGTACATCGCCCCCAAGCTCATCGACGCGACCGTCGACGGCAACGGTCAGCGCCACGCGACTCCTGCCGATGAGGGCCGGCGGGTGATCTCGGCCGACACCGCCAACAAGGTCAACATGATGCTGCGTGGCGTGGTCGCCGAGGGCGGCACGGGCACCGCCGCGTCGATCGCCGGATACAACCCCGCCGGCAAGACCGGTACCGCGCGCAAGCCCCAGCCCGGTGGCGGGTACGTCGGTGCCGACGGCATCACCCACTACGAGGCGAGCTTCGTGGGCTTCGTCCCGGCCGAGGCCCCGGCGCTCTCGGTCTTCGTCATGATCGACGATCCGAGCAAGGAAGGCATCTACGGCGGCGTCGTGGCGGCCCCCGCGTTCTCCAAGATCGGCGAAGCCGCCCTGCGGCGCTTCTCGGTCCCGCCGCCCGTCACCGACATCGCCGCAGGTGGGACGAAGGCGGACCAGAGCCTCACCGATCCCAGCAAGGCCACCACCACGACGGCGCCGGGTGACACCTCCGCGGTCGAGCACACCGTCGACGGTCGGGTGCGGGCCCCCGCGGCTGGCGACGAGCCCCCCACGACGGTCCCGGCGGCAGGCGGGACTTCCACCTCCGGCGGTACGACCGCCACCACCACGCCGGCCGGCGGCACCACCAAGTCGACCACCACGACGAGCAAGGCGGTGGCGACGACCGTCCCCAAGCGGCCGACCACCACGCCGACCACGGCCAGGACGGTCCCGACCGCGCCGCGAAAGACCCCGTGATGCAGGTGCAGCACCTGCTCGACGTGCTCGGCGCCGATCCTCGTGACGCACGCGGTGACCTGTCGGTCGTCATCGATCGGGTGGACTACGACTCACGATCGGCCGGCCCGGGGTCGTTGTTCTGCTGCGTTCCGGGCGCCCTGGTCGATGGCCACCTCTTCGCCCCGCAGGCCGTGGCCCAGGGCGCGGTGGCGCTGCTGGTCGAGCACTGGGTCGACGTCGACGTGCCCCAGGTGCTGGTCCCCTCGATGCGGCCCGCCATGGCACGCGCGGCGGACGCGGTGTGGGACCACCCGTCGCAGGCCCTCCAGGTCATCGGCGTCACCGGCACCAACGGCAAGACCACCACGACCTTCCTGCTCCAGGCGATCTTCGAAGCGGCCGGCCGGCCCTGCGCGGTGCTGGGCACGCTCACCGGCCCCCGCACCACCCCGGAGGCTCCCGATCTGCAGGCGTGGTTCGCCGCCCGCAGGGACGAGGGGGTGATCGACGTCGCGATGGAGGTCTCGTCGCACGCGCTGGCGATGCATCGCGTCGACGGGACCCGGTTCAGCGCAGCGGTCTTCACGAACCTGAGCCGGGATCACCTCGACTACCACGAGACGATGGAGGCGTACTTCGAGGCCAAGGCCCGGCTCTTCGATCCGGCCTTCACCGATCGGGCGGTCGTCAACCTGGACGATCCCCACGGGCGGTTGTTGCGGGACGCGTCGACCGTGCCCACCATCGGCTACTCGTTCGACGACATCGCCGACGTGCGCATCGGGGCCGCCCGTAGCGAGTTCCGCTGGCGGGGGCGTCAGATCGTGCTTCGGCTCGGGGGCCGGTTCAACATCGCCAACGCCCTCGCGGCCGCGGAGACCGCCCTCGCAGTCGGGATCGACGAGACGGCCATCGTGACCGGGCTCGGCCGGGACCTGGCCATCCCAGGTCGATTCGAGTCGGTCGACGAGGGTCAGCCGTTCCAGGTCATCGTCGATTTCGCCCACACCCCGGACGCGCTCGCGCAGGTCCTGCTCGCGGCGCGCGAGGTGGCGGGCGACCATCGGGTTCACGTGGTGTTCGGCTGTGGTGGCGATCGCGATGCGACGAAGCGGCCGGCCATGGGTGCCGTGGCGGCGCGGGGGGCAGACCGCGTCGTGCTCACAGCGGACAATTCGCGTCGTGAAGACACACGCGCCATCATCGAGGCCGTGAAAGACGGATACGACAAGACGGACAGTGCCGTGGCGACCGAGCTCGTGGTGGAACCAGATCGAGAGACAGCCATCGCGATGGTGCTGGACGGTGCCGGCGCCGGTGACGTGGTGGTGATCGCCGGGAAGGGTCACGAGACCACCCAGACGATCGGGGACACGGTCCTGCCGTTCGATGACCGGCTGGTGGCGCGTCGGCACCTGCGGGGCGATGCGTCGTGATCCGCCTGCTGATGGCTGCCGCCATCGCCCTCTTCCTCTCGCTCATCGGCACCAAGTTCCTCATCGAGGTGCTCACCAAGCGCAAGATCGGCCAACCCATCCACGAGGACCTGCCCGGCAGCCACCAGGTCAAGGCCGGCACCCCCACGATGGGCGGACTCGCGATCGTGCTCGCGGCGTTCATCGCGTACGCGATCAGCGACGTGGCGCTGAAGGTCACCGATCGCCCGGGCGTGTTCACCTACACCGGCCTGTTCACGATGATGGCGATCGTCGGTGCCGGGGCCGTGGGCTTCCTCGACGACTTCATCAAGGTGCGCAACGAGCGCAACCTCGGTCTGTCGAAGCGAGCCAAGAGCGTGGGCCTGCTCGTGGTGGCTTGCGGGTTCCCGTTCCTCATCCTGCGCTTCACCGCGCAGCACCAGACGCTCTCGTTCACCCGGTGGGACCAACCCGGCATCGAACTGGGGTCCGTCGGCTGGTTCATCATCGCCGCGCTCACGATCCTGGCGGCCACGAACGCGGTGAACCTCACCGATGGCATGGACGGCCTCGCGGGGGGATCGGCGATCTTCGCGTTCGCGGCCTTCGTCGTGATCGGGTTCTGGTCGTTCCGCCATCCCGAGCTGTACTCCACCCCGCACGCACTCGACCTGGCCGTGATCGGGGCCGCGATGCTCGGTGGCTGCACCGGCTTCCTCTGGTGGAACGCCGCACCGGCCCGCATCTTCATGGGGGACACCGGCGCGCTCGCCATCGGCGCCGCCCTGGCGTGCCTGGCGCTCACGTTGAACGTGATGCTGCTCCTGCTGGTCGTCGGTGGGCTGTTCGTCGTCGAGACGATGTCGGTGATCCTGCAGGTGGCCTCCTTCCGGTTGTTCGGGGGGCGGCGCATCTTCCGCATGGCGCCGATCCACCACCACTTCGAGCAGCTGTGGTGGCCGGAGACCACCGTGATCATCCGCTTCTGGATCCTCGCCGGCCTGCTGACCGCCCTCGCTCTCGGGTTCTACTACGCCGACTTCGTCTCGATCCCCGGGGCGGTCGACTGATGCGCGTGCCGGTCCCGGCACGGACCCGACCATCCCCCGCCCGATGCCGGGAGACCAGCAAAATGGTGAGGTGGCCGTCGTCCCGCGCCGTGGGACCCATGGCGTTCGCTCCCGCCGGCCGGCCGCCTGTCCACCCCACGGAGCTCACCCAGCCGTGTCCACCCACCGGTCCACCGGTGATCCGTTGGAGGAGTCGCTGACATGAGCGCGTCGACCCGAACCCCCAAACGTGGCTCGGCCAAGGCCCCGGCGCGGGCGTCCCGCAGCGGTGACACCGGCCTGGCCCGGGTGACGTCGCTGCTCGATCGCACGAGCCTCGATTCCACGGTGCCATACGCGGATGACCCGCCCCCGAGGGGCCGGCGCCTGCGCACGACCAAGCCGCCCGGTCGGCGCTCCAAGACCTTCGTCACGCTGTTCTCCCTGATCATGGTGTTGAACCTCGTCGGCCTGCCGATGGTGCTGTCGGCGTCGTCGGCCGAGGCGATGCGCGACACCGGCTCGCCGTGGGCGCAGTTCATGCGCCAGCTCGTGTGGTTCGCGATCGCGTTCGTCGCCCTCGTCCTGACGATGCGCCGCGACTACCACAAGTGGAGCAAGCACTCCGGGTACGGGGTCGTGGCGGTGCTGGCGCTGCTGTTCCTGGTGATCGTGCCCCACGTCGGCACGAGCGCCAACGGAGCCACTCGCTGGCTCGGGTACAAGAACCTCAGCGTGCAGCCCTCGGAGATCGCGAAGCTCGTGCTGATCGTGTTCTGGGCCGATCTGCTCTCGCGGCGGGCCAAGTGGATCGACGAGGCGCGGCTCACGTTCTTCCCGGTGGTCCTCACCTTCGGCGTGGCGGCTGCGTTGATCATGAAGCAGCCCAACCTCGGCACGACGATCATCATCTACTTCATCATGATGGCGATGCTGTTCGTCGGCGGCACGCCCATGCGGTGGATCGCCTCCGTGCTCGCCGCTGGTTTCGCCGGAGCGGTCGCGTTCGCGATGCTCTCGCCGTGGCGGTTCGCCCGCATCAACGCGTTTCGCGACCCGTGGCAGGACGCGCAGGGTGTCGGCTACCAGACCCTCGAGGCCCAGACCGCCGTCGCCAACGGTTCGTTCACCGGGACCGGGCTCGGGCAGAGCCGGGCCAAGTGGGGCTTCTTGCCGGAGGCCGACACCGACTTCATCTTCGCCATCATCGCGGAGGAGGCCGGGCTCATCGGGGCGCTGCTCGTGATCGCCCTGTTCATCGCGCTGGCGGTCACCGGCATCCGGGTCGCCATGAGCGCGCCGGACCGATTCGGCATGCTCCTCGCCACGGGCATCACCACGTGGTTCCTGATCCAGGCCTTCTTCAACGCCGGTCAGGCCATCGGGGCACTACCCGTGATGGGTGTGCCGCTGCCGTTCGTGTCCTCCGGTGGCTCGTCGCTGGTCGTCAGCATGGTCGCGGCCGGCATGTTGCTCAACGTGTCGCGCCAGACGCGCGTCTGATCCCCATGGCCGCCCCGCCGACGGTTGCGACCTTCGCGTGCATCGCCGCGGGGGGCACGGGTGGCCATGTCGTGCCCGGACTGGTGATCGCTCGCGAACTGGTCGAGCGCGGGCACCCCTCCGCGTCCCTGGTCTTCGTCGGGAGCGAGCGCGGCATCGAGAACACGCTCGTGCCGGACGCCGGCTTTCCGCTCGAGGTGCTGCCCGGCCGGGGCATCGAGCGCAAGCTCAGCCTCGCCGCCCTGCGGGCGATCATCGGGATCCTCCACGGCGTGCTCAAGGGCATCGGCCTGATGCGGCGCATGCGCCCCCGGGTCGTGGTGATCCTCGGCGGGTACGCGAGCGTGCCGTGCATCGTGGGTGCCGTCTTGTGGCGCGTGCCCATGATCGTGGTGGCGCGCGACGCTCGCGGTGGGGCTGCGGATCGTCTGGCCGGACGCTTCGCGAAGGCGTGCGCCGTGCCCTTCGAGGGCACCGACCTGCCGCGTTCGGTCGTCACGGGCAACCCGGTCCGTCCCGAGGTGCTCGCCATCGACCACGACGCGGACCAGCCCGAGGCTCGGCGCCAGCTCGGTCTACCGGCGGATCGTGTCGTCGTGGGCGTGTTCACCGGATCCCTGGGGTCACGGCGGGTCAACGAGGCCGTGCGGGGTCTGGTCGAGCGGTGGGCGGACCGCGACGACGTGGCGATCCGCCATGTGATCGGCCAACGCGATTGGGACCAGGTCGCCGCCGACCTGCCCCAACTGCCCGCCGGTGGGCTCGTGTACCAGGCGGTGCGCTATGAAGATCGCATGGATCTCCTGCTGGCGGCCGCGGATGTGGTGGTGAGCCGGGCCGGTGGCGCCACCGTGGCCGAGCTCGCCGATGTGGGGTTGCCGGGCATCCTCGTCCCGCTGCCCATCGCGCCGCGCGACCACCAGACCTTCAACGCCGAGGTCATGGTGCGCGCCGGGGCCGGCATCCGCGTGCCTGACGACGAGCTCGACCCCGACCGCCTCGAGCGCGAGCTCCAGCCGCTCATCGCCGACCCCGAGCGTCGCGCGGCCATGGCGCTCGCGGCCCACACACTGGCCACCCCGCACGCGGCCCAGGCCGTGGCCGACCTCGTCGAGGAGCATGCTCGCCATGCCTGATCCCTCCATCCCGAACAACGTCCCGGGCCGGGGCGCGCCCGATCCTGCGCCGGGTCGTGCGGCGGTGGCCCCGATCGATCTGCGCGTGCCCCACGCCGTGCACGTCGTCGGCGTCGGGGGTGCGGGCATGAGCGCCATCGCCGGTGTGCTCGCGGCCATGGGCCACACGGTGACGGGCAGCGACCTGCGCGCGTCGGCGGGCTTCGATCGGCTGCTCGCCCGGGGCGTGGAGGTCGCGATCGGACACGACGAGGGCAACGTGGGTCCCGCCGTGGAGATCCTCACGCGCTCCACCGCCATCCCCGATCGCAACGTCGAGGTCCTCGCGGCGGTCGAGCGGGGGATTCCCGTGCACAGCCGCGCCGACATCCTCGCGGCGATCGCCGGCACCCGCTCGACGGTCGCCGTGGCCGGGACGCACGGCAAGACGACCACCTCGTCGATGCTGGCCCTCGTGCTGATCGAAGCCGGCTTGCGCCCGTCGTTCATCATCGGCGGGGATGTCAACGAGATCGGGACGGGCGCTGTCTGGGACTCGGGGGAGTGGTTCGTCATCGAGGCGGACGAGAGCGACGGCACCTTCATCGTGCTGCCCCGACGCGCGGCGGTGGTCACCAACGTCGAAGCCGATCACCTCGAGTACTGGGGTGGGTTCGAGCCGTTGCGGGCGGCGTTCGTGCAGTTCCTGGCCGAGACCGAAGGTCCGCGGGTGGTCTGCGCCGACGACGACCTGGCATGGGACCTGAGCCGGGAGCTCGGGGTGGTGACCTACGGTCTCGAGGAGCGGGCGGACTACCAGATGGTGGATGTCACCCGTTCGCGCACCGGCACGACCTTCACGCTCACCCACCACGGTGAGGTGCTGGGCGAGGTGACCCTGCCGATCGCCGGGCTCCACAACGCGCGGAACGCGGCTGCGGCCATCGTCACCGGGCTGCTGCTCGGTGCCCCGTTCGAGGCCGGCCGCGACGCGATGGCGAAGTTCGCCGGTGTGGCCCGCCGCTTCCAGTACCGCGGCGATGCCCACGGCGTGACCTTCGTGGACGACTACGCCCATCTGCCGACCGAGGTGGGCGCCGCCCTCGATGCCGCCGCCGACGGTGACTGGCACCGGGTGGTCGGCGTCTTCCAACCGCACCGCTACAGCCGCACGGCGTCGTTGTGGTCCACCTTCGGCGACGCGTTCGCCAAGACCGACGTGTTGGTGGTCACCGACATCTACGCGTCGGGGGAGACCCCGCGCCCCGGGGTCTCCGGAAAGCTCATCGTGCAGGCCGTGCTCGACGCGCACCCGTGGAAGCGGGTCGTCTACGTCCCGCATCGGGCCGACCTCGTGCAGTTCCTCACCCGTGAGCTTCGCCCCGGCGATCTCTGCCTCACCCTGGGCGCCGGCGATCTGACCACGGTGCCCGACGAGGTACTGGATCGGCTCCACGCCGCGGTCACGGTGTGACCGATCTCCCGGCCCCTATCGAGCAGGACCGCATCGAACACGCCGCCCGCCTCCTCGGGACGCGGGTGGTGCGCGATGCTCCGGTCGGTGCGCTCACGACGTACCGAGTCGGTGGAGCCGCCGCGCTGCTGTTTCGGATCGAGAGCGACGACGACCTGGCGCTCGTCGCCCGCTGCGTGCGCGAGACCCGCATCGAGGTGCTGACGATCGGCAAGGGGTCGAACCTGCTCGTCGCCGACACCGGCTTTCCGGGGCTGGCCATCGTCCTGGGCGATGCGTTCGCCGCGATCGAGGTGGACGGCACCATGGTGCGAGCCGGTGCCGCGGCCGCCCTCCCGGTGGTGGCGCGTCGGACCGCGGCGGCGGGGCTCACCGGCTTCGAGTGGGCGGTCGGCGTGCCCGGGACCATCGGCGGCGCCGTGCGCATGAACGCCGGCGGCCACGGTTCGGACATGGCGGCGACCCTGCGCAGGGTCCGCGTGCTCGACCTGCTCCTCGGCGAGGATGAGGACGTGGAGCCGACGGCGCTCGATCTTGGCTACCGGCACTCGGCGGTGTCTCCCCATCACCTGGTGCTGCGCGCCGACCTGCAGCTGGCGGTCGGCGATCGCGCCGCGTCCGAGGCCGAGATCAACGAGATCGTCCGGTGGCGGCGCGAGCACCAGCCGGGCGGCCCCAACGCCGGCTCGGTGTTCACGAACCCGCCCGGGGACTCGGCCGGGCGGTTGATCGACGCCGCCGGTGCCCGAGGCCTGCGCAGGGGCCGAGCGCAGGTGTCGCCCAAGCACGCCAACTTCATCCAAGCCGACGACGGGGGCACCGCCGCCGACGTGCTGGCCCTGATGGAAGAGGTCCGCCGCCGGGTGCGCGAGCACAGTGGCGTGGACCTGCACGCGGAGACGCGCCTCATCGGGTTCGACGCTCTCGATGTGGTCGACGACGTGGGGCGACACGACGGGCCTGTGGTCCCCGGAGACGCCCGGACATGAGCCTGTTGACCACGCTCGAGCGCCGCCGCAGCGAGCGGGGCGGCCCCGACGACGAGGATCGCGGGGTGCCCCCGGTCGATCCGCGCATCGATGCGCGGCGCCGCGAGGTGCACGACCAGCGCCATCAGCGGCGCCGGCGCGCCGCGCTCACGGTGGCCGTCGCGGTCACGGTGGTCGGCCTGCTGTACGGCGTGACGCGATCACCGCTGCTCGATGTCGACGCCATCGCGGTCACCGGTGCGTCGCTGACCCCCGACGCCCAGGTCCGCGCGGCGTCGGGGGTGCACGTCGGCGACCACCTGGTCGGGCTGGATCTCGACCGCGCCACCGAGCAGATCCGCGCGCTGCCGTGGGTGCATGACGTCACGGTCACGCGCTCGTGGCGCGGCACGATCGACATCGCCGTGACCGAGCGGGTCGCGGTGGCCGCGATCCACGCCCCTGATGGCAGTTGGCTGATCGTGGACCGGGACCGCCGCGTGCTGGCCCAGAGCGCCGTCGCGCTGCCTGAGGTTCCCGCCATCGAAGGCGTGGCCGTCGCGGCTGTGGGCCAGCTCGTCGACCCGTCGGCCCAGGCCGCGATCGACGTCGCCGCGGCGCTGAGCCCCGGCCTGCGCTCCCGGGTGCTGACGGTGCAGGGCGCCCGGCCCGACGCAGTGGACCTGACGATCCGTCCGGCCGCAGTCATCCACATCGGTCGCGCCGACCAGCTCGAGGAGAAGGTGCGATCCCTGCAGGCCCTGTTCGCGCAGGCCGACCTGACCGACCTCTGCTCGGTCGACATCCGGGTGCCGGATTCGCCGGTGTTGACCCGGGGAGCACCGTGCGCATAACCTTTAACTCCATAGCAGAGGTTGAACAAACCTTCAACCTCTTGTCGAGCGTTAGGCCGGTCCCAAACGGGTCCGGCCTGCGGCGTTCTCCCGGCCGTTGTGGCTCCTCCGGTTCGTATCCCGAAAGATCCCCAGATGCCTGACGAACGACTCTTCGACGTCTCGGACCTCGAGCCGGCGGGCGCCCCGGTGGCCGAGGGGTCCGCCGCCACCGAACCGCCTGCCGCTGCGCCATCCGCGTCCGACCTGCCCCCGCCACCCGCCGCTCCACCTCTACCTCCGCCTCCCGCCGCTCCACCCCCGCCACCCGTGGCGGCGCCCCTGCCTCCACCGCCGACTGCGAACCCCGCGACCCCTGCCCGGCCTGCGCCCCCCGTGGCTGCGACCCGGCCACCCGACGCGGCCCCGGACGTCCCGACCACGACCATCACCCCATCGCCCGAGTCGCTCGGCGACACTGCTACGAAGAAGAGTCCCGCCAAACCGGCACCAACCCGTCGGCCGGCAGCCAAGAAGAAGACACCCGCTCGTCGCAAGGCGGCACGCAACGACACGACATCCTCCGACACGACGACACCTGCCGCGGCACCCGCTCCGGCTCCTGTTGCCCCGAAGGCTGTTGTTCACGACACACCGATAGTGGAGGTACAAGAGGCTATGGCCGGCAACCCGCAGAACTACCTGGCGGTGATCAAAGTGGTCGGCGTCGGTGGCGGCGGCTGCAACGCTGTCAACCGCATGATCGACGCGGGGCTCAAGGGCGTGGAGTTCATCGCCGTGAACACCGACGCGCAGGCGCTGCTCATGAGCGACGCCGACGTGAAGCTCGACATCGGCCGCGAGCTGACGCGCGGACTGGGTGCCGGCAGCGATCCCGAGGTCGGTCGGGCCGCGGCGGAAGAGCACAAGGAAGAGCTCGAAGAGGTGCTCAAGGGCGCCGACATGGTCTTCATCACCGCCGGCAAGGGCGGCGGCACCGGCACGGGCGCCGCGCCGGTCATCGCCGAGATCTCCAAGAACATGGGAGCGCTCACGATCGGTGTCGTGACCCGTCCGTTCGGCTTCGAGGGCCGGCGCCGCGCCGTCCAGGCCGAGCAGGGCATCCAGCGACTGAAGGAGAAGGTCGACACCCAGATCGTCATCCCGAACGACCGGCTGCTCACCGTCTCCAACGACAAGACCTCGGTGCTCAACGCGTTCAAGATGGCCGACGAGGTGCTGCTGCAAGGTGTGCAGGGCATCACGGACCTGATCACCACGCCGGGCCTGATCAACACCGACTTCGCCGACGTGAAGATGATCATGAGCGATGCCGGCTCGGCCCTCATGGGCATCGGCTACGGCTCGGGCGAGGGGCGGGCGCTCAACGCCGCCCGCGGCGCCATCTCGAGCCCCCTCCTCGAGGCCTCGATCGAGGGCGCCCGTGGCATCTTGCTCACCATCGCCGGCGGCAGCGACCTCGGTCTGTTCGAGGTGAACGAGGCGGCCGAGGTCATCCACGGCGTCGCCCATCCCGACGCCAACATCATCTTCGGCACGGTCATCGACGACGAGATGGGCGATGAGGTGCGGGTCACCGTCATCGCGGCGGGCTTCGACCGGTGGGACGCCGACCGTGGTGCCGCCGCCGGTGCAGCCGCCGTCGCGGCCGCCACGCCCGGCGGCACCGCCCCGGCCGCGCCCCGGCGTCCGGCCAACGACCTCACCCCGGCCCGCGACGTGTTCGCCACCGACGAGCCGGGCGACGAGGGCGATGATGACGACGATTTTGATGTCCCGTCGTTCCTGAAGTAGCCGGTGGTGCGAACCGGCAACCCTCGACGGCCCCGCCTGCGCGGGGCCGTCGCGCGCCCGGGTGCACCCCGATGACCGTCTCGCCCACCGACATCAGGCGCCAGGTCGCTACCGTCCGCGCCCGGATCGCCGAGGCTGGCGGGGATCCCGACGCCATCACGCTCGTGGCGGTGACGAAGGGCTTCGGCCCCGACCTCGCCCGGGCCGCGCTCGCCGCGGGCCTCGCCGACCTCGGTGAGAACTACGCGCAGGAGCTGCTCGCGAAGGTCGCCGATCTCGAAAGCCGCCCGTTGCCGATCGAGGTCCCCACGCGCCCGGCCTGGCACTTCCTGGGCCGGCTGCAGACCAACAAGGTCCGCCACCTCGCCGGTCACGTCGCCCTCTGGCAGAGCGTGGATCGGGCCGAGCTCGTGCTCGAGATCGCCAAGCGGGACCCCGGGGCCCGCGTGCTGATCCAGCTCAACCTGTCCGACGAGACCCAGAAGGGCGGCTGCCCCGTCGTCGACACCCCGGGGCTCGTGGCCATGGCCCGCGACAGCGGCCTGGATGTGCGCGGCCTCATGGGTGTCGCCCCCGCAGGTGCCCCGCCGTTGGCCCGACCGGGGTTCGAGCGGCTCGTGGCGTTGGCCGAGGCCCTCGACCTGCCGGAGCGATCGATCGGGATGAGCGGCGATCTCGAGGTGGCCGTGGCGGCCGGAGCCACGATGATCCGCATCGGTCGCGACCTCTTCGGCGAGCGTCCGCCCCGATGACGGTGGAAGCGTCCGTCGGGCGTGTCGCGGGAACACATGGAAGGGGTTCGGGTGCTTCGGGTCGTGAAGAGGCTCACCCTCAACTAGAGTCGTGCAGTTCCCCATGACCATGGGCTGGGCACGCGACACTGGGTGAGCCGGCGCAGGGAGGATCGATGGCAACGTTCTTGAAGCGGGCACAGCTCTATCTGGGGCTGGGACCCGACGACGAGTACGAGGAGTACGAGGAGTACGACGAGCGCCCGGCGCCTGCTCCGACGCGCGATGCCCGAGAGTCCCGCGACGCGCGTGAGACCCGCGAGCCGGTCGCTCCCGTCGCTCGTCCCGCCCCGGCGCGCCCGGCTCCGCCGCGTCCCGCGCCGGCCCGGCCCGAACCGCCCCGCGCCGCGCCCGCGCCACCGCCTCCGGCCGCTCGGCCGGCTCCGCCCCGACCGGCACCGCCCCGTCCGGCCCGAGACGGTCGCCGGCCAGCTGCGCCGACCGAACCCGCGGAAGGCTCCGCTGTACGCCCGCTGCCCCCCAAGGATCGACCCATGGATGCCCCGCCACCACCGCCCAAGCCCCGCCCGGTCGTCCGACAGGTTGCGGCGAGCGCCAAGCCGTCGGTGATCGCGCCGAAGTCGTTCAACCACGCGCAAGAGGTCGCGGACAAGTTCAAGGCGAGCCAGCCGGTCATCTTGAACCTCCAGTCCACCGATAGGGAACTGTCGCGTCGACTCCTCGATTTCTGCAGCGGCATCTGCTACGCGCTCGGTGGCAACATGGAGAAGGTCGGTACCCGCGTCTACCTGCTCACGCCGAGCAATGTCGAGGTGTCGGCCGAGGAACGGCGTCGCCTCCAAGAGCGCGGCATCACCGAGTCCTGACCCGGTTCCCACCGTGGTCATCGTGTGTGCGCTGTTGCAGCTCGGCCTGCTGCTGGTCGTGGCCAGGATGGTGCTGAGCTGGGTGCGGATCCCGCCCCAGGGAGCGCTCGCATCGGTGTATCAGGCGGTGTTCGCGGTGACCGAACCACCACTATCTGCGATCCGGGCTGTGGTGCCGGTCGTGCGGATGGGGGCGACCGGGCTGGATCTCTCGCCGCTGGTCCTCCTGGTGGTGATTTCCTTGCTGAGCGGTTTCATCTGCCGCTGAGGCGGTGACCTGGGCATCGTCGCCGACGACCGGCCCGATCCCGCTCGTGCAGGCCGGTTTCCCGGGTTGGCATCCGTGCCTCGTCGGGTGGGCGTGGCTACCATCGAACGCCATGGACGGATCTCCCCAACTCCTGACGAATATCCAGTTCGCCGAGGCGAAGAAGGGGTACGACCGTGATCAGGTCGACAACTTCCTGCGCGAGCTGAGCGTGAAGATCGGCGAGCTGCAGGACATGCTGCGAACCGCCACCACCCGCGCCGAAGCCGCCGAAGCGAAGGCCGCGGAGGCCACCAAGGCCAAGGTCCTCGCCGAGACCGTGGCCGAGAAGGCCAAGGCCGATGTGGCCAAGGCGCAGGCCGAGGCCGAGGCGGCCCCCGCGCCGGCGCCGGTCGTGAACGAGGTCGAAGCGGCTGCCGGGATGTTGGCCTTGGCCCAGAAGACGGCGGATTCGGCCATCGCCGAGGCCGAGGTGAAGGCCAAGGACACGATCGCCGACGCCCGGGCGAAGGCCGCGATGATCATCGTCGAGGTCGAGCAGGACATCGAGCGGATCAAGGCCGAAGCGATCGCCCAGGCGGATGCGCTGGTGGCCGAGCGCTCTGATGAGCTCGAACGTGACGTGGAGCGTCTCACCGTGCACCGCGACGGCCTGCAGGCCGAGGCGGACACGCTGCAGTCCCAGGTCGACATCCATCGGCGCCGACTGCGCGAGGGCGTCGTCGCGCTGACCAAGCTGCTCGAGGACAGCGGCCCGCTCGATCCCTCCGACGGAAACGGGCCAGGCTCGTCGAAGCCCGCCGCCGATTCCTCCACGCCGCCCGCGGCCCCGCCGTCGGGCGATGCGCCGGGCCAGGCTCCTGCGCCGGTGGCCCACGAGACTGACGGACCCGAGGCGCGAGGTTCGGCGGAGCCGACGCTCGAGGTGGTGGACGACATCGAGCCCGCGGCCGTCGCGACCGAGGCGGCCCCCGTGGCCCCGGTCGCCCCGGCAAAGGTTGTGGCCGAGCCCGCCCCAGTGGCCGAGCCCGCCGCAGTGGCCGAGCCCGCCGCAGTGGCCGAGCCCGCCTTGGCTGCCGCTGTCGCTGCCGAAGACGCGGCTGTGCCGGTGATCGAGTTCGTCCCCGAGCCTGCACCCACGCCGCTGACGCTGGCGGCGCCCCTTACCTCGCTCCGGGCGTCCGCCGGTGCGTCCTTGACCTCGGTGCCCGCTGGTGACCACCACGACGATCACGACGACGCGGTGTCCGCCGCTTCCGTGGAGCGTCATCCCACCGCCGAGCTCAAGATCGTCACGCTCGACGACCTCGATCACGACCCCGTCACCGACCCGCTTCCCGCCAAGCGCACGCCCGATCCCGAGGCCGAGCACCGGGCGGTCCAGGTCGCCAGCTTGCTGGAAGGTCCCGCCCCGGCCGGGCGCCCCGCATCGGAGCCCGCCGCGGCCGAACCCGCCGATGTCGAGTCCGAGCCCGCGAGCCACGAGGTCGAGCCGAAACCCGCAGTGATCGAGCCGACCGCCGTCGAGGCACCGGCCGAGATCACGCCGGTCGTCATCGCGGCCACCGGCACCGATGGGCCCCGTTCGGGAGCAGGGGCACCCAACGCGCCGAGCGGGCTGTTCGCCGCCAAGGCCCCGGTCGCGTCGCCATCGATCGATCTGGCCGGAGCGAAGCTCTTTGCCGACCCGGTTTCGCCGTCGACCAGCGTGGACGAACCCACGCAGGCCTTCGACGTGCTCGCTGACACCGCGGGCCCCCAGCTCAATCTCGACCGCGCAGCGGCCGGCACGCCTGGGACCGCCTCGCCGCTCGGCGAGCCCGATGCCGACGCCGACGCGGCGATGCGCGCCTTCTTCGAGCAGGATCTCGCGCAGCTCGAGAAGGAACCCAAGGGCGGGCGCTTCCTGCGCCGGAAGTAGCCCAGCGTCACGCCGTCGCCCGTCCGACCGACCAGTCATCCGTCATCCCTGACCGTTCTCGGCTCTGTGGTGGCCCCCGATCGTCGGTTCTCGGCCCGGTGGTGGCCCCGATCGTCCTGATCGCGGCGGCGCCCGTCGCACGTCGCGCTCGGCGCGGAACGAAACGGGAACCTGCCCGGGCCGAGCAAGGGTGATGAGGGGCGCCCAGGTAGCCGAGAACGCGGGGTGAGGGGCGCCCAGGTAGCCGAGAACGCGGGGTGGGGGGCGCTGAGGTGGCCGAGAACGCGGGGTGGGGGGCGCTGAGGTGGCCGAGAACGCGGGTGGGGGGCGCTGAGGTGGCCGAGAACGGGTCAGGTGGTGGTGAGCGAGATGTGCACCGGCTGACCGTCGAGCTCGATCGTGGCGGTCGGGGGCTCGGGCACGGGACCGAGCGTGAACGAGGTCGCCAGCACCTCGCCGGCGATGCTGTCGCGGTGCACCTCGATCGCGGCGAGGATCGAGTCCGGAGCGTCGAGCACCAGCGCGATCCGGTCGCTGATCGCCAGGCCGGTCTCCTTGCGCAGGTCGTTGAGCGCCCGCACCAGATCTCGGGCCAGGCCCTCGGCCGCCAGTTCCGGGGTGATCTCGGTATCGAGGTTCACGAGGGCGTCGTTGGAGCGCACCGCCGCGGTGGCCTCGCCCTCGCGTGATTCCAGCGCCAGGTCGAACTCGCCCGGCTCGAGGGTGTGGCCGGCCACCGTCACGGTGCCGTCATCCTGCGCGACCCACTCGCCGTTGCGGGCCGCGCCCATGACCTTTTGCGTATCGCCCCCGAGCTTGGGGCCGAGCACCTTGCCGCGCGGCTTGAGGACGAAGCGACCGTAGGCCTCGAGGTCGTCGGTGAACTCGACGCGCTTGACGTTGACCTCGTCACCCAGCAGGGCGGCGAACGGTTCGAGGCGGGCGGACTCATGGCCGGCGACGGTGAGACGGGCGAGCGGCAGGCGGGTGCGCAGCCCCCGCTCCTCGCGCAGCGACAGCGCGGCGGTCGTGAGATCGCGGATGCGGTCCATGTCGCGCACGAGATCCGGGTCCGCCGGCAGGGCCCCGGCCGCGGGCCAGTCGGTGAGGTGCACGCTCTCCTCGCCGGTGAGGGCGGTGTAGACCTCTTCGGACAGCAGTGGCAGCAACGGTGCGGTCACGCGGGTCAGCGTGGTGAGCACCGTGTACAGCGTGTCGTAGGCGTCGTGCTTGGCCTGGTCGGTTGAGGCGTCGGACCCTGCGGGGGCCCAGAAGCGATCGCGGGAGCGGCGGATGTACCAGTTGTTCAGGGCGTCGAGGTACAGGCGGACCTCGGCACAGGCGCTGGCCAGGTCGTACCCATCGAGGCACGTGGTGACCGAGTCGACCAGGGCACTGGTCTTGGCGAGGATGTAGCGGTCGAGCACATCGGTGGAGTCGGTGCGGATCTGGGCGGCGTACCCGTCGGCGTTCGCGTACAGCGTGAAGAAGTGGAAGGCGTTCCAGATGGGGTTGAGCACGAGGCGGACGACCTCGGCGATCCCCGCGCCGTCCTGTTCGATGCGGAAGTCGAGCCCGCGCAGGATCGGTGAGGACATCAGGAACCAGCGCAGGGCATCCGCCCCCTGGGCCTCGAACACGACCTCGGGGTCGGGGTAGTTGCGCAGCTTCTTCGACAGCTTGCGGCCGGTGTTGTCGAGCACCGTGCCGTGGCAGATGACGTTGGAGAAGGCCGGCTTGTCGAACAGGGCCGTCGCCAGCACGTGCAGGGTGTAGAACCACCCGCGCGTCTGGGCGGTGTACTCGACGATGAAGTCGCCGGGGAAGTGGCCCTCGAACCACTCGCGGTTCTCGAACGGGTAGTGCACCTGGGCGTAGGGCATGGACCCCGACTCGAACCAGCAGTCGAGGACCTCGGGGACCCGGCGCATCATCGAGTTGCCGCTGGGGTCGTCGGGGTTGGGGCGCACGAGGTTGTCGATGTAGGGGCGGTGCAGGTTGGTCGGGCGGACGCCGAAGTCGGCCTCGATCTCGTCGAGCGAGCCGTAGACGTCGATGCGCGGATGGTCGGGATCGTCGCTCTTCCACACGGGGATCGGGGCGCCCCAGAAGCGGTTGCGGCTGATCGACCAGTCGCGTGCGCCCTCCAACCACTTGCCGAACTGCCCGTCGCGGACGTGGTCAGGGATCCAGTTGATCTGCTGGTTGAGCTCGACCATGCGGTCGCGGAAGTCGGTCACCCGCACGTACCACGACGGCATCGCCCGGTAGATGATCGGCGTGTCGGTGCGCCAGCAGTGCGGGTAGTTGTGCTCGTAGGTGTCGTGGCGCACGACCACGCCAAGGGCCTTGAGGTGCGCGATGACCGCGGGGTTCGCGTCGAAGACGTTCTCGCCGGCCCACTCGGGCACATCGGCGGTGAAGCGGCCTTCGTCGTCGACGGGCACCACGAGGGCGATGTCGTTCTCCTCGCCCACCCGCTGGTCGTCCTCACCGAAGCCGGGGGCGATGTGCACCACGCCGGTGCCGTCCCCGGTGCCCACGAAATCCGCCCCGAGGATGCGGAACGCGTTGGGCGTGTCGGCGAAGTACGGGAGCATCGGCTCGTAGTGGCGACCGATCAGGTCTGAGCCCTTGACGATCGAGTGCACGGTGGTGCCGTCGAGTTGCGCCGCGTACTTGTCGCGTGACGCGTCGCCGATGACGAAGTAGTCGCCGTCCTCCACGAGGATCGCGTAGTCGATCTCGGGACCGACGGCGAGGGCCAGGTTCGAGGGCAGCGTCCACGGCGTCGTGGTCCAGGCCAGGATCTTCATCGGTCCGGGGTCGTCGGGCAGGGGAACGAGTTGGAACGAGACGGTGAGCGCCGGATCCTGACGCGGGCGGGTGGCGTCATCGAGGCGGATCTCGAAGTTCGCGAGCGGCGTCTCGGCTCCCCACGAGTACGGCATGACGCGATAGGCCTCGTAGATGAGGCCCTTGTCCCACAGCTGCTTGAACGCCCACATGACCGACTCCATGTAGGTGAGGTCCATGGTCTTGTAGTCGTTGTCGAAGTCGACCCAGCGGGCCTGGCGGGTGACGTAGGCCTCCCACTCCTGTGTGTAGCGCAGCACCGACGTGCGGCAGTGCTCGTTGAACTTGTCGATCCCGAAGTCCGTGATGGCGGCCCGCCCCGACACCTCGAGCTCCTTCTCGGCCTCCATCTCGACCGGCAGACCGTGGGTGTCCCACCCGAAGCGCCGCTCGACCCGGCGACCCTTCATGGTCTGGTATCGCGGCACCACATCCTTCACGTACCCGGTGAGCAGGTGCCCGTAGTGGGGGAGCCCATTCGCGAACGGCGGCCCGTCGTAGAACACGTACTCCTCGTCGCGCGACCGCTGCTCGACCGAGCGGACGAAGGTGTCCTGCGTCGCCCAGGTCTCGAGGATCTGCCGCTCGATCGCCGGGTAGTCGGCGCGCGTGGGGACGTCGGGGTAGGGCCCGGACGCCGGTGAGGCTGAGCGATCGGCAGCGGTTTCGGTCATGATCTCTTCACAGCTCCGCAGTGGGGAAAAGGCGAACGGGGCCCCGGTGCGGCGGAGCGGCGTCTGCCGGCGCCGCGGCCGAGATGGATGGGTCAGCCTACCGGTCAGCTGGTGTCGCAGGGTCACCAGTTGACGGCGGGGACGTCACGGCATACAGTCCGGCACCTTTTCCGGCATTCAGCCCCGGTAGGAGTCATGATGCCTGCAGCCAAGAAAGCACCAGCGAAGAAGGCGGCCGCCACGAAGGCGGCGACCAAGGCGCCGGTGAAGAAGGCACCCGCCAAGGGCGCCCAACCGGCCTCGAAGGCGTCGGCTACGACGGCGTCGGCCTCGAAGGCGTCGGCCTCGAAGGCGTCGGCCAAGAAGGCGTCGGCCAAGAAGGCGTCGGCCTCGAAGGTGCCGTCGAAGCAGGCGGCGCCCCAGAAGAACGCCGCGGCCAAGCGTCCGCCGGCCAAGGCGCCGTCGACCGCCAAGAAGGACGGCGCGGCCAAGAAGGCGGCGCCCACGGTGGCGAAGCCCGCGTTCGATGCGAAGTTCCTCGAGCAGCAGCACGAGCTCCTCCTCGAAGAGCGCGCGACCTACAGCAAGCAGGCCGAGTCACTGCAGGCGGAGGCTGATTCGCTGGCCGAGCTCCGGGAACCGGGTGACGTCCAGTTCGACGAGGAGTCGGGCGAGGGGGACACTTTGCAGGTCGAGCGCGAGCGCGACCTCGCCCTCAGTGCCCGGGCGCGGTTCGAGGTCGAGGAGATCGACCGCGCGCTGCAGAAGCTCAAGGACGGCACCTACGGCATCTGCGAGGTGTCGGGCCAACCCATTCCCAGAGCTCGACTTCAGGCCATTCCCCAGTGTCGGGAGCGGGTGGAATACAAGGTCGGCGGCTTCGGCCGTCGCTGATGGCCGGCCCGACCCAGGTGGAGGCGCCGCACCGTCGCTACGGGCTCATCGCCGCGGTCGCCGCGCTGGTGATCGCTCTCGATCAGCTGTCCAAGTGGTGGGCGGTCAACGCGCTGAGCGAGCAGACCATCGATGTGGTGTGGACGCTGAGGCTGAACCTGGCTCGCAACACCGGTGCCGCCTTCAGCGTCGGTCGGTCGAGCGAGCTGACCCGCTTCCTGCCGCTGGTCGTGCTGGTGGTCGTGCTGTTCTTCATCTTCCAGGGCCGCACCGCGGATCGCGTCCCCGGCGCCGTCGCGCTCGGCATGATCGTGGGCGGCGCGCTCGGCAACCTGACCGATCGCGCGCTGCGGACCAACGGCGGCAGCTTCTTCTCGGGCGGTGTCATCGACTTCATCGACTTCCAGTGGTGGCCGGTGTTCAACGTGGCCGACATGGCGGTGGTGTGCGGCGGCATCCTGCTCGTCGCGGTGAACCTGTGGCCGGACCGGTCATCGGACCCCACAACGAGCTCAGACGCTGACGAAGAGGCCCCCGCATGACCACCACCGTCCACGAAGAGATCCCGGCTGCCCTCGCCGGCGAGCGCCTCGACCGGGTCGTCTCCCTGATCACGGGTCTCAGTCGCAACGAGGCGCTCGTGCTCGTCGCCGCGGGTGCGGTCTCGGTCAACGGCTCGTTGCTGACGGTCAAGTCGCACCGCCTCCACGAAGGCGACGAGATCATCGTCGCCTGGGAAGCCAAGGCCGCGGTGCCGGCCCTGGCGGGCGAACCCGACATCGAGCTCGTGATCGTGCACGAGGACGACGATGTGATCGTCCTGGACAAGCCGCCCGGCCTCGTGGTGCACCCCGGCGCCGGCAACGCCGCCGGCACGCTCGTGCAGGGCCTGCTCGCGCGGTACCCCGAGATCGCGGCAGTCGGGGATCCGGCGCGGCCCGGCATCGTGCACCGCCTGGACAAGGACACGTCCGGCCTCATGATGGCGGCCCGGACACCGCGGGCGTTCGACGCGCTCGTGGCCCAACTGTCCGCCCGCGAGGTCGACCGCCGGTACCAGGCCCTCGTGTGGGGCGGGTTCGAGGTGAACGCAGGCATGATCGAGGCACCGATCGGCCGGTCGGCGCGGGAGCCGACGCGCATGGTCGTGTCCGAGCGCGGCCGCGAGGCCGTCACGCGCTACGTCGTGCGCCACGCCTTCACCGAGCCGGTCGAGGTGACCCTGGTCGAGTGCAAGCTCGAAACGGGGCGCACCCACCAGATCCGCGTGCACATGCGAGCCATCGGCCACCCCGTCGTCGGCGACAACCGCTACGCCGGCGCGCGTCAGTCGCTGCCCGCGCCGCGCATGTTCCTCCACGCCGCCGAGCTCGGGTTCGTGCATCCGGTCTCGGGGGAGCACCTGTCGTTCACCGCAGCCCTGCCGCCGGATCTGCAGGCGGTGCTGGACTCGCTCGGCTGAGATCTGCGCTCCGAGCTCAGCGCGGCAGCGGCGGCGAGGCGACCTCGGGCCACGGCGCCGCGCCCTTGGCGATGGCGGCGATGTCGGCGAGTGAGATGCCGTCGAGCAGGGTGCGCATCTGCTCGCCCATCTGTGACCACACGGCGAGCAGCACGCACTGACCCTCGTGGTCGCACGCCCCGTTCTGGTGGGGTTCGCCGAAGTCCCCGGCCACGATGGGACCGTCCACGGCGCTGATGATCTCGGAGAGTCGGATCTCGCTCGGGGGTCGGGCGAGGACGTAACCGCCGCCGACACCCCGCTTCGAACGCACCAGACCGGCACCTTTCAACGCCAGCAGGATCTGCTCGAGGTACGGCTGGGGGAGCGCCGTGCGCTCCGCGATGTCGCGCACCGAGGTGGGCCCCTCGGTCTCCGCGTGCAACGCCAGGGAGAGCAGCGCGCGGCTGGCATAGTCACCACGGGTCGAGACCTTCACACGGCCATGCTACGACCCCGAGCCCGGATCGCCCGGATCACCCGCGTTTGTGGAGCCGCACGGCGGACGGCGACGGGCCCGGCTCGCCTGCTGGCAACCCTCCGCGAGAGGAGTATGGTGCGCAGAGCGAACGTTTGCGTGGTGCTGGCTTGGCGATCGAGCGAGTTCCCGGACCTGGGGGCCGCCGGCGGGGAAAGGAACGAGTTGATCGAACAACCCCTGCTGCCGGACTACGCAGGCGCCTGTGTCTCGAACCTCGTCCCCGCCCTGCTCGAACCCACCAGCGAGGCGCCCGCGTGGCTGCCGCCCGGCCTCGATCAGGCTGAGCAGATCGTGCTGCTGGTCCTCGACGGCCTGGGCTGGGAACAGCTCCAGGCCCGCCCCCACCTGGCCCCGACGATCGCCGGTATGGCCGGCGGGCCGATCACGACCATCGCGCCGTCGACCACGTCGACCGCGCTGACCTCGATCACCACCGGCCTCGCCCCCGGGGAGCACGGCGTGGTCGGGTATCGCATCGCCGTGGAGCACCAGGTGTTGAACGTGCTGCGGTGGTACGCCGGCGGTCGGGATGCCCGCACCTCGATCCCGCCCGAACGCATCCAGCCCCTCGAGCCCTTCTGCGGGCACCGCCCCGCCATCGTGACCCGCGCCGAGTTCAAGAGCTCCGGTTTCACCCAGGCCCACCTCGCCGACGTGCGCTTCAACGGCTATCGCGTCACGTCGACCCTCGTGGCCGAGACCCGACGGCTGCTGCGGCAGAACGAGCCGTTCGTGTACTGCTACTACGACGGGATCGACAAGGTCTCCCACGAGTACGGCCTCGGTGAGGTCTATGCCGCGGAGCTGCAGGCCGTGGACCGCCTCGTCGGGGACCTCATCGAGTCCCTCCCAATCGGCGCCGCGCTGGTCGTGACGGCCGATCACGGCCAGGTGGAGGTGGGTGATCGGGTGGTGGCGCTGGACTCCGAGGTGCTCGCCCAGACGGCGATGCAGTCCGGTGAAGGCCGGTTCCGCTGGTTGCACGCTCGACCGGGTCGCGCGGAGGTCCTGCTCGAGGCAGCCACCCAGCACCACGCCGAGCACGCCTGGATCGTCAACCGTGATCAGGTCATCGCCGACGGGTGGTTCGGCCCGAAGGTCACCGATGCCGCCCGCTCCCGGCTCGGCGACGTCGCGCTCGTGGCCCGAGACGACGTCTCGTTCATCGATCCTGACGACACCGGCATCTACGAGCTGATCGGCCGGCACGGATCGTTGACCTCGGCCGAGATGCTCGTGCCGTTGGTCGCGTCCCAGCGCTGAGCGCACCCCGGGCGTTGTCAGCCGCCCGCCGATGATGACAGGATGCTGCGGTGCCTGAACAATCACCGAACGAGCAGACCATCGAGCGCGGCGAGCTGATCTTGCCCGTCGCCGAGCGTGGGGACCACGGCAACGACCGCACCGAGGGTGGTGACGAGGCGGCCGAGGACGACCGGGAGTTCGTCTCCGAGCCGGCCAAGGTGATGCGGGTGGGGTCGATGATCAAGCAGCTCCTCGACGAGGTTCGCACCACCGAACTGGACGAGCCCAGCCGAGTGCGACTTCGCGAGATCTACGACACGTCCATACGCGAGCTCGGGTCGGCGCTCTCCCCGGATCTGCAGGACGAGCTCGGGCGCCTGGCGTTCCCGTTCGCGGAGGACTCGACGCCGTCGCCCATCGAGCTGCGCATCGCCCAGGCGCAGCTGGTGGGGTGGCTCGAAGGTCTGTTCCACGGGATCCAGGCCACGCTCTTCGCCCAGCAGATGGCGGCTCGCCAGCAGCTCGAACAGGTTCGCGGCCAACTGCCCCCTGGTGCCCCGCCCGACCGGCCCGGCACCTATCTCTGACCACGGTGACCCCGGCCGCCGGTGACGCCTGCCACCGGTGACGCTCGGCACGAAGTGGTCGGGAACGGGGCGTGGGCCGATAGACGTGGAGACGTGATCGTCCGAAGATCGCCGCGGATGCCGCGGTGCTTCCGGCAGGAGGTCCGTCACCGTGTCCGAACCGCATCCGCCCGTCCCTCGTACCGAGCTCGTCACGTGCCGACCCATCCGGCCCGACGATGCGGACCGCCTCCGGCGTCTGCTTCCCCGGCTGTCGCCGGAGACCCGTTACCGACGGTTCTTCAGCCCGGTCACCTCGGTGAGCCCCACGCTCCTGCGCCACCTCGTCGACGTCGATCACGATGATCGAGAGGCCCTGGTGGCCCTCGTGGACGACGAGATCATCGCGGTCGCCCGCTACGACCGCGCGCACGACGATCCGGCGTTGGCCGAGGTCGCGGTGGTGGTGGAGGACGACTGGCAGGGCAACGGCGTGGGCCGCTACGTGATGACCCGCCTCGGGATCGAGGCCGACCGGCGCGGCATCACCCGCTTCAGTGCGGACGTGCTCCCCAGCAACGATGTCCCCGTGAAGCTCGCTCGGGCCGTCGCCCCGATGGTCGAGGTCAGCTTCCGCGACGGCGAGACCCATCTGCTGATGCCGTTGCGGGCCTCGCGCCCCACGTCCGGGCGCACGGTGCGCAAATGGCAACCCGACCAGCCGGCGGCGCGGCGCACGGCGTAGTCGGCGAGACGACGCGGTCACGCCCGACGGGGTGGGCCGTTTGACTGCCACGTTCACCCGTTCGTGGGTCTGTTGCGCGGGAACTGCCGCCGATGGTGGTGGTGGTGATGGACGATGCGCACAGGACGGTTCCGCCAACCGGAAGGTACCCAGGTATCGAGGACGGACGCGCCCGCCCACGGCCGGGCGACGTGCATGCGCGGCGATGACGGCGGCGTCGTCGTCGAGGCCATCATGGTCATGCCGATCCTCTTCGCCATGACCTGTGCCGTGCTGGAGTACGGCAACGCGTTCCGGCTGTCCCAGACGGTCAGCTACACGCTCCAGGTGGGCGGGCGCACCGTGTCGATCGGGATGAACCATCCGAACGCGGACTACCTGGCGATCTCCCGCATGCACGCCGCGGCCGACACCCTTCCAGCCGGCTCGGTCCAACGGATCGTGTTCTGGTTGGCCACCGATGACGGCAGCGGCCTGGCCGCGCGACGCGGTCCGCTCTCGGTCGTGCCCCCGAACTGCCGGAGGGCCGCGGCGGGAAACGTGACCGATGGGTGCAACGTGTACAGCCGAACCGCGAGCACCTTGGACCCGGTGCCGGCGAACGAGGGCACGTGGTCGGACTGCGCGAACCCCTCGAACCCGTCGCGCTACTGGTGTGCGACCACGCGTCGGTCCGCAGTCCAGGGGCCGAACGGGCCCCCGGACCTCGTCGGGGTGTACATCGAGGTCATCCAGCCCTTCGTGACCGGTCTGTTCGGGTCATCGGTGCTCGTCGGTCAACAGGGTGTGTTCGCCCTCGAGCCGGGGAGCCTGTCGTGACGATGCTGCACCGTCGCCCCGCCCGCCGGTGTCGGGGCGACGCGGGCACCACCTTGATCGAGTTCTCGATCGTGATCCCGGTGCTCACGATCGTGGTCTGCGGCATCGTCGACTTCGGGATGTTGTATCGCCAGGACACGATCGTGATCGCGTCGACGGGGGCGGGTGTCCGGGCCGTGGCCAGTGCCGGCTCGGCGCGCGCCGCCGACTTCGTGGCGGTTCGTGCCGTGCTGGCGACGCTGGCCGGGACGTCGCGCACGACCGTGGTCAAGGTCGTCACGTTCCAGGCCAACGAGGGGTCGTCCCAGCCCCTCAGTCCGTCGTGCTTCACGGCGAGCAACCCGGCCAGCTCGGCGAGGTGCAACGTGTACACCGCCGCGCAGTTGCAGGACATCGGCGCGGTCAGCACGGTGAACTTCGGACCCTCGTCGGTCGCGTGCGGTGCCGCGGCCTGGGACCGGAACTGGTGCCCGCTCTCGCGCAACGACTCCCTGGTGGGCCCGCAGGACTACGTCGGGGTGTACGTCGAAGCAACTGGCCGCTCCGTGACCGGGTTCTGGATGCCGAGCGGGTGGACCATCACCGATCGCTCGATCATGCGCCTCGAGCCCAAGGTCCCGGCGTCATGAGGCGCGCCCGTCTGGCCGGAGCAGTCGATCGAGGCCACGGGTCCCCCCACCCGCGCTCGCCCGAGAGCGGCTTCGTCCTGGTCATGACCGCGCTGTTGTTGATCCCGCTGCTCACGTTCACGGCCTTCGCGGTCGATCTGGGTGCCTGGTACGCGCAGAAGGCCAAGATGCAGTCGGCTGCCGATGCCGGCGCGCTCGCGGGCACCGTGTGGGCCGCCGACAACAACGGCAAGTGGCAGTCGACCGCGATCTCGACCGTGGCGGCGAACGGGTTCACCAACGCCGGAACGACCCAGGTGACGGTCACGCGCATCAGCGGCACCAAGGTCCAGGTCGACATCGACGCGCCGGGCCGGCAGTACTTCAGCGGCTTCATCGTGCGAGACCCGCGTCTGCGCGTGGTTGCGGTCGCCGACTACCAACGGCCGTTGCACATGGGCAGTCCCGAGAACCGCATGGGCACCGACCCGGACCTGGGGTACCAGCCGTACTACTGGCTGAACGTCGGCAGCGACACCACGGCGAAGGGCAACGGTGATCGGTTCACCTCGCTCACGTGCGCGGCCGGCGCGTGGGGCTGCACCTCGGCGAAGAACACCGAGTACAGCGCGACCGGCACGACGTTCCACGTGTCCACCTCGCCGATCCACGGATCGGGCAACCTCGACATCCAGGTCTACGACCCGGCGTACACCTACAGCGGTGACCTCTGCGAGAGCGTCTTCATCAACGCCGCCGACATGCCTGCCGTCCAAGCCATGGCGGCCTCCCGCTACGGCGAGGGGGCTGCCGTCGCTGCTCAACGGTACGGGCACACCCCGTACTGCCCCGGCGACCAGTCGCTGGGCAACGGCGTCGCGCCCAACACCACGTACATCGTCCGCGCGCCGGACACGACTCCGCTCAACGACCTCGACAACCCACCGATCTGCAGCATCACCTTCGACGGACGGAAGCCGGCGTCGAACACGGCGTTGCGCAATCTGTTGGCCGGGCCGGGCAGCGCCGTCGCCAGCGGCCGGGAGCGAGCGGTGTTCTCGGACCATTACCACCGCTGGTCCACCATCTGCTCGATCCCGTCCGATGAGTTCGCACCGAACGGTGGCGACTTCATCGTGCAGGTCAAGACCACGGCGAACCTCTCGAACGCGCCCACGCCCACGACCGCCGCAACCGCGAGCCTCTCCATCGGCACGCTGGACCTGAACACGACGCCGGGCACCGGCGGGTACAACCGCTTCTCGCTCCGCGCGGGCTACGGCGTGGCCGGAACCTTCGGCTGGCCGACCGGGATCAACGTCTACGGTCCGACGCGACTGCCGATCTACGTCAACGGCGTCGACGTGGCGAACGGCACGCCGAAGGCCAACGTGGCGTCGACGGTGTTCAACTCCTCGTTCTACGCGACCCGGGTGACGCCGGACAACGCGGGCAACATCTTGCAGCTGAGCTTCTGGGACATCGGCGACGTCACCGGTTCGCCGGGAGCGGTCGACTTCACGCTCCAGTCGCCCGACCTCGATGTCACGTCACGGTTGCTCACGGCCACGGGGTGCACGTTCAAGCGCGACGGTGTGACGATCAGCGGGGCGAACACCTACGGCGCATCGGTCAGCGGCTGCCGGATCACGAACCTCACCTCCGGATCCGGCGATCCGTCCTCGACCGGCTTCAACGGTCGGCTCGTCACCGTCAACATCTCGATCCCCGGTGACTACACCTGCGCGGTGGCCGATCCGGTGAGCGGCTGCTGGCTCGTCGTCGCCGCGACCTACCGGGGCGTCCCCAGCGACACCACCACGTGGTCTGCGGCCATCGTGGGCGACCCGGCGCATCTGGTCGAATGACCGGGACCAACCCGCCGATCAGGGCTCGCCACCGCGGGCGTGTCGTGGACGCTCCCGTTTGACCAGCAGGCCCAGCGCGGTACAGTCGCCGGAGCGGAAATCACACCGGTGAAATTCGTCCACAAACGGGGGATATCCCCTGTGGAGGGCCTGTGGAAGCAGTGTGGACAAGGGGCCCGCGGGTAGGGATCGACGGTCCCTGACCGGGGCGGAGACGACGTTTGAGGAGCAACCGGTGGCTGATTCGTTCACCCATCTCCACGTGCACACCGAGTTCTCGATGCTCGATGGAGCTGCCCGGGTGGGCGAGGTCGTGGCCAAGGCGGCGGCGGACGGTCAGCCCGCGATCGGGATCACCGATCACGGCAACATGTACGGGATCCTGGACTTCTACCAGGCGTGCAAGAAGCACGAGATCGGTTGCGTCATCGGCACCGAGCTGTACATGGCCTACGACCACCGCACCGAACGGCCGCCGCGCCGCGGGAAGATGGACGACTCCGGTGGTGATGCCGAAGGTGGCCGCAAGGCCTACTACCACCTGACCGCCCTGGCCGAGAACAACGTCGGCTACAAGAACCTC
>JBBQHT010000018.1:0-31332 GCA_038324235.1 Acidimicrobiales bacterium
TCGTAGACCGCGACCGACCACACCGCCACGAAGCTGGCGGCGGTACCGGAGCGGCTCACGAGCTCGCCGGCGACGAGCAGGCGGAAGCTCCTCGACGAGCGAAGGGCGCGAATCACCCGTCGAGTGAACCACACCCATCGCTGGACGCCTGCGGCGTTTCCGAGACTCGCCGGCACGGTGGACGATCGCCCGGTGCCCACCGCCGCGGTCCCGCGCCACCCCCTGAGGCGGCCCATCGAGGGGCACCAGCCGAGCCGAGAAGCAGTCGGCGCAGGTCAATCGAGGGGCACCAGCGGAGCCGAGAAACGGTCGGGTTGTTCAGTCGAGGGGCGCCAGCGGAGCCCAGAAACGTCGCGTTGTTCAGTCGAGGGGCACCCACGGAGCCAAGAAACGGTCGGGTCGTTCAGTCGAGGGGCACCCGCGGAGCCGAGAAGCGTCGCGTTGTTCCGTCGAGGGGCACCAGGGGAGCCGAGAAGCGGCTTGGGGTGTTCAGTCGAGGGTCGGAAGCGGGGGGAGGCGTCGCTCGAGGAGTGCCTGGTGACGGGACTCGAGCTGGTCGACGTGGCTGGGCTTGGTGGGGATGAGGAACTCGCCGGACCGGATGGCCGCCAGCACCGGATCGACCACGGTGGCGGGGTCGAGGCCCGCGGCGACCGTGGCGGCGAGGAACTCCACGGTCATCGCGGCGTCCTCGGTGGCGTGGGTCTGGTAGCGGTCGGGGCGCACCCGTTCGGTCTGGGCGATGCCCGTGTCGACGGCGCTCGGGGTGAGCACGGACGCGCCGATCTTCGAGCCGACTGCCGCCAGGTCATGCGCGAGGCACTCGGTCAACGCGAACGCGGCGGCCTTGGACACGATGTAGGGAGACGAGAACGGCGCGGTCACGAACGCGGCGACCGATGCCGTGTTCACGACGTGCCCGTCGGTGTCCTGATCGATCATGCGGGGCACGAAGCTCGAGATGCCGTGGATGATCCCATAGAGGTTCACGCCCAGCGCCCAGTCCCAGTCACCGTGGCTGCGCTCCCAGCTGAGCCCGCCCTGGAACACCCCGGCGTTGTTGCACAGCAGGTCCACCTGCCCGAACGTGGCGAACGCCTCGTCGGCCAGGGCCTGCACCGACGCCGGGTCCGCGACGTCGACCGTGACGGCGAGGGCATCGGCGAGCCCGGCGATCGTGCGCGTCGCGCCGTCGCCGTCGATGTCGACGGCCACCACCCGCATGCCCTCGGCGGCGAAGCGTCGCACCATCGCCGCGCCGATCCCGCTGGCGGCGCCGGTCACGACCGCGACCCGGCCGTTGAGGTCGGCGATCATCCGATCACCCGATCACCCGATCACCCGATCACCCGATCAGCCCGCCGCCGGCGCGGGACCGCTGAGCGTCTTGGTCTCGAGGTACTGCTCGAACCCCTCGATCCCGTTCTGGCGGCCGTACCCGCTCGCCTTGTACCCGCCGAACGGGGCGTCGGCCCCGTAGAAGATGCCGCCGTTGACCCCGACCGTGCCGGACCGGATCTGCTTCGCCATCGCGATGGCGCGGTCCTCCGAGCCGGAGGTCACCATGCCCGACAACCCGTACTCGTTGTCGTTCGCGATGCGGATCGCGTCGGCGTCGTCGTCGAACGCGGTCACGACGAGCACCGGCCCGAAGATCTCTTCGCGCGCGATCGTCATGTCGTTGGTGACGTCGACGAACAGCGTCGGCTCCACGTACCAGCCGGTCGGCAGGTGCGCCGGACGACCGCCGCCGAGCACGAGCCGGGCGCCCTCGGCGACGCCCTTGTCGATGTACCCGAGCACGCGGTCGCGCTGCTTCTCGCTGATCTGCGGCCCCTGCAACATGCCGGGGTCGGTCGGGTCGCCGTAGGTGATGGCGCCGAAGCCGTCTGTCACGAGCTCGACCGCCTCGTCGTAGCGGGAGCGGGGCACGAGCAGCCGAGTGAGCATGGCGCACCCCTGACCGGCGTGCACGCAGACGAACGCGGCCCCGGGGATCGCGGCCTCGAAGTTGGCGTCGTCGAGCACGATGTGCGCGGACTTGCCGCCGAGCTCGAGGAAGAAGCGCTTCATGGTCGGCGCGCCCTTGGCCATGATGTGGCGCCCGACGGCGGTGGAGCCCGTGAACGAGATCAGATCGACCCGCGGGTCGGTGACGAGCTGCTCGGCGACCGAGTTGTCCGACGTCGGGACGACGTTGACGACACCAGCGGGTATGTCGGTGTGCTCGGCGATGAGGCGGCCGATGCGGGTCGCGTTCCACGGCGTGTCCGGCGCCGGCTTGAGCACCATCGTGTTGCCCGTGGCGAGCGCCTGTCCCAGCTTCTGCAGCGTGACCTCGAACGGGTAGTTCCACGGGATGATCGCCCCGACCACGCCCGCCGGTTCCTTCAGCACCTTGCGCCAGCTGCGGAACCCGAAGGCCTCGCCGATGGGCAGGTCGCGCTCCCACTCGAACGTGTCGATCGCCCGCGCGGGCCACAGCAGCCCGTCCTCGAGCGGGGCGTCGAGCTGCGGGCCGTAGGTGATCGCCACCGGGCACCCGACCTCGGCGACGAGCTCGGCGCGGAACAGCTCCTGCTCGGCCACGATCGCCGCGTGCAGCTGCTCGAGGCAGCGCCGGCGGAACGACCGGTCGGTGGCCCAGGCCGTCTCGTCGAAGGCGCGCCGGGCCGCGGCGATCGCCCGATCCATGTCGGCCGAGCCGGCGTCGGCCACCGGGCCGAGCACCGCTTCGGTCGCCGGGTTGACGTTGTCGAGCTGGCGGCCGGAGTGCGCGTCGACGAGCTGGCCGTCGATCAGCATCCGCACCTCGCCCGTTGCCGTCGCCGACGCGTCCTGCGTGGTTGCTGTCACTGCCGCCCCCCTCGGGACTGCGAGCAGTCCCTGGCGTGGCCACCGCGAACGGCATCGAACGGAAGTGGCCTGATCAGATGGTGAGAACGACGTTATCAGCCGGACCCGCGGGCGGGCGCGGGCGCCGGGCGCGACACCGAGCGCTTGCTGGCGCGCTTGGTGGGGCGCTTCGTGGCCCCGGGCGCGGCACCGGACGCCGGGCCGGCCGTGGGTTCCACCCCGACCGCCGCGGCGCACCACAACCACAGATCGTCACCCTCGAGCGGCGTGCCGGTGAGGTCCACATCGAGCACGCTCATCTGCGCGATCGACATGAGGGTGACGGTCAGCAGGCCGGTGAGCTGCTGAGGCTCGAGATCCTGGCGAAAGCGACCTGCCGCCACCCCCTGCTCGATGATCTCGGCGAGCAGCTCCATCTGCGGCCCGAGCGCCGAGGCGAACTCGCGATGGCGGATCTCGAGCATCCGCAGGTGGTACGAGCCGAGCGCCCGGCCACCATGCGCGGAGGACTGGCGCGCGCGGTCGTGGAAACCGGCGATGTAGGCCCGCAGCTGATCGACCGGGTCGGCGTGCGCCTCGACGTCGGTGCGCAGGTCCGCGGCGAACCCGCGCAGCAGCTCCTCGAACAGCGCGAGCAGCAGTTCGTCCTTGCCGGCGAAGTGCTTGTAGAACGACCGGAGCGAGAGACCCGAACGGTCGACGATGTCCTGCACCGTGAAGTCGATGCCGCCCGACTCCTGCATCAACGAGCGCGCCGCGTCGAGGATCTGGCCGCTCCGGCTCACGGCACGCGCCCGAGCTGTGCTCAACGACCGCTCGACGGCCCGTTGCTGCCACGGGCTGTCCGGGCTGTCCGAGCTGTCCGAGCCGAGCTCTGGGTCGTCTGCCATCGTGGTCGTCCTCGGGCGCGTCGCGAGCGCTGTGCCCGCGCCAGCAGCATACCGACGACGATCCCCCGCTCTCGTAACGGGGATCGCCGCGTCCGTTGCCGCGCGTGGCGTCTGACACTACTGTCACCTGCGCCGACCGAGCATGGGGGACCGAGATGACCGAGTTCACGTTCGTCACGTACGAGACCTTCGACGAGGGCTCGATCGTGCGGATCAACCTCAACCGACCCGAGAGCCGCAACGCCCAGAACCGAGGCATGCTCGTCGAGCTGGACGAGGCCTTCCTGCAGGCGGAGGCCGACGACGCCGTGCGGGTCGTGATCCTCGGCGGCGAGGGTCCCATGTTCTCCTCCGGCCACGACATGGGGTCGAAGGTCTCGATGGAGGAGTACCTGCCGGGGCCGAACCAGCACCCCACCCGCGGCATCAACGGCGGCACGCGCCTGGGCGCCGAGAACCGGATGCTCCAGGAGTGGCACTACTTCTTCGAGAACACGCGTCGCTGGCGCAACCTGCGCAAGATCACCATCGCCCAGGTCCACGGCGACGTGTACGCCGCGGGCCTGATGCTGATGTGGGCGTGCGATCTGATCGTCGGCGAGGAGAACGTCCGGTTCGCCGACGTCGTCGGCACGCGCCTCGGCATGTGCGGCGTCGAGTACTTCGCCCACCCGTGGGAGTTCGGCCCGCGCAAGACCAAGGAGCTCATGCTCACAGGCGATTCGATCGACATCCACGAGGCCCACGCGCTGGGCATGGTCAGCAAGGTCTTCAAGGCCGACGAACTGCCCGAGCGCACGCTCGAGCTCGCCCGGCGCATCGCGGCGCTCCCCACCATGACCGCGCTGCTCATCAAGGAGTCGGTCAACCAGACCATGGACAACATGGGCTTCCACAACGCCCTCAACGCGTGCTTCACGCTGCACCAGCTGAACCACTCCCACTGGGCCGAGGTGCGCGAGGACCATTATCCCGTCGCCGACGAGGCCGCCGGCATCCCCAACTGGCGCGACGCCCCGCCGATCGTGCCGGCCCGCAAGGACCAGGTGCGCGCCGAAGCCTGAGCCAGGACCAGATCCGAGGCCGAGCTACCCGCGCGGCAGGCCGAGGATGCGCTCGCCGATGATCGTGCGCTGGATCTCAGAGGTGCCCCCGGCGATGCTCGCCGCGCCGCTCCACAACCACTGGCGGGCCCACGGGCCGGCCAGTGGCGCATCGTCGCCCTGCACCCGCAGGGCCACCTCGGCCAGCAACTGAGTCATCGTCGTCCACTGCAGCTTGACCCAGCTCGATTCGGGGCCCGGCTCGATGCCCTGGTTGAGCCGCGACAGCGTGCGCCAGTTGTGGATGCGCAGGACCGCCAGCGCGACGAAGGCCTCGGTCAGGCCGTCCGCGATCTCGGGCTGGTCGAGCAGCCCGCGTTGCGTCGCGAGCTCGAAGAGCTCCTGCAGGAACAGCTCGTGCACGACCTGTTCCTTGAACGGGAAGTTCTTGACGCGCTCGTGGGCGAGCGTCGTGTTGGCCACCGCCCAACCCTGGTGCAGCTCGCCCACCAGGTGATCGGCAGGCACGAACACGTCGGTCAGGAACACCTCGTTGAACTCGGCTTCACCGGTGATCTGCACCAGCGGGCGGATCTCGATCCCCTCCTGCTCCATGTCCACCACGAGGTACGAGATGCCCCGGTGCTTGGGCGCCTCGGGGTCGGTGCGGGCGAGGCAGATCCCCCACCGGGCGAACTGCGCGTACGACGTCCACACCTTCTGGCCGTTCAGGAGCCAGCCACCGTCCACCGGCGTCGCCGTCGTGCGCAACCCGGCCAGGTCGCTGCCGGCGTCCGGCTCGCTGAACAGCTGGCACCAGATCTCCGCGGCCGTGAGGATCGACCCGATCCAACGCCGCTTCTGGTCGTCGGTGCCGTGGGCCAGCAGCGTCGGCCCGGCCAGGTTGATGCCGACGCGGTTGACGGGTTGGGGCGCTCGGGCTCGCGCGTACTCGGTGTTGAAGATGGCGACGTGGACCGGCGACGCGCCGCGCCCCCCGAACTCGCGGGGCCAGTGGATCCCGACCCACCGACCCGACGCCAACTCGGCCTGCCACGCCCGGCCCCACGCGATCTCGTCGGCCACCGACGCGAAGGATGCGGGCACGCGCAGGTGCTCGGCCAGCCAGGCCCGCGCCTCCAGCGCGAACGCCTGCTCCTCGGCGGAGAAGGTCAGATCCATCGCTGACACCCCGTGGTCGATGTGCCCGCGCCGCCCTTCATCACGTGCGAAACTAACACCCGTGTCGCCTCGACGCGATGCTCGACCGAACCGAGGACCGCATGGCATGGGACTTCGAGACCGAGCCCGAGTTCCAGGAACAGCTGGACTGGATCGAGACCTTCGTGCGCGAGGAGGTCGAGCCCCTCGACCTGCTCTGGGGCGGACTCGAGTTCACCCCCCTCGACGGCCCGCGCCGCGCCGCGATCGATCCGCTCAAGCAACAGGTGCGCGACCGGGGCCTGTGGGCGGCCCACCTCGGGCCCGAGCTCGGGGGCAAGGGCTTCGGGCAGCTCAAGCTGTCGCTGATGAACGAGATCCTCGGCCGGTCCGGGTGGGCACCGATCGTGTTCGGCACCCAGGCGCCCGACACGGGCAACGCCGAGATCATCGCCCACTACGGCACCGACGCCCAGAAGGAGCAGTACCTTCAGCCGCTGCTCGCGGGTGAGGTGTTCTCCTGCTACTCGATGACCGAACCCCACGCCGGCGCCGACCCGACGATGTTCACGACCCGGGCGACGCGCGACGGCGACGAGTGGGTGATCGACGGCTGGAAGTTCTTCTCCTCCAACGCGAAGACCGCCGCCTTCTTGATCGTGATGGCCGTCACCGACCCCGACGTGGGCGCGTACGCCGGCATGTCGATGTTCCTCGTGCCGACCGACACCCCCGGGGTCGACATCGTGCGCAACATCGGCCTCGGCACCGAGGATGAGGGCGAGGGCAGCCACGCCCTCATCCACTACGACGAGGTACGGGTCCCGGCCGACGCCCTGCTCGGCGGTGAGGGCCAGGCGTTCGCGATCGCCCAGACCAGACTCGGGGGTGGGCGCATCCACCACGCCATGCGGACCATCGGCTTGTGCAACCGGGCGTTCGCCATGATGTGCGAGCGAGCGCTGAGCCGCGAGACCCAGGGATCCCTGCTCGCGGACAAGCAGTTCGTGCAGGGGTACATCGCCGACTCGTACGCGCAGATCCAGCAGTTCCGGCTGTTCGTGCTGCACACGGCCTGGGCCATCGACCGGTTCCAGGACTACCGCAAGGTGCGCAAGGACATCGCCGCGGTCAAGGCGCTTATGCCGGGCGTGATCACCGACGTCGTGCAGCGCTCGATCCAGGTCCACGGCGCGCTCGGCGTGTCGAACGAGCTGCCCCTCGCCCGGATGTGGCTCATCGGCCCCGTCCTCGGGTTGGCCGACGGCCCGACCGAGGTGCACAAGGTGACCGTGGCCCGCCAGGTGCTGCGCGAGCACCGCGCCAGCGACGATCTCTGGCCCACCGAGCACCGCCCGAAGAAGCTCGCCGCGGCGCGCGAGAAGTACGCCGCCTACCTCGAGCACGAGGTCGGCAACCTGTGAGCACCGAGGTCGTCGGCGGGGTGCCCACCATCGACACGTCGCGGCTCGGCGCGTGGCTGGATGCCCAGGACCTGCCCGGTGCCGGCGCCCCCGTCGAGCAGCGCTACCTCTCGGGCGGCAGCCAGAACGAGATCTACGAGATCCGCCGGGGCGACCTGCACGCCGCGCTGCGCATCCCGCCGCCGAGCGCGCCGCCGGCGCGCGACGCCGGCATCCTGCGCGAGTGGCGCATTATCGAGGCGTTGGCGGGCACCGACGTGCCCCACACCGACGCCGTCGCGGTGTGCCAGGACCCCGCGGTCCTCGGCCGCACCTTCTACCTGATGGGGTTCGTCGACGGCTGGTCACCGATGGACGAACCGGGGTGGCCCGAGCCCTTCCGATCGGATCTCGCCGCCCGCCCGGGCCTGGCCCTCCAACTCATCGAGGGCATCGCCCTGCTGTCGCGCGTGGACTGGCGGGCCCGGGGCCTCGACGATCTCGGCCGACCCGACGGCTTCCACGACCGCCAGGTCGACCGCTGGCTGGCGTTCCTCGACCGGATCAAGGGCCGCGAGCTCCCCGGGCTCGACGAGGCCTCGGCGTGGCTCCGCGCCCATCGGCCCCTGGACTTCGTGCCCGGGTTGATGCACGGCGACTACCAGTTCGCCAACGTCATGTTCCGCCACGGTGCGCCCGCCGAGCTGGCGGCGATCGTGGACTGGGAGATGGGCACGATCGGGGACCCGAAGCTCGATCTCGCATGGGTGGTGCAGGGGTGGCCGCAGAACACGAGTGATGCGGCCGGCGCGAGCTACGTCGACCTGACCGGCATGCCCTCGCGGGATGAGCTGGTGGCGCACTACGCGGCGATGTCGGGCCGCCAGGTCGATGACATCGACTACTACATCGTGCTGGCCCGCTGGAAGCTGGCGATCGTGCTCGAACAGGGCTTCCAACGCGCGGGGGACGACCCCAAGCTGCAGGCGTTCGGGACCATCGTCGTCGACCTGATGCGCCAGGCCGCCGAGCTGGCCGAGTCGAGTGACTACCGAGGAGCATCGTCATGAAGATCCGCATCGACGACGACCTGTGCACCGGCCACGGGCGCTGCTACGCGCTGGCCCCCGACCTGTTCGACGCGGACGACGAGACCGGGTACGGCGTCGTGATCGGCGCCGGCGAGGTCGGCGCCGAGCACGCCGACCAGGCCCAGCGGGCCGTCAACAACTGCCCCGAGCGCGCGATCGTCCTCGAACCCTGAAGCCTGAAGCTTCAGCCGGCGGCTGTGAACACCATCGGGAAGTGCTCGATCGAGCGGATGGCCGGGGTGTACACGAGGGTCTCGCCGGGCTTCACCGAGTACTCCGGGATGCGGCGGTGCCACTCGCGCAGCGCGATGCGCAGCTCCTGGCGAGCGAGGTGGGATCCGAGGCACCGGTGGATGCCCCCGCCGAACGCGAGGTGGCGGTTGGTGTCACGATCGAAGCGCACCTCGTCGGCGTCGGGCAGATCGGCCTCGTCGGTGTTGGCCGAGCCGAGCATGATCATCACCTGATCGCCCTTGTGCACGGGGCAGCCGTCGAGCTCGGTGTCCTCGATCGCCACCCGGACCACGCCCATGACCGGGGTCTCCCACCGCAGGAGCTCCTCCATGGCGGCCGGGATCAGGTCGGGGTCATCGACCAGGGCCTGGCGCTGCTCGGGGTGCACGGCCAGGTACCCGAACATGCAGTCGAGGGTCGCCGTGACGGTGTCGAGGCCCGCGATCAGGAACAGGAAGCAGATGTCGAGGATGTCGTGGCGCGAGAGCTTCTCGCCGTCGACCTCGCTGTCGAGGAAGCGGCTGACCAGATCGTCGCGGCGTTCGATCTCGCGTTGGTCCAGCACGCCTTCGAAGTAGTCGTAGATGGATTGTGCGGTCAGGCGTTGGTGCTCGTGCATCGCCTCGCTCCCCCACGGCGCACCGGTGACCTGGTCGGGGCGGATGATGCCGTCCTTCATCGCCAGGAACCGCGGCAGCTCGTCGTGGGGCAGACCGAGCAGCGTGAGGAAGACCTGCGACGGAAACGGCACCGAGAACTGCTGCGCGAAGTCGACCTCGCCGTCATCGATGAACTGGTCGATGAGGTCGTTGACCAGCGTGGTGACCGAGCTCTCGAGCAGGGCCATCTGCCGCGGCGCAAAGATCGGATCGAGCAGACGGCGGTACTTCTTGTGGTCGGGCGGATCGATCTGGAGCGGGATGAGCGGTCGGATGTTCTTCAGGTCCACTGCGTCGACGTTGGACGAGAAGAGCTCGGGATGGCGGAAGGCCTCCTCGATCTCGGCCCGGCGCGACAACACGATGCCCACCCCGTCGACCGGCATCACCGGCATCGACTCGCGCAGCATCTTGAACATGGCCTGGGGGTTGGCGGCCATCTCCGGGTCCATCGCCGCGAACGGGCTGCCCGAATCCTGCTCCGCTGCCTCGTCCATGTGCGCTCCCCCTGTCTCGCGGCCGACCCGGCCCGTGCGGCCATCAGTCTGACATACGTGTCAGATCCGTGGCCGACCCGGCGGTGATCGTGCGACGGGTCAGGCGTCGCGCAGGCGCCACTTCGGGCGCTCACCGGACGCGAAGCGCGCCCCGCCCTCCGCGAGACCGGCCGCGGTCGTGCCGAGCGCCAGGAACACGTTGCCGAGCTCGGTCGCCTGCGCCGGCGGAAGGTCACGGGCGGCCCACAGCGTGCGCAGCGTGGCCTGCACGGCGTGGGGGGGCTGCGCGGCGATCGTCGTGGCCAGCCGGAGGGCGCTCGCCAGCAGTTCGTCGGGCTCGACGACCTCGGAGACCAACCCGACGGACCGGGCGAGCTCGGCGGACATCCGCTCGTCGTTGCCCACCAGCGCCATGCGGAGCACCTCGCCGAAGGGCATGCGCGGCATGAGCAGCAGGGGCTCGAAGACCGCGGTCATCCCGTAGGTCACGTGCGGATCGAAGAAGGTCGCCGAGCTCGAGGCGATGATGATGTCGCTCTCGCCCAGAAGGTAGAACGCGCCGCCACAGGCCATGCCGTTGACTGCCGCGATCACCGGCTTCCACACGCCGCGGCTCTTCGGACCGATCCGCCGGCCCGGGTCGTCATAGGTGAGCGGATCGAACTCCTCGTCGGGGATCTCGCTGCGATCGATGCCCGTGCAGAACGCCTTCTCGCCGGCCCCGGTGAGCACGACGACCCGCACGTCGGCGTCGGTGCGAACGTGCTGCCAGACCGTCTCCAGCTCATCCTGCATCGCGCTGTTGAACGCGTTGTACTTGTCCGGCCGGTTCAAGACGATGCGGGCGATGCCGTCGCCCTGCTCGTACTGCAGGGTCGACAGGGGCCCCAGCGGGTTCGACTCGTTCATCCGGGAACCGTAGCCAACCGACAACCGGCGGCGGTAACCGTGCCGATCGGCCGTGGGTCGGCGGTACCCGCCGCGATCACCAGGACGACGAGTTGGCCTTGCAGGTGACGCAGCGGTCGGTGCTCGGGATCGCCTCGAGGCGGGCGGCGCCGATCTCGTTGCCGCAGTTCGCGCAGCGATCCCAGGTGTCGGTCTCGGCTCGCGCCAGCGCCGCGTCGATCGCCTCGAGCGCCGCCGTGTCGGTGCTGATCGCGGCCCGCAGCCGATCCCGCTCGGTCGCGGTGACGTCGGATTCGCCGCCGCCCTCGTCCTCTCCGGCGCCGACATCGCCGCCCTCGTCACGCAGCACGCCGTACTCCTCGGTCGCGACCTCGATGCGCGCCTCGGCCTCGGCGCGGGCCTCGGTGAGGCGAGCGATGTGCACGGAACGGTCGGTGTCGGAGGTGGCGGCGGGGGTCTTGGGCTTCGACAAAGGATGCTCCTGCATACGACGAGATGGGTCGGAGACGGTACCGGCGTGAGCCCCGCGATGCACTTCGAGGAGCAAACAAAAGCCTGGCCGTTCCCTCCAGGCCCCGGAACTCCCGGGTTCGGGTCGATCCATGGATCGGACCCGACCGCGGGTCGTACCGTCGAAAGACAGCCCTCGGTGAGCTGAGACCGCGTCCCATCGCTTCCGTGGCCACAGTCACCCAGTTGGGGGACCGACAAGAGCCCCGGGACCATTCCCGCGCCACCACTCGTTCCGTACCGTGAGAGGTGGAAGAAGAGGCGGGTGGTGTCATGGCGGCACGAACGGCCATCTGGACAAAACAACACCAAGCGACCGCTCGCCCGACCTTCTGGGTGTTCATGCTGCGGGTCGCGGCAGTCGTCCTGCTGCTCGGCGCGCTCGGCGCGGGTTCGTCACGGGACACGGCCCGGGCCACCTCGATCCAGGCTCCGGCCGGGGTCGCGCTGAGCGCCGACGAGCTCGACTACGTCAACCGCATGAACGTCCTGCGCGCCGGGCTCGGACTCAAGGGCCTCACGCCCGATCCGAACATGGAGTCGCTGGCCCGGGCGCACACCGCGGAGATGGTGGTCACCCAGAAGCTGGACCACACCGTCGATCTCGTCGCCGGCGTCTACGAGCCCTGGTCGAAGCTCGGCGAGAACATCGGCTTCGGCCAGAACAACGCGGCCATCTGGGCGGCGTTCGTGGCCAGCCCGCCGCATTACCACAACCTGATCAACCCGGACTACGACCGGGTGGGCGTCGCGATCGCGATCGACCCCAGCGGCATCCAGTGGACGACGCACCGGTTCATGCAGTCCGGCGCCCCCGTCGCCGACACGCTGCCTCCGTGGGCGACCACCCCTTCAACGACCACCCCGGCGCCCACCACGCCGGCACCTGTCCCGCCACCGACGCGCCCGCCGACGACGATCGCCCGGCCGGCGACCACGCAGGCGACGAGCGCCACCCCGGTCACCGCGTCCACCACGACCACGGAGGCGGCGACGACATCGACCACGACGACGTCGGTCGTCGCCACGACCACCACGGCACGGGCGCCCAGCACAGGCCCACTGATCGCGGTGGCGAACGATCCGTCACAAGGGGAGCCGACCCTGCTCGCCAAGCTCATGGTGCTGCTCGGGGTGATCGCGATGATCGGCGCGGCCGACCTCATGCTCCGGTTCACCGCTCGCCACTGACCGGCGCGGTTCATGGCGCCGTCGTCACGACGTGGGTCAGCTCGGACGGGTGCGAAGGAGTGCGTGGATGGCCTCGACGAGGGACCGCTCGCTGAACGGCTTCTGGAGCAGCGAGACCCCATCGTCAAGCCCCCGCTGCGAGCCGAGCACCCCTTGGCTGTACCCGGACATGAACAGGGTCGGACGCCCCGGGTGGTCCTCGGCGATGCGATCGGCCAGGTCGCGCCCGGACATGTGGGGCATGACGACATCGGTCAGCAACAGGTCGAAGTGGTGGTCGGCCGCCAGGGCCAACGCCTCCTGCCCATCGGCCGCACCGATCACCACGAACCCGTTGCGCTCGAGGATCCGCGTGGCCACCGTGCGGATCGCGTCCTCGTCCTCCACCAGCAAGACCGTCTCGCCGCCGCCCGGATCGAGCTGCGCGGGGGTGGCCCCCGCCTCGGACGGGACGGCGCCGCCCACCGGGGGCAGGTACACGCGAAACGTCGTGCCCAGGGCGGGTTCGGAGTAGATGGTGACCGTGCCCCCGGCTTCGGCCACGATCCCGTAGACCGTCGCCAGGCCGAGCCCGGTGCCTGCCCCGCTCGGCTTGGTCGTGAAGAACGGCTCGAACGCGTGGCTGATGGTGTCCGCGTCCATGCCGCAGCCCGTGTCACTGACCGCCAGCTGCACGTACACACCGGGTTCCAACCCGGGGTGGAGGAGCGCGCCCTGCTCGTCGAGGGTCACGTGGTTGGTCTCGATCGTGAGGGATCCCCCGTCGGCCATGGCGTCGCGGGCGTTCACCGCCAGGTTGACGAGGACCTGCTCGATCTGGCCTCGGTCCGCGAGCACGACCGCCGCCGTCGGGCTCGGCACGACGACGAGCTCGATGTGCTCACCGAGCGTGCGGGACAGCAGCGTCTGCACGTCGGCCACGACCGCATCGACATCGAGCACCTTGGGCTGGCTCGTCTCCCGGCGACCGAAGAGGAGCAGTTGATGGGTCAGCCCTGCCGCGCGCTCGGCCGCGGCGCGGATCTGCTCCACATCACGGCGGACCGGCTCGAGATCCTGCACGGCGTCGGCGACGAAGTCCGCGTAGTTGAGGATCACCGAGAGGAGGTTGTTGAAATCGTGGGCCACCCCGCCGGCGAGCTGGCCGAGGCTCTCGAGCCGTTCGGACTGGTGGAGCCGGTCCTCGAGCGCCTGACGTTCCCGTTCGACGCGCTTGCGATCCGTGATGTCGCGCGAGAACGTCGAGATGCCGACGATCTCGCCCGTGGCGTCGAAGATCGGCGAGTTCGACTTCGCGACGTCGATCGCCGTGCCGTCCGCCCGCAGCCGGACCGTCTCGAACTCCACCACTCGCTCCCCCGCCACCACCCGCCCGCAGACCCTGGCCTCCTCGGCGACGCGGTCGGCCGGGATCAGCACCTGCACGTCGTGCCCGAGGACCTCCGCGGCCGGGTAGCCGTACAGCGCCTCGGCTCCCGGGTTCCAGCTCGTGACGTGCCCGGTGAGGTCCCGCGAGATGATCGCATCGCTCGACGAGTTGATGATCGCCGCCTGCTGGCGCGCCGTGCCGTCACGGATGACCGCGGCCACGAGCGGGCCAGCTTCGGTCTCGATGACCGACAGCGAGATCTCGGCGGGGAACTCGCTGCCGTCCTTCCGCCGTCCGGCGAGCTCCATGCCGGCTCCCATGGGCCGGGTCGTGGGATGCCCGAAGTAGTCCTCGCGATGCGCGGGGTGCACCGCCCGGGCGCCCACCGGCACGAGCTGCTCGATGGTCTGGCCGATCAGCTCCGCCCGGGCGTACCCGAACAGCACCTCGGTCTGCGTGTTCACCAGGACGATGACGCCCTCACCCGACACCGCGATCATCGCATCGGGCGCTGCCTCGACGAGACCCTGGTACATCGACTCGGTGGGATCCACCGGTACCGCCCACCTCTGCCCCAGGTGTGGTCCACGCTCGTTCCAGGGCGACCTCACGGTAGGTCCGATGACGAACGGGCGCAATGGGTCCGCGGCGAACCGCGGTGTTCCCCACGGTGATCATGATGCTCGACGTGGCCGAACGCCGGCTCGGTTCGCCGCCCGGCGCTGACCGACCCGTATCGTGGGCGGATGGACATCGACGCCGCCCTCGCCTTCGCCCGCAACCACCAGTGGGGCGTGCTCGCCACCCTGCGCGCCAGCGGGCGGCCGCAGCTGTCCAACATCGGCTATGTCGTGGACGAGACCGGTCTGATCCGCATCTCGCTGACCGCGACCCGGGCCAAGACCCGCAACGCCGTCCGTGACCCCCGAGTCTCGTTGCACATCACCCGCGACGACTTCTTCGCGTACGTGGTGCTCGACGGTGATGCCGAGCTCTCCGCGGTCTCCACCGAACCCGGCGATGCCGCCGGTCAGGAGCTGGCCGACCTGTACCGGGCGATGCAAGGCGAGCACCCCGACTGGGACGAGTACTTCCGCGCGATGGTCGCCGACCAGCGTCAGGTGCTCCGCCTCCGCCCGACCCACGCGTACGGGATGCTGCCGAGCTGATCTCCCGGAGCGGAAACTACGAGCAGGGTGTTCCCTCCTTCAGGCCGACGCGAACGCGGCGGCGATGAACTGGTCGAACCCGTCCGGGTCGAACGCGATCTGCAGGTGGCCGTCGGCGTTGCGATGGATGTCGAGCGCCGGGCAGAAGAAGCCGCCCGCGGCCGTGAAGAAGTGCGGCGACCCGGTGACGCCGCGCCGCCGTCCCTCTTCGAGATCCGCGACCACCCCCTCGTTGTCCATGGCCATCGCCACGCCATGACGAGCGGCCAGCTCGGCCAGCACCGCCGCGTCGGTGACATCAACGCCCTGTTCGAACACCAGGTCCCGCAGCTCGAGGCTCACCCGCTCGCCCACCTCGAGGCCCTCCCGGTACGCCATGGCCGCGAGGGCGAGGGCCGGCAACGAGGTCGACGGGAAGGTGACGGTCCGGAACCCCACGAACAGGTCGGGGGCGAGTTGGCGGCGCAGATCGTCCACCTCGTCCGCGATGAACTGCGGGTCGAGCGGCGCGCCGTTCACGAGCTCGAGCGGCCAGGACCGCACCAAGAGGCGCACGTCATCGCGACCGGCCGCCTCGCGAACCTCGACGAAGCGGCGTAGGCCGACGTGGGTGAACGGGCAACCGATGTCCGCGAACACCTCGACGATCGTAGGGCTGGCAGTCATCGGGGGGCGCTCCGGGCTGGTGGTCGGCGGGGACCCCGACGGTACCCCTGTCGCGCTCGAGGCTCCCAGCCACGATCGGCCGCCCGATGGTGGCAACCCGGGTTCGCACCGCCATAGTGGACTCCGTGTCCACTCCTGACGACGTCACCCCCACCCCGGGCACCGTCGCGGCGGGCGCTCGGGTCCTCGTCACCGGTGCGTCCGGCTACATCGGTGGGCGCCTCGTCGGCGAGCTGCTCGACGCCGGCTACCGGGTGCGTTGCCTGGTGCGCACACCGGGCAAGATCGCCGCCGCGCCCTGGGCCGACCGGGCCGAAGTCATGCAGGGCGACATCCTGGGCGACCTCACCGAGGTCATGGCCGACGTCGACGCGGTCTACTACCTGGTCCACACGATCGGGGCGACCAGCGACTGGGTGCAGCGCGACCGCCGGGCGGCTGAGAACGTCCGGGACCAGGCCGCCGCGTCGGGGGTCGCGCGCATCGTGTACCTCGGTGGCCTCGGCGACACGTCCGACCGGGAGCTGTCCCCGCACCTCGCGAGCCGACACGAGGTCGGCCAGGTGCTCGCCAGCGGATCGGTCCCGGTCACCGAGCTGCGCGCCGCGGTGATCATCGGGTCGGGCAGCGCGTCGTTCGAGATGCTGCGCTACCTCGTCGAGGTCCTGCCGGTCATGGTGACCCCCAAGTGGGTCGACACCCGGTGCCAACCGATCGCGGTCCGAGACGTCCTGCGCTACCTCGTCGAGGTCCTCGGTGCCCCGGCGACCGCCGGACGGGTGCTCGAGATCGGTGGTCTCGATGTCGTCAGCTACCGCGAGATGATGCAGCAGTACGCCCAGGTGGCCGGCCTGCGCCGGCGACGCCTGATCCGGGTACCTGTCCTCACGCCGAGCCTGTCGTCGCACTGGGTCGGCCTCGTCACGCCGCTGCCGCGCTCGCTCGCCCGGCCCCTGGTCGACAGCCTCATCAACGAGGTCATCGTGCACGACGACACGATCCGCCACCTGCTCCCGGGACCGCTCTTCACGTATCGCCAAGCGGTCGAGGCCGCCCTCGGTCGCGAGCGCACCGGGAGCGTGATGACGAGCTGGGCCTCCGCCGAGCTCGGCGGGCGTGAGCCGGCCGATCCCATGCCGACCGACCCCGACTGGGCGGGGGGCAGCGTCCTGGCCGATCGGCGCGAGCTCCACGTGGATGCCCCTCCGACTGCGGTCTTCGCGGCGGTGAGCGCCATCGGCGGGCGGACCGGCTGGTATGCCGGCGAGTGGTTGTGGTCCTTGCGAGGGTTCGCCGACAAGCTGATCGGCGGTGTCGGCATGCGGCGCGGCCGCCGTGATCCTGTCGCGCTCCGGGTCGGCGATCCCGTCGACTTCTGGCGGGTGGAGGCGATCGACGATGGCACCCTGCTGCGCCTGCACGCCGAGATGAAGGTGCCCGGTGAAGCCTGGCTGGAGTGGAAGATCGAGCCCGACGGCGCCGGGAGCACGCTGCGCCAGTTCGCGCGCTTCCACCCGCGCGGGCTCTGGGGCCGGGCGTACTGGTACTCGGTCGCGCCCTTCCACGGGTTCGTGTTCCCCGGCCTCCTGCACGGCATCGCCGACGATGCCGTGGCGCGTGCGGCCGCGGCGATCGCGGCTCCGGCTGAGCCCCCGCAACCGGCCGGTGGCTCGGGCGACGCGGGCTCGGGTGGGGCCAGTTCGGTCAGCGGTCCGAGATCAGCCGCGTGAAGATCCGGCCGCCGGACTTGCCGGTGGCGGTGTTGACATCGACCTGACCGGCGTCGTGGTAGCCGGCCGCCCGGGCCACGGCCATGGAGGCCAGGTTCTCCGGTCGGATCTCGAGCAGGATCACGCCCAACCCGAGCGTGTGCTCCGCCCATTGCGTCACCAGGCGCAGCGCCCTGGTGGCCACGCCCCGGCCCCGGGCCCACGGCGCCACCCAGTATCCCGAGTTGCCGACCGACTCGTAGACGGCGACGTTGATCGCGCCGAGCAACCGCCCCGCATCGTCGGCGTCGACGATGGCGAACGCCGCCTTCGATCCGTCCGCCCACTGCCGTTGCGTGCGCGCCACATAGGTCTGCGCGTCCGCCCGGGTGTACGGATCCGGGATCGGGATGAAGCGGCGGGTCGCCGGATCCGCGCAGGCCTCGACCACCTGGTCGATGTCGGCCGCCGTCCACGGCCGCAACGCGATCACCCCATCGCCGAGGGGCGGATCCGGGAGGTGGAGCACGGCGAGACTGTACTGGCGACGCGGGCCTGGGCCGAGGTGTCTCCGTGACCCCGTGGTTCAGCGCGAGACGAGCCACGCCGCCGCGAAGGTGAGCGAGTTCGTGGCGACGTGGGCCAGCATCGGCGCCAGCAGGCTGCCCGAGCGCAGACGCAGCCAGGCGAACCCGATGCCGGCGATCGTGGTGGCCGCCACGGTCCCGGCCACCGCCCCCGCGGTGCCCACACCGGTCACGCTCTGCGCATCGTTCACGACGCCGGGGATGTGCCACAACCCGAAGATCAACGAGGACACCCCGACGGCGACGAGGGTGCTGGTGCGCCGCTGCAGCAGCCCGAGCAGCGTCCCGCGGAACGCGAGCTCCTCGAGCAGCACCGTGCCGAACGGCACGGCGACGAGCACCTCGAAGAGCATGGCCCCGGTGCTGACCTGCACGCGGTCATCGCGCAGGAAGTCGCTCGTCGCTGGGATGAGGCCGATCACGAGGAGGCCGAGCGCCACGACGGCGAGCACCGCGCCGCCATAGACGAGGCCCGCCCGCATCCGGTCGCGTGCCAGCCCGACGTCGGCCAGGCTGAGGCCGCCGACGGCGCCGAGCGCGGCGATGACGAACGCCATGGAGAAGTTGAACCGCAGGTGCAGGTCGCCCGCCACGGCGACGGAACGACCGATGTCCCACGCGGCGAGCACAGCGATCGTGGCGCCGAGCGCCACCAGGTCACGACGGCCGACCGGCCCGGCGGTGCCGTCGGGGCCACCACCACCGGTCGTCGTCACAGGCTCGGCTCGCCCTCGGCGATCCTCGCGAGGACGACGTCGAGGCGGGCCGTGTCGGCCGCGGTCCAGCCCGCGGGCGCCACCTGCGCGGCGAAGCCGGCCGCGAACGCGTTGTTGAAGTTGTGGCCGTGCCCCGGTGGGGTGTTGAACCCTTCGATGAGATCGGCGGACACCTGGGTCCAGGTGACGAACGGGAACCAGCCGAGCTGCGAAGGGATGTCCGGCCCGCGAGGGTCCCTGGTCCACGCCGGCGGAGCCCAGGCGATGGACGGGTTCCACCACGTGACCGGGTCGGAGGCGTGCTGCAGGTAGACCACCGTGGGCGGATGATCCGGCGGCGCGATCGGGAGCTGCTCAGGGTTGATGGCCACCCGGACCTGGCGGCCGTCGCCGTCCACCGGCTGCCACACGGGGCTGGCGGGGTCGCGGGCATCGGTGACCTGACCCCACACGGGGTTGCCGTTGGTGGGGGCCACCCACAGCACGCCGTCGGATCGCGTGGTGGCCGCCTGCACCGATGCACTCGCGCCGCCGCCGTCGAAGGCGGCCTCGGAACCGAACGAGCCGAGGCTCTCGCCGAAGACGATGAGCTTGGGTCGGGTCGCCACGGGAAGCGTCGACCACTTGGCGTAGACCGCGTCGTTGAGAGCCTGGCCGGCTTCGACCGCGTTGTCCTGATCCACCAGCGTGGAGATCCAACTGGGCAGGTGGGAGTACTGCTGGCCGACGATGGCCGTGTCGCCGTTGCGGAGGTGCTCGAGGGCCGCGGCGGCCACCGGGTTGATCCACCCCGTGCCCGTGACGGTGACCACGCAGAGCACGCTGCGATCGAACGCGCCGGTCCGCTCGAGCTCGGCCACGGCGAGATCCGCCCTCGCCTTCGGGGTGGGCGCGCTGTCGAGGCCGACGTAGGCGCGGATCGGTTCGGTGACCTTGACGCCCGGCCCGGCGAACGCCTGCAGTTGCTCCGTGGTGGTCACACCGCCGACGAAGGACCGGCCCTGCCGGCCGAGCGTGTTCCACGGTGCGAGGGAGCCCGGCCCACCGGACTGCAACGCGCTCGTCGGCTGCTGCACCCCTACCTCGGTGGTCTGATCGCCAGCGGCGAACGTGGTGTCGATGCCACCGACGAGACCGTCGATCACCACGCGGTTGGTGAAGGCGACGACCAGCACGACGATCGCCACCGTGACCATGCCGTGCGCGACGAACCGACCGGTGCGCCGCGCCAGCCAGCCATCGAGACGGCCCACGCCGAACCGATGACCCTCGACAGCGCGAGCAGCACGACGGCGACGACGACCGACACGAGCCCTGCGGTGACGATGGCCGAGGTCTCGAGGTGCGGCATCGAGACCAGGTCACGCTGGCTGTTCTGCCAGCTCAGCCACACGAGCGGACCGCCCAGCACCACCACGGCGGCCACGACCGCGAGCACGATGCGGCCAACACGGCGCCACCGCTCGGGCGGGTCGAACCAGCCCGTGCGACGGCGTTGCGCGCGGAAGGCCAGGAGCACGAGCCCGGCGACGCCGTAGCCCACCAGCAACGCCACCGCGGCGAGCACCCCCTGCATCACCGCCGGGCGCGGCAGCAGGCTGGGCCGGAGCGACTCCGCCCAGAACAGGAGCCCGACCGCGGCCGCGCCCAGGTCAGGAGGCGCCACGAAGACACGGCGGAATGTCCGGCCGTTCCCGGCGCGTGGGCCCGAGCTCGAGGGGTCGTCGGCGGGGTGGTCCGGGGTCGGGGCGCACGGGGCGGTCGGGGCGGGCATGCAGGCTCTTTCGCCGTCGGGGGCAGGACCGGGAGGTCGACCAGCGAGCGCATCGCCGGAGACGCCGCAGGCTACCCGGGCCGAACTTCCGCCGTCCCCCTGGAGATCGAGGATGCCGCGCTCCTCACGCCCGTGCGAGAAGCCCATCGAAGCCGGGCGCCGTCGACGCCGCTCGGGGTCCGCGCGCCCGAGCCCCGTCTCGTACGATCCCACCATGGCGACGATCGATGTGAAGGTGCCCACCCCGGACGGCGTCGCAGACGCTTCGCTCCACACGCCAGAGGGTGCGGGGCCGTGGCCGGGGGTGATCATGTACCCCGATGCCTTCGGGACGCGGGCGGTGTTCCGCGAGATGGCCGATCGGCTCGCGGACGCGGGCTACGCGGTGCTGGTGCCCGACGTCTACTACCGGGCCGGCGGCTACGAGCCGTTCTCGATCGACACCGCGTTCAGCGACCCGGACGAGCAGGCCCGGCTCGGCGCCCTCGTGGGCGCGCTGACCGGTGATCGCATCGGCGATGACGCCGGAGCGTTCGTCGCCTTCCTCGACAGCCGCGCCGACGTGGCCGCTGGACCCGTCGGTACCACCGGCTACTGCATGGGCGGGCGCATCTCGCTGATCGCCGCCGGCCGCCTCGGTGAGCGCATCGGCGCGGCGGCTTCGTTCCACGGGGGGCGCCTCGCCCTCGAGGGTGATCCCGACAGCCCGGCCCTGCTGGCCGCCGCGGTGCGAGCCGTCGTGTACGTGGGCGCCGCCTCGAACGATCGATCGTTCGGCGACGACCAGGAGGTCCGCCTCCGCGACGCGTACGACACCGCCCACGTCGAGCACACGATCGAGCGCTACGCCGCGGCCCACGGCTTCGCCGTCCCTGACAACCCGACCCACGACGAGGCGGCGGCCGAGCGCCACTGGGCCGCCATGATCTCGCTCTACGGCTCGGCGCTGGGTTGATCCCATGGCCTATCCCGAAGACGCGCTCGCATCCCACGAAGAGCTGATCCTCAAGCTCCACCCCCACTGGTGGTACATCGCGAAGGCGGCCATGGCGTTGGTGGCCACGGTGATCGTCGGCTCGTGGATCGGGTTCGCCGTCCTCGACTCGAGCGTGCTGCGCACGGTGATCGGCATCGCGATCCTGGCGGAGGTGGTCTGGTTCGTCGAGCGCCTCGTGCGGTGGACGAGCATCTTCTTCGTGCTCACCTCGGACCGCGTCATGTCCCGCGAGGGCATCATCGCCAAGCGCGGCATCGAGATCCCGCTCGCCCGCATCAACACGGTGATGTTCGAGCAGCGGATCTTCGAGCGGCTCCTCGGCCTCGGCAACCTGGTGATCGAGTCGGCCTCGACCGACGGATCCCAGACGTTCAGCACCGTCCGCCAGCCCGACGAGATCCAGAAGCAGATCTACGTCCAGATGGAAGCCAGCTCGAACCGCCAGCACGATCGGCTCGGCCAGGCCATCGCCGGCGCCAGTCCCGGCACCCCTCCCGGCGTCGGCCCCGCTGGCCCCGGCGGTGCCTCGATCACGGATCAGATCAACGAGCTCGCCGCGCTCCGGGATCAGGGTCATCTCACCGAGGACGAGTTCCAGGCCAAGAAGAACGAGCTCCTGGACCGCATGTAGCGCGGATCGCGAGATTTGTCAGTCCAACTGCTACTAGTTTGTGATCGTCGATCTCCACCGTCGAAAGGTCCGATCACCATGACGAGCGCAGCCACCAACCGTCTCATCTCCGACATGCGCGGCGTCCGCTACGGCGAGGTGCTCGCCGCCTACGTCAAGGACACCGGTTTCGAGGCCGAGGTCTTCGGCACGCAGATGCTCAACGACTGCCCCCAGGAGCTGTGGGAGACCCTCGACCCGGTGGCCATCGCGGCCGAGATGGGCGCGGTGGCCGTGAAGCTCAACGGTCCGCGGTACTGGATGCTCGACGGGTTGGGCACGAAGGTCGAAGTCGTCGAGCCGGTGTTCCGGGACTTCAACGGGATCACCATGCGCCGCATCGCCACGGTCGACCTCGGTGCCGACCCGTCGACGCAGCCCTACATCGAGCGCTACGTCAACCGGGGAGCGGTCTTCTTCTTCGATGCGGGGTCGCCGGTCTACGAGCTCGTGAACCCCGACGGTCTGGCCTATGTGATGCAGGCGTACTGCATCGGCGTCGATCCGACCCTCACCCAGGAGAGCCTCGAGGCGCTCGGCGAGCGGCTGGCCCTGCCGGCGGGATGGTCCTACCGCCGTCGCATCCTCGACGAGGAGCTGGTCGTGGACACCACCGCCACCATCGCCACGGTGTTGCAGGACGAGCTCGAGAACACCTACACGCTCCCGAGCTGAAGCGACCGGAACAGGACCAGGACCGGAACCGAGAGCGGGGCGCTCAGGCGCCGCGCAGCTGGGCCGCGAGCTCGAGCAGCGGCTCGCGCAGGTCGGCGAGTTGGTCGAGGTCCCCCACGCCCACGAGGTTGGTGACCATCGAACTGGCCGCGCCCACCAGCGCTTCGACGGCGAACCGCTGGTGCGGCTCGGGGCCGAGCATGCCGGTCTCGCCTCGGTGGGTCTCGGCCACGATGTCGACGAAGCGCTCCATCGAGGACCGCCGTTGCTCGATGGCGCGCGGGCCGGCGGCGTAGACCTCGACGAGGAACGCGCGGGCCAGGGCCGGCGAGCCGCGCATCGCCTCGAGGTAGACGGTGAGCACGTGGTCGAGGCGCGCATGGGGATCGGCCACGTCGTGCGGGCGGTCACGAAGCTGGTCGAGCGCGGCAGCCATCGACGCCGCGACGGCCTCGGCGTTGGCGGCGAACGCAGCCTGGAAGCAGTCCTGCTTGTCCCGGAACAACGCGTAGAACGTGGCCCGGGAGACGCCGGCGCGGGCGAGCACGTCGGCGACCGACGTGTGGACGTAGCCCTGCTCCCCGACGGCCTCGGTGATCGCCCGCAGCAACCGCTGGCGCTGGCTCTGTTGGATCTCGTCGCGCGACAGCTGGTGGGGACCGCGGGGCAGCGGCCGCGGCGGAGAGGTCAGGGGCACCCGGTGAGGGTACCAGCGTTCGACGATCCAGAAACATAGGTGTTTACAACTCTGCTACCGTCCGCCCGTGCGCTCTCGCCTCCCCGCCCGCCGCCCCCGTCGTGCCGCCGCCGTCGTCCTGGCGCTCATCGTCGTTCCGGCCGCCGCCCTGGCGAGCGCCTGCGCGAGCTCGTCGGCGACCGCGCCGCCCCCGTCCACGGGCACCACCTCGCCCGCGCCATCCGCGGGCCCCGGCGCCACGACCGGGGACACCAGCCTCGCCCCCTCGACCCCGCCCGAGCAGTTCAGCGGCGCGCTCGAGGACTTCTACCGCGTGCCCGACCCGCTGCCCGCCGCTCCCCCCGGCACCCTGATCCGGGTGCAGGCGCTCGCGACCGATGCGACGAGCGCGACCGTCCGGGTGATGTACCACTCCCGCGACGCCCAGGATCACGACCGCGCGGTCACCGGTGTCATCACCTACCCGACGGCGACCCCACCCGACGCAGGGTGGCCCGTCGTCTCGTGGGCCCACGGGACGACCGGCCTCACCTCGGTCTGCGCGCCCAGCCGGCAGGGGTCGGCGGCCCCGTCGTTCGGGGTGGACGGCGTCCGGGTGGCCACCGACTACATCGGGCTCGGCCCGCTCGGCGAGCGGCACCCGTACCTGTCCGGATCGAGCGAGGCGCACAGCGTGATCGACGCCGTGCGCGCCGCTCGTCTGTTGCCTGCTGCCCATGCCGGCTCGCGCTGGGTGGCGATCGGCCACTCCCAGGGCGGGCACGCGGCGCTGTTCACCAACGAGCTCGGGGCGGTCTACGCGCCCGAGCTCACGCTGCTGGGCACGATCGTGGTGGCCCCCGCCGCCGTGCTGGACCGCACGTTCGGGCCGGACGACCAACTGGTCCCGCGCATGGTCGGGATCATGGCCCTCTACGGCTTGGCGGCGGACTACCCCGAGATCCATCCCGACGACTACGTCGGGCCCGAGGTCGCCGCCCGGGCCGGGGTGATCGACCAGAAGTGCTCGAACGACGTCGCCCTCGCGCTGGTGACGGTGCCGCCCGAGACCTTCTACAAGACGTCGCCCGTCGACACCGAACCGGCGCGCTCGGTGTTGCGGGCCAACGATCCAGGCCACGTGCGGGTCGATGCACCGTTGCTGCTCGTGGGCGGCACCGCCGACACGTGGGTCGTCCCCGCCCGGGTGGCGGCCCTGGATGATCAACTGTGCGCCATCGGTCAGGTGACCGAGCTCACCCACCTCGACGGCGCCACGCATGGCACCGAGATCGCGAAAGGGGCCGACATGTTCGCTCACTGGTTCCAGGACCGCTTCGCCGGTCGGCCGGCCACCGACTCGTGTGCCACGACGACCCCGGGGACCACGCCGTGACCGGCGAGCGCGTCGCGGGCAAGGTCGCGATGGTCGTCGGCGCGGGCCAGACCCCCGGTGACACCATCGGCAACGGGCGGGCCACGTCGATCCTGTTGGCGCGCGAGGGAGCGTCGATCATCGCGGTCGACCGCGATCTGGCGTCGGCCGAGGCGACCTGCGCGCTCATCGTGGAAGAGGGCGGTACGGCTCGCGCCGTGCGGGCTGACATCACGGTGGAGAACGACTGCCGGGCCCTCGCCGCCGCGGCGAGCGCCGGCGGCCACGTCGACATCCTCGTCAACAACGTCGGCATCGGCACGGGCGATGCGGGCGCGACCTCGCTCACCGAGGACGCGTGGGACCTCATCTTCGCCGTGAACCTCAAGGGCATGTGGCTCACCTGCAAGCACCTGCTGCCGGTCATGCGGGCCCAGCGGTCGGGGGCGATCGTGAACGTGTCCTCGTTGGCCGCGGTCGCGGCGGCGCCCATGCTGGCCTACAAGACGTCCAAGGCCGGCGTGAACTCGTTGACCCAGTCCCTCGCCGGGGGCAACGCGAAGCACGGGATCCGGGTCAACGCCATCATGCCCGGGCTGATGGACACCCCGATGGCGATCGTCTCCACGTCCGAGGCCTTGGGCATCGACGTCGACGACCTGCGCCACGTCCGCGACGCGGCGGTTCCCCTCGGTGCCAAGATGGGCACCGCGTGGGACGTGGCCCACGCCGTGCTGTTCCTGGCCTCTGACGAGGCGGGCTTCATCACCGGGGCGATCCTCCCGGTCGACGGCGGCCAGTCCATCCGGGTCGGCTGAACGCCGGCGCGCGGTCCGACCAGCCGACGCGTCCCCACACCTCAGGCAGGCAGGCCGGCGGGCGGGGCGGACGGGTCAGGCAGGGCGGGCCACGAGCGGATCCAAGATGCGGTGCAGGTCGGGCAACATGACCGGCTTGACGAGGTAGTCGACGACACCGTCGGGCAACCCGTCGGCCGGCGGCAACCGCCCCGACACCATGACGACCGGTATGTCATGGGTGACCGCATCGGCGCGCAGGTGGACGATGACGTCCGCGCCGGTCATGTCGAGCAACCGACCGTCGAGGAGCACGAGGTTCGGGTGGTGCGCAGCCGCCAGGCGCAACCCTTCGGCGCCGTGGGACGCGACGAGCAGGTCGAGGTCGGGGAACTCGCGCCCGAACAATTGGACCATGAGGCTCCGGTTCGAGGCGTCATCCTCGACGTACAAGACCCGGGGGCGCGGTGTGGTCGCGCCCCCGATCCCGACCTCGGCGGCCCGGTCCGGCTGTTCGGGTGTGGCGCGCCACACCGGGTCGGACTCGTCGATCACCGCCAGGATCCGGGCGAGCACGAACGGCTTGGTGAGGTAGTCGGTCGCCCCCATTGCGAGGAGCCGTTCGATCTGGCTCGCGGTGGCATCGGCACTGACGACGGCCACGGGGATGCCAGCCGTCACCGGATCCGAGCGCAGGAGGCGCAACACCTCCTGTCCGTTCATGTCCGGCAGGTCGAGGTCCAGCAGGATGAGCGCGGGCCGGTGCTCACGGGCGATCTCCAACCCGATCCGACCCTGCATGGCGGTCGCGAGCGCGACATCCGGGCGGCGCAGGAGGATGTCCTGCATCAGCTGGACGTTCGCGAGGTTGTCCTCGATGAACAACACGGTGCGCTGCGTCCCCCGGCTGACTCGGACCGCGCCAGCACCCGGGCCGGGGAGGTCGCAACCACCAGCGGCGGGCGCGTCGACCCGCTCGAGATCGACCCAGAACCTCGAGCCCACCCCGGGTTCGCTGTCGGCGCCGATCGAGCCGTCCATCGCATCGACGAGCTGCTTGGACAGCGCGAGGCCGAGGCCGGTGCCTTCGACGGCGAACGGCTCGGCGCCGAGCCGGGTGAACGGGGTGAAGAGCCGATCCAGATCGGCCGGGGCGATGCCGATCCCCGTGTCGGCGACCACGACGCGCAGGACGCCCTCGCGTGGCGTCGTGCAGTAGATGCGCACCTCGCCGTCGGGGCGGTTGTACTTGACCGCGTTCGACAAGAGGTTGAGCAGCACCTGGGTCAGCCGCTGCCGGTCGGCGCGCACATGACGTTCGAGGTCCACCGGTTCCCGCAGGATCCGCACACCACCGGCCGCGGCCATCGGCCGCACGAGATCGGACGCGTCGTCGAGGACCCCGGCGAGCTGCACGCGTTCGAGCGCAACGCTCAGGTCCCCGCTCTCGATCCGGGAGATGTCGAGCACCTCATCGATGAGGTCGAGCAGGTGCCGGCCGGCCTTCGTGATCTGCTCGGCCTGCTCGCGGTGCCGGTCCCCGAGGCCGTCGTCGGTCTCCAGCAACTGCCCGAACCCGAGAATCGCGTTCAGGGGCGTGCGCAGCTCGTGGCTCATCCGTGACAGGAACTCGCTCTTGGCCCGATTGGCCTCCTCCGCCTGCTTGCGCGCCGACTGGGCCGCGCGCTCGGCGAGCTTCTGCTCGGTGATGTCGGAGATCACGCTCACGCCCCGATCGGGCTCGCCCGCAGCCGTCTCGACCACGCTGTTGCGCACGCGCAACCAGCGGATCTCCCCGTCGGGCCGGATGATCCGCATCTCCTTCATCGGCTCGGGTGGGCTGAGCAGGATCGGCCGGTCGTCGGGGTGGACCACGGCGAGCCGGGCCACCGGATCGAGGAAGTCGGCTGGGGTCAGTCCGGTGATGCGCTCGACCGCCGGGCTCACGTAGAGCATCTCGATGCTGCCCTGCTCCCAGAGCAGGAAGATCTCGTCGATGTTCTCCGCCATCTGCCGGAAGCGTTCCTCGCTCTCGCGGAGCGCGCCCTGGGCCAGCCGGTCGTCGGTGACGTCGCTGGCGATCGTCCCGACCGCGTACACCTCACCCGTAGCGGTCCGCAGCGGGAACTTCACGTATTCGTGGACGACCGTCCCGCGGACGGGGTCGTCGAAGCCGAACTCGCCGCGGACCTGCTCCCCGGTCTCGATCACCTGCCGCTCGGGCTCCACGAGCTGCACGATCGTGTTCACGTCCGCGACGAACGCAGCCGGATCGAAGTCGGCGTCCTGCGGTCGCCGGAACCGACGCTCGTACCGGGGGTTGTGCAGGAGCAGTCGGCCTTCGAGATCTCGGGCCGAGATGATCGCCGGGGCGAACTCGAGGAACGCCTTCAACGTCTGCTCGCTGTCGTGCAACTGGCGACGCAGCTGCTCGCGCTCGGTCACGTCGAAGAAGACGATCACGAGCGACGCGCGGTCGTCGAGTTCGATCTGCTCGATGGAGAAGAACACCTGGCGCTCGTCGCCTTCGACGGTGAGGACCGTGTCTGCGAAGTCCAGCCGACCATCCACCGCCAGGTCCGCGAGCAGCGAGGCGCGCCGCTGGGGATGCGGCCAGAACCCGACGTCGATCAGCGTGTGCCCGACGAACTCCTTCCGGGGCCAGCCCAGCACGGCGAGGCACGCCGGATTCGCATCCAGGATGATGCCGTCATCGACCCGGAGGATGAGCGTCGGGACGGGACTGCCGGCAAAGATCTTCGAGAACTGGCCGGACACGCGTGCCCGTTCGTCCCGAGCGCGGTGCTCGGCCGTGAGATCACGGGCGATGCCGAGGAAGCCGGTCTCGTGGCCGTCGCGGTCGTGCACGAGCGCGACGGAAACGGCCACCGGCAGGCGCGCTCCCCCCTTGCGCACGTAGGTCCACTCGCGTGCGTCGCTGCCGCTGGCCCGCGCCGGGAGCGCGAACACATCGAAACCAGGTTCGACGCCGAGCTCCTCGGCCCGACGAACGATCTCGCCCGGGTCGTGGAAGACGCCCGGCGTGCACCGACCGACCAGCTCGGCCGCGGTGTACCCGAGCAATCGCTCCGCGCCCGCGTTGAACACCGTGATGAGGCCGTCGAGATCGGTGGCGACCACCGCGTAGTCGGTCGCCGCGCGGATCATCGCGCCGAACAGAGCGCTGTCGGCCACACCGTCGGGTTCCTGCGCGGGAACCACCCCCTTGTCGCTCGCTGCCACCGCCACCAGCATCATTCACCCGCACGTGCTGTGGCCAGGGTACGACCGATCGGCGACCCGCGCCCGGAAACGCCGAACTCCCATCGGGACCAGGCGCCACCGACCCCACGATCTACGGATCGCGGAGGAGCGGGCAGGTCATGCACCGGCCGCCGCCGCGGCCCTTGCCGACCTCGAACCCGTCGATCTCGATGACCTCGATGCCCGCCTCGCGGTACTTGGCGTTGCTCGACACGTTCTTGGAGTACGACACGACCACGCCCGGCTCGATGGCCACGACGTTGTTGCCGCTCCCCCACTGCTCCCGCTCCTGCTGAGCCTCGTCGCCACCGGTGGTGACCACCCGCAGGTCCTTGCGCTCGATCCCGATCGAGTGGGCCACCGCGTCGAGGAAGCTCTTCTCGGGCGTGATGTCGAGCGACCCCGGCCCGTCCCCCGGGCGCAGGCTGAAGGCCCGGGTGGAATCGATCACCTTCGGGTACACCGTGACGGTGTCGCGGTCCATGAAGGTGAACACGACATCGAGGTGCATGTACGAGCGTTGCTTCTCGAGTTGCACGGCAACCACGCGCTCGGCCGCACCGCGCTCGAAGAGCCGCCGCGCGAGCACCTCGACCATCTGGGCGCTCGTCCGCTCGCTGATGCCGATCAGCACGGTGCCCTGCCCGACCGGCATGACATCACCGCCCTCGAGCGACGCCCGGCCGTAGTCCTGGATGTCGAACTCGTCGTGCTCCTCGCTGTGGCCGGCAGCGGGGTACCAGAACTCGAACGAGGCCTCGCGGAACATCGGGTGGAACCGGTAGATGATCCCGATGTTCACCGACTCGCGCTGGCGCGCCGGCCAGAACATCGGGTTCAGCGAGACACCCTGGTAGATCCAGCAGGAGCTGTCGCGGCTGAACAGGTGGTTGGGCAGGGGCGGCAGGATGAACGACGACGCCGGCGTGGTGGCCACCGTGAGCGAGTGACTCGTCAGGTCGTGGTCAGCGTGGGGCTGGAGCTCGGTCCAGGTCACCCCGCCGATGAGGTGCGTGGCCAGGGTGTCGGCATCCATGTTGGCGAGCGCGCCCTGCACGGCATCGACCGCGGCCGGTCCGACGGTGTACGGGCTGACGGTGTGCTCGATGGCCCACGCCGTCGCACCGGGCTGAGCCAGCGCCTCGGCGAGCAGGTCGTGGACCAGGAACACCTCGACGTCGCGATTGCGCAGCTCCGCGACGAAGTGCGCGTGCTCGAGCTCGGCCTGCTCGATCCACAACACGTCGTCGAACAGGAGCTCGTCCCGGTTGGACGGGGTGAGGCGGCGCAGGCTCAGGTCCGGCCGGTGGACCATGACCTTGCGCAGCTTGCCGACCTCTGAGTGCACACCGAGCTCGAGGTCTGCCACGGCACCATCAAACCAGACCCCACCGCTCCCGTCCGCCACCGCGCCAGATCACGCGCCGATCCAACCGGCGATCGTCCGGCGATCGACAGACGTGACGGCAGTATCGTCGACCGACCCACCCGCCCCGGCGCCCGCCGGCGGCTGATCCGGAGGTGCCCGATGGCCGAGACCGTCACGTCCAGCCGCCACGGTCGGACCCTGATCGTGAGCATCGATCGGCCCGAGGTGCGCAACGCGGTGGATCGGCCGACCGCCGATGCCCTCGAAGCCGCCTTCCTCGCGTTCGACGCCGACGACGCGCTGGACGTCGCCGTGTTGACCGGCGCCGGCGGCACCTTCTGCGCGGGCGCCGACCTCAAGGCGATCGGCGGCGGTCGCGGCAACCACGTGAGCGACGACATGGCCGACGCCGGCCCGATGGGCTGCACGCGCCTCTTCGTCGACAAGCCGGTGATCGCCGCCGTCGAAGGACACGCGGTCGCCGGCGGGTTGGAGCTCGCGCTGTGGTGCGACCTGCGCGTCGCCGCCACCGATGCCGTGTTCGGGGTGTACTGCCGACGGTGGGGCGTCCCGCTCGTCGACGGTGGCACGATCCGCCTGCCGCGCCTCATCGGCCAGAGCCGCGCCCTCGACATGATCCTGACGGGCCGAGCGGTCGGCGGCGACGAGTCGCTGGCCTTCGGCCTCGCCAACCGCCTGTGCGATCCTGGCGCCGCGCTCACCACGGCGCTGGCGCTCGCCGAGCAGCTGCAGACCTTCCCCCAGCTCTGCCTGCGCACCGACCGGCGGTCGATGTATGAACAGCACGACCTGCCGCTCATCGAGGCTCTCGCCAACGAGACCCGGCTCGGCCTCGAGCCGATCCGGGCCGGCGTGACCCAGGCGGGCGCCGCCCGGTTCGCCGCAGGGTCAGGCCGCCACGGCGACGGCGTCTGACGCCTCTGGGGTCGCGCGCCCGGGCGATCGCGTCGCGGTTGCTCACGGCCCCGTCGGTCCCTCTCTCGCGTTCTCGGCTCCTCTCCGGCCCCTCCACCCCGGTCTCGGCTCCCCTCCGGCCCCCCACCCCCGTTCTCGG
>JBBQHT010000019.1:0-28637 GCA_038324235.1 Acidimicrobiales bacterium
ACCGACCGCGCCGACCGCGCCGACAGCACCGACCGCTACGCGACCATTCCCGCGGGTCACTCCCCTGCGGTAGGTCCGTCTCGTGGCCGCGCCGCAGTCACGGTGGTTTGGTCAGGTCCAGTGGCTGAACTCGCCCACGGCGCCGAACCCGAGCTGCCGATACAGCGGTTCGGCCGCGTGGGAGGGCTGCAGGACCGCCGGGCTGGCGAGGTCGACCGCCAGCGCGGCCCGGGTCATCGCGGTGGCGAACCCGTGCCGGCGGGCCGCGGGGACCGTCGCCACGCCGTAGATGCCGAGCAGCGTGCCATCGGCGTAGGCCATCGACACCGCCACCGCCTCGCGCGGCCGGCGCTCGTCGTCGTCTTTGTCGTCGTCTTCGCGTTCATCCTCCTCCCCTACTGCAGTACCGAGGAACACGTGCATGGCGGGGTCGGCGAGGATCGCGGGGTCGTGGATGTCGAACGGGGCGAGGGGGAAGCGGGCACCGAAGCCGGCCACCACCGTGCGCTCGAACACGGCGAGGTCGCCGGCCGTGCGCACCTCCTCGATGTGCAGCTCGCGACCGAACGCGGTCGGCGACGCGGCCAGCGACGCGGCCGGCGACGCGGGCAACGGGGCCGCCACCCGGGCGAACCAGGGGCTGATCGTCCGCTGGTCGAGGCCGATGCGCCCGAGCGCCAACTCGTTCCACGAATCGCACACCGAGGTGTGCACGCTGTCCGGCCGGTGCAGGTGCTCGTCGAGCTCCTTGACGATCGCCGTCCGATCGGAACGGTCGCGCGCCGGGCGCCGGGAGATGGCGCAGTGGTAGATGTTGGGTGCGGGCGTGGGGCAGAACCACCACGCATCGGTGGTGAACGGGCGCCACCCGAGGGCGCGCACCGACGAGTCGTGCCAGGCGACCAGGTTCGCGGCGGCGAGACCGAGGAACGCGGGACCGGTGACGTCGACCGTCATCGCGGTGGTGGCAGGGTGCGGCCGGCGTCGCGGATGCGGTCGAGGTCGAACGGTGGGTGCGCGAGCAGGATCAGACGATCGGTGCCGAGCGCCTCGAGCTCGTCGAGGGCGCCCCGCTCGAACCACCGCGGTGAGAAGCCAGCGGACAGCGTGACCAGGAACCGATCGGGGTCCCCTCCGACCTCCGCGTGCGCGGCGCGGGCGACCTCGAGGATCGCGGGCAGGGCTCGGTTGGACGCGTGGGTGTTGATGCCGTCACCGATCCGACCGGCGAGCGCCGCCATCTTCGGACCGAACGCGCCGATGACGATCGGCGGCGCGGGGTCCGGCACGAGGAAGCCGGTCCCGGTTCCGAGCTGGTAGTGCTCGCCGGCCCTCGGATGCGCCTCACCGGTCCACAGCTGGCGGATCACGCCGACGGCTTCGGTGACCTGGGCGCGGCGCACCGGATCGCTCGGGACGGTGACGCCGGTGGCCTCCTGTTCGGCGGGGTACGGCAACCCGCGGCCGCCGCCGGCGCCCAGACCGAGGATGAGGCGACCCTCGGACACCTCCTGCAAGGTCGCCGCCGCGATGGCGAGCACACCGGGCCGGCGGTTGGCCACGTTGAGCACGAGCGGACCGAGCACGACCCGCGGGACGGTGGCGGCCAGCGCGCTGAGCACGGTCCAGCTCTCGAGGACGTGGCCCGCGTCGTGGGCCTGACCAGCGAGGTGATCCCACGTCCAGATGCCGCCGAAGCCGGCGTGCTCGGCGACGAGGGCCGCGTCGCGGATCTGGGACCAGCGCGCCGCGAACGGATCGAGGAGCAGGTCGACCTGGATGGCGGTGTGCGGTGGGGCCATGGGCGTTGCCTTCGTCGGGGTTCTGCGCGGGGACGGCGCGTCGACTGGTTCGTTGATCGTCTCTGCGGATGATGGCGGCAACGGCGGGCAAAGAACGGGGCGGTCCCGCGTCGCCATCGGCCCGGATCAGAGCAGCTCGTTGACCCGTTCGGGGGGCCGACCGATCACGGCGCGATCACCGACGATCACGACAGGACGTTCCATGAGCTCGGGGTGGGCCACGAGCAGCGCGACGACGCTGTCATCGTCGAGGTAGTCGGCCTTGGCCAGCCCGAGGGCCTTGAACTTGGGATCGCCGCTGCGCACGAGGGCCGGGGCGGGGTCATCGATGAGGGCGACGATGCGCCGGAGCTCGGCCTCGGTCGGTGGGGCCTTGAGGTACTCGACGACCTCGTAGTCCACCCCGGCGTCGTCGAGGAGCTGCTTCGCGCCGCGGGACTTGCTGCAGTGCGGGTTGTGGAAGAGCGTGGGCTTGGCTGTCGTCACCGGTGACCTCCAGAGGGCGGACGTTGCGGGCAGGTGCGGACGGAGCGGGAACGCGAGCGGTCGCTCGCCACGACGCGCCGGATCATACCGACGAGCGAGCCGTGACCCGCCGCCGGCCCCACCACGACGCTCCCGCGCCCACCGACGTGTAGACCACGACGACCGCCCAGAACAGGATGCTCGTGTGATCCTCGAGGTACAGGCCGAAGCCGCACCCGAGCCCGATCGCGAGTGGGATCGTGACGGCGATCTGGCGAGCGGCGCGGTACCGCACCACACCGCACTGCTCGAGCACCAACTCGACCAACGCCGGCACGGGAGCGACCAGCCAGATCGCGGCCTGCCCGGCGCTCGGCGGCGGGACCAACACGACCAGCACCAACGTGGCGATGGCCAACGGGTACAGCACCAGGCAGCGGCGACAGACGTGGGACCGACCGATCAGCACGCACCGGTCGTACTGCTCCGGGTAGTGGTGGGCCAGGTACATCGGCGTGATGCGCCCGCGGCGCTGATCGCTCACCGCCCGATCGTATCGGTGGTGCCGCGGCCAACCGGCGGCAGGTCGAGGTCGGGGTAGTGGCGGCGAGCGACGACGAACTCGATGGCCAGCACGACAAGCGCGGCGAGCCAGGCCAGGGAGGCGACGACGGGGTCGCGGGCGCCGACGCCGGCGAGCACCGCGCCGGCCATGATGATGAGCGGGCGCAGGAGGGTGCTGGGGCCGAGGATGAGCGTGGTGAGCACGCTGCGCACCTCGAACCGCGGGATCGCGAGTCCGGCCAGCGCACCGAGCACCAGGACCGAGTACGGCAGGTAGACGACGAGCATCCGTCCGCCTGCGGCCACGAATCCCTCGTAGCGCCCCGCGGGATCCTCGGCCACGCCCAACGTGAGCCCGATGGTGGCCCCCAGCACGGCGAGCGCGGCGAGCGCGGCCACCAGACCATGCGCGGCGGCCCGGACGTAGTACTGCTGCTTGCGCACCAGGGCGTTGCGGCCCGCCGCGGCCCGGAACCCCGACAGGGCGCCGTCGCACAGCGCCATGAGGCAGAGCACCACGGCGACGATCATCGTTGTGATGGGTCCTGGTCCTGCGCGCCGGCCGACGTCGGCACCGCGTACTCGGTCAGGCGACGCGCGAGCGGGCCGAGCGCGGCCCGCAACGCAACCGCGAGTGGAGGGCGCACACCGAGGACCGGGCGCATCACGTTGAGCCACGGGCTGCGCTGCGAGGTGGCGTCGAACACGAGTGGCACGAACGCCGGCGCGCCCGCGCGGATGGCGGCGACGAGCGTGGCGTCGCCATGAGCCCGCCGAGCGGACAGCACGCCGTCGTGGCGGGCGAGCGGCTCACGCATGCGGGCCTGGTGGAAGACCCAGGCCCCCGTCGGCGTCAGGGCGGTCGGCGCGATGTCGTAGTGCACGAACGCCTGGACCTCCGGCTGGTGCTGGTGTTCGAAGAACGACTCCAGGTCGTGGCCGCGGCAGTGGTGCAACACCCCGTTGGACAGGAAGATCGTGGCGGGTTGGTCGAGGGTGAACGCGTTGCCGACGGCGAACGAGCAGGCGAGGCCTTCCGCCTCCGCCAGCGCGGCCGCCTGCGCGACGAAGGTCGCGTTGTAGTCGCACCCCACGAGCTCCACGTCGGCTCCGAGGGCCTGCGTCGCCGCGAGCCACCGGATGATGAACCCGAGGCCGCAGCCCACGTCGACGACGCGGATCGGGCCGGTCGCCTCGACGCGCAACAGGTCGATCAGCGGGCGGAGCAGAGACACGACCCGGGGACCCTGCTGGAACTCCTCGGACAGTCGCTGGAGCTCCCCGTGGGCCCGCAGCAGCATCGCGTCCACCGCATCCTCGTCCAGCAGCGCCCCGCCCGGTCCGGCACGCGTCGGGATGCGACGGATGATCCGCACGGCCTGTCGATCGCCCGCCGCCTCGAACACCCCGAGCGCCCTGGCTCGCTCGACCGGTCGTCGCGCCTGCGTGTCGGGGTCGTAGGCGATGATCACATCGGAGATCTCCGGCGGATCACCGCCTCGGGTGCGCACGCAGACGAGTGTAGGTGGATGGTGCTGAACTGCTGCGTGTCACGGCGACGAGCCGGCCGCGGGTGCCAAGATGAGCCGGTGACGACGAGGGAGCGGTTGCAGGTGCGGTGGCACAACGAGATCGCGCCGTTCGGGGCGCCGCCCGCGGCGATCGAGCGCACCTTCGCGGATGTCGCGTCGCGCTACGCCGAACCGACCCGTCGCTACCACACGTTGGACCACGTCGAGGCCGTGCTCGCGACGATCGACGAGCTCGTCGAGCGCGAGCCGTGCGACGAACGCCGGGCGCTGAGCCTCGCGGGTTGGCTGCATGACGTGATCTACGACCCGACGGCATCGCACAACGAGGCCGAGAGCGCGACCTACGCCCATGATCGACTCGTCGCGCTCGGCCTGCCGCGGGAGCTGGCCGCGGACGCCGCCCGCCTGATCGAGCTGACGGCGCGCCACGTCGTGGCCGACGACGACCCCGACGGTCGCATCCTGATCGACGCGGACCTCGCGATCCTGGGTGCCCCCGAGGGGGTGTACGACGCGTATGCCGATGCGATCCGCGCCGAATACGCGCACGTGCCCGAGGACCTCTACCGCGCGGGACGGGCACAGGTGCTGGCGGCGTTCCTCGATCGACCGCGGTTGTTCCGCACCGACACCGCGCACGACCGGTTCGACGCCACCGCGCGGGCGAACCTGCGTCGCGAGCTCGAGCGGTGGCGCGCGTGACCGACGGTGAGGTGGGCGGTCGCGGGACCGGTCATGATCCCGCCGCGTTTCTGGGCCAGGTGCCCCTGTTCGCGGCGCTGCCCGAGCGCACCCGGCACGAATTGGTCGCCGCCGCCCGTTGGCAGCACGTCGGTGGCGGCACCTTCCTGTTCCACCAGGGCGATGCGGCCGACGTCCTCGCCCTGGTGTGGTCCGGTCGGCTCCAGGTGATCGACGAGGCGAACCACGACGTCATCGGCGTCCTGGGCCACGGCGCGTGGGTGGGTGAGTTGTCGTTGCTCACCGGCGCGCCGCGCTCGGCCGGCATCCGGGCGCTGCGCGACAGCGAGCTGCTCGTGCTCCCCGCAGCCGCGTTCGACCGGGTGCTCCAACGCGAGCCCGAGCTGGCGATCACCCTGGCCCGGGTCCTGGCCCGCCAACTGCAGCGCTCGCAGACGGCGCCGGTGGCACCGAACGAACCAGACACCATCTGCGTGCTGCCGTTCAACCGCCAGCTGCCCGCCGAGCGGTTCGTGTGGCGCCTGAACCGGCACCTGGCCGGGTTCGGTCCCGTGGCCGTGATCGGCGACGACGGCGCGGTGCTGCAGAGCGACGGCCCCAACCTCGGTCCGACGACCGAACCCAGGGTGTGGGCGCAGCGCCTCGATCAGCTCGAAGCCGAGCACCCGTGGGTCATCCTCCTGGCCACCGACCCCGCCACCAACGCCGACTGGGCCACGTTCTGCGTGCGCTCGTCGGATCGGATCCTCGCCCTCGTGCGCGGCGGTCGCCCCCCGTCGTGGACCGAAGGGATGCTCGACCCTGACCGGATCGATGCGGTGTTCGTGGGCTCGCACCTGCAATCGGCCCGCGTGCAACCGACGCTCGATGCCCTTGCGCCGCGGGCGCTGCACCTTCTGCCCGAAGGCGCGGGCTTCGACGCCGCCACCGACCGCATCGCTCGGCGAGCGAGCGCGCATGCGCTCGGCGTCGTCTTCTCCGGCGGTGGGGCCCGCGGGCTGGCCCACCTCGGGGTCATCGAGCGTCTCGTCGAGGTCGGCGCCCCCATCGACCGGGTCGGTGGTTGCAGCGCCGGTGCGTTCGCCGCCGCGCTGTACGCCCAGGGGCGAACGCCGCTCGAGATGCTCCAGATCTGTCGCGAGGAGCTCGCCGACCACCATCCCTTCACCGACTTCACCGTGCCGCGCGACGCCCTGATCAAGGGCAAGCGCGCGATGGCCATGCTCACCCGCGTCTTCGGCGACACGCGCATCGAGGAGCTGCCGTTGTCGATGTTCGCCGTGAGCGCCGATCTCACGAGCGGTGACCTGGTCGTGCACCGCCGCGGCTTCGTGCGCGATGCGGTCGCGGCCAGCATGAGCATCCCGGGCTTCGCGCCGCCCATCCCCCTCGACGGCGGGCTCCTCGTCGACGGCGGGCTGCTCGACAACCTGCCGGTCGACGTGATGCGGGCCACCGCCGAAGGACCGATCATCGGTGTCGACGTGATGCGTGAGTTCCCGACCGTCGAGGCATCCGGGCGCACCCCCGGCATCGTGTCCACCATCGCCCGGTCGGTGGTGCTCGGGGGGTGGCAACGGGCCGAGCAGAACCGTCGCGACGCAGACCTGCTCATCACGCCCGACGTGGATGACATCGGGTTGTTCGAGTTCGACCGGATCGACGATGCGGTGGCCGCCGGCCGCGTGGCGACCGACATCGCGCTCGCCCAGGGCCTCCCTCGCTGATCCGATCGACGGCCGCTCGGTTGATCAGCTCGGTGATTGCCGGGTGATCGCGGGGTGATCGGTGCGGCTCGGCCTGTTCACGAGCGAGGCTTGCGCAGCCCCGCCGCCTTGAGGCGCCGGACCAGGATCCGCGCGTCGATCGGCTCGGCTCCCAGCGCGATGGCCTCGAGGCGCAGCTCGGCCGGGATGTCGTAGTGGTCACCCTGGAAGATGCGGCGCGGCAACCCCAGCTGCGCGGCGAACTCGTGGAGCTCGTCGTAGGACTCGTCGCTGACCAGGTGAGCCCAGCGTCGGCCGCGCCACGGCCAGATCGCCTGATCCACGAGGATCGTCATCGACTCGACGGGATCGTCATCGGGGTCAGGAGGCCTCGGGCACGGGGTAGTAGCGGCCGGGAGCCCGAACCGTGACCACCTCCCGCTCGGGGTAGCGCAGCGCCGACAGCGCGCCGCCGAAGACGCACCCCGTGTCCACGCAGATCGTGCCGAAGCGCAGCTCGGGGTCGTCGGTCGGGGTGTGGCCGTAGACCACGAACGCGTCGCCGGTGTAGGTCGCGGCCCAGTCGCGGCGCACCGGGTTGCCGTGCTCGTCCAGCGCGCCGGTCACGTCGCCATACAGCGCGAACGCCCGCACCGCCCGGGATGATCGACCGTGCATCGTGGCCGGCAGCCCGGCGTGCACCGCCACCAGGGCGCCGCCATCGAGGCAGAGGTGATCGGGCAGCCCGTGGATGAAGTCGATGACCTCCTGCCGGAAGGTCTCGGCGTCGGCTTCGCCGTCGATCTGCTCGAGGCTGCGCGCCAGGCCCCCGGTCACCTGCACCTCGTTGCCGAGCAGCGCCCGGGCGAGCTTGTCCTCGTGGTTGCCCTCGACGGCGAGGGCCACGCCGTCGTCCATCATCTGCATCGCCGTGCGCAGCACCGGCACGATCGCCGGCCCGCGGTCGACCAGATCGCCGAGGAAGATCGCGCGGCGCCCCTCGGGATGGGGCCCGACGCGGCCGGTGGCGTCGATCGGGTAGCCGAGCTGCACCAGGAGGCGGTGGAGCTCGTCGGCGCAACCGTGGACATCGCCGATCAGGTCGAACGGGCCGGTGTCGAGGCGGTGATCGCTCGGGGCGGGATCCCGCCGGACCTCGACGGAGCTGGCGCGGTCGACCTCGGCGAGGTGGATCGCCCCCGCGAAACCCTCGCGGCGCAGGCGCGGGAGCGAGTCGTGCAGCACGCGCGCCTGCTCGGCGAGGATCGGCTCGGGCACGGCGTGCTGTCCGCGGCGCCGGTTGCGCCGTTCGCACTCCTCGAACGGGATGTCGAACACGATCGCGTGCGCGGGGACGTGGAACCGGCGCGCCAGCGCGAGCAGCGGTTTGCGGGCCCAGTCCTGGACGTTCGTGGCGTCGACGACCGTGAACCGACCGAGCTCCAGGCGCTTCTCGACGATGGTGTGCAACAGCGCGAAGGCCGCTCGGGTCGCGTGCTGATCGTGCTCGTCGTCGCTGACCAGCGCTCGGCACCGGTCCGACGAGACGACCTCGGTCTCGGCGAACTGGCGGCGGGCGAAGGTGGACTTGCCGGACCCCGAGACCCCGATCAGCAGGACGAGGGCCAGCTCGGGCACGAAGACCGCGTCCCGCGCGGCGGGGTCGGCGGCCCGGGAAGGCGCTGGTGAGGTCATGGAGGCGGTCCGGCGGGTCGGGATGGTCGGGGAACGTCGAGGGCGGCCACGGCACGCGAGCGGTGCCGGTGTCCGGCGGGGGTGGCACCTGCACCCTAATCTGAGGGCGTTCGGTTCTTCGGCGAAAGGCGCGTGCATGTCCGTCACTGCGAGACGCATCGGCAAGGTCATCATCGGAGGTGAGTGGTTCACGGTCTTCCTCGACTCGTTCGAGGTGGTCGACATGGAGTTCACCGACGAGAACGGCAACCCGATCCACACCGATGAGCTGGGGGTGAAGGCGTACAAGTTCCTGTCCCAGAACAAGGACGAGTACTACGGGCCCCTCTCGGCGATCCAACTGTTCAAGTTGATCGACATCTGAGCGCCGGTGGCGTGGTTCGGTGGGCCACGGCGCTCGGTCGCGCTCGTGGGGTTGGTTGGTGTGTTGCTCATGTCCGGATGCGCGTCTGACGACGGCGCCTCCCTTGCGCCGCGGGCGACGACCGCGCCCGGCGCCACAGCCGTGCCCCGCGGGTCCGAACCGCCAGGGACGGTCGCACCGGACCCGCTCGGGACCACGGTGGGGCCCGACACCTCGGTGGCGGCACCCGCCTCGTTGCCGGGCCCCGGGAGCCAGGGCTCTCCCCCGCTGACCGACACGACGCTCGCCCGGGCGCCCTCGCCCGCCGTGACGACCACGACCGCGACGCCACCCCAGGCCGGATCCGCCAACGCCCTGGATGAGCTGAACCGGGCCGAGGCCGCGTTCCGCAAGATCACGCCCAAGGCGGGCGCGGCCGCCGTCGGGGGCCGGGTCACCGATGGGCACACCAACGAGCCGGTCAACGGTGCGCAGGTGTGGATGATCAACAGCACGGACTCGACGCTCGAGGGATCGACCGTCACGACGGCCGATGGTCGCTATCACTTCGCCAGCATGGTGCCGAGTCACTACCGCGTGAGCGTGCAGGACCCGGTGGGAGGTCGGGTCTCGGTCTTCGTGCCCTTCGGGCCTGATTTCCGCAGCGGTCAGGACTTCTCGATCGGGCCCGGTCTCACGACGATCGACGCCACCTTGTACGCCGTCGCCGACCAACCGGTGCCCCCCTACGCCGGGACCGCGACCGGCCGGCGGATCGCGGTGTACGGCGACTCCCTGGTGCAGCAGGGCACCACCGCGATCCGCGGTGCCGTCGAGCCCCTGGGGGTCGCCAGCGTGCGGGGCATCTCGGTGCAGCGGATCGATCAGATGCTGCCGATCGCCGCGAAGGAAGCATTCGCCGGTCCGACGACGGTGGTGATCGCGCTCGGCAACAACGACGTGACCCAATCCTGGCCGATCGACCAGTCGATCGCCGCGTTGCGCGCCCAGGCCGCGTTGTTCCCCGGCTCGACCTGCATCGCAGTGCTCAACGTCAACGACCACACCGCCGACGCCGGCTTCAACGCCCGGGCCCACGATCTCAACGGGCAACTGGCTGCCGCGGTGGCGACGATCCCGCACGGGTACCTGGTGGACTGGGAAGCCCGGGCCGCAGGGCTCCTGTCGGGCGGTGCCGCCTCGTCGTGGTTCACCGATGGCGTGCACCTGACGCCGGCCGGCAGCGAGCAGTACGGCCAGCTGATGGCTAGCGCCATCAGCACCTGCGATCCGAGGTGACCGTCAGAGGCACCCCTGGGACGCGCCGAGCTCCCACAGCCCTCGGAGGTCGCCGGGACCGTAGCCGTCGCCGGTGAAGTGCGACACCGAACCGAACATGACCTCGCGGTCGTCCGCGACGTGATCCAGCCCCACCACGTGGCCCAGTTCGTGCAGGAGCACCGAGCCCTCGGTCTCGCCGGCCCCGAAGGTCGGCGGGAGGCGGTTGTCGGGCCGCAGGGCCGCGAACCCGGTGACGAAGACCTGGTGACCGTTGGCGTTGGTCAGCGGTGCTGATGCGGCGACGCCGACGACGTCGCCCTCCCGGTTCCACAGGTCGGTCTCCTGCTCACCGGCCCAGCCGATCCACACCGGCTGGTCGGGGAGGCGGCGGTCGTCGTACTGGGGGACCTCCTCGGTCATGCCGTCGAACACGAAGGTCAGCCCTGTCGCCGCGCGGACCCTGTCGACCGCCTCACGCACGAGCGACGCGCCGTTCAGCGGGCCGACCCCCACCCGGATCACGTAGTGGATCGAGTGGCACGGGTCGTAGGAGACCGGCCGGCTGCCCTGCTTCTCGAGGAACCGCCACTGCCCGAGGTCGGTGGGCTTGGGAGGTACCCGCAGATCGCCGGCCTGGCGGTCGTGCTCGAACGAGGGGCGCAACACGAGGGGCTTGACGCGGGGCACCATCACGACCACGACGAGCAGCACCACGGCGATCACGACGAGCCGGCCCCCCGAGAACGACGATCGGCTGGCCCGCGGCATCATCGTCCCGAGGGTACCGCTACACGGTGACCCCGATCGGTGCGCGGGGGTTTGGCGCGGAGCGGGCCCGAGCCCGAGCGCCGTCGGTGCGTGGAGTCTCAGCGGGGTCGGAGCGCTGGGTAAGGTCTCGCGGGTCGTGTCCCGCGGATCGAGGAGTGCACATGAGTGAGATCGTCAAGGGCGTCGTCGCCCTCGCCCAGGGCGAGCCCGTCTCGGTCGTCGACATCGTGATCCCCGATCCGGGTCCGGGCGAGGTGGTCGTGCGGGTGCAGGCCTGCGGGGTCTGCCACACCGATCTGCACTACCGCGAAGGCGGCATCAACGACGAGTTCCCGTTCCTGCTCGGCCATGAGGCGGCGGGGATCGTGGACCGCATCGGACCCGACGTCACGGGGCTGGTGCCCGGCGACTTCGTCATCCTGAACTGGCGGGCCGTGTGCGGCGAGTGCCGGTCATGCCGCCGCGGCCGGCCCTGGTACTGCTTCGCCACGCACAACGCGACGCAGAAGATGACCCTCACCGACGGGACCGAGCTCTCCCCGGCGCTCGGCATCGGGGCGTTCGCCGAGAAGACGCTCGTGGCGGCCGGCCAGGCCACGAAGGTGCAGAACGCCAAGCCGGTGGCCGCCGGGCTCCTCGGCTGCGGGGTCATGGCGGGCTTCGGGGCGGCCGTCAACACCGGCGAGGTGGGCCGCGGCGACTCGGTCGCGGTGTTCGGGTGCGGCGGGGTGGGTGACGCGGCGATCGCCGGTGCGCAGCTCGCGGGCGCGACCACGATCATCGCCGTCGACCGCGACGCGACCAAGCTCGAGTGGGCCCGGGAGTTCGGGGCGACCCACACCGTCAACGCCGCCGACGAAGATCCCGTCGAGGCGATCAAGCGCTACACCGATGGCCACGGCGCCGACGTGTGCATCGAAGCGGTGGGCCACCCCGACGTGTTGCGCCAGGCGTTCTTCGCGCGCGACCTCGCCGGCACCGTCGTCCAGGTCGGGGTGCCCACACCGGCCATGGTGATGCCGGACATCCCGATGATCGAGTTCTTCGGTCGTGGCGGCGCCCTCAAGCCGTCCTGGTACGGCGACTGCCTCCCGAGTCGCGACTTCCCGATGCTCATCGACCTCTACCTGCAGGGTCGGTTCGACCTGGATCGCTTCGTGTCCAAGACGATCGGCATCGACGATGTCGAGGATGCCTTCCACGAGATGGAGCAGGGCGAGGTCCTGCGTTCGGTCGTCCTGTTCTGAGCGCTACTTCTTCTTCTTGGCCGTCGTGGGCGCCGGTGAGGGCGCCGGTGCGGTCGTCGGGGTCGGTGACGGGTCCGGCGCGGGGATCGTCCCGCGGTTGAACTGATCGATGAGCGTCGACGCGTCGGGCTGCTTCAGGTCGAGCACCGCGGCACCGCCCGCCGTGGTGCGCGGCGTGACGGGCAGGCTGACCGACTGGGGGTGGAAGCTCTTGAGCGCCCAGCCCAGCTTGGTGGCATCGAGGAAGTTCATCGCGTCGTCCAGCTTGAGGCCGACCGTCAGCGCGTCGGTGATCCGAGAGAGCTCGAGCGGGTTCTTGGTGTTCGTCACCTGGCCGAGCAGCGAGGTGAGGAACGCCCGCTGGCGCTGCACGCGGCCGAGGTCCGAGAGCGGATCCTCGACCCACTTGCCGTCCTTCTGCTCTTGGAAGTGGCGGGAGCGAACGTAGGCCAGAGCCATCGTGCCGTCGAGGTGGTGCACGCCCGCCTCGTTGATCACGAGCCCGGAGTTCTGATCGCGTGACGGGTACGCGAAGTCGACATCGATGCCGCCGACCGAGTCGACGAGCTTGCCGAAGCTCACGAAGTTGATCTCGACGTACTGCTGGACCGGGATGCCGAGGCTCTGCACGGCCTTGATCAGGTTGGGCGCGCCGCCGTCGGCGTAGGTGGCGTTGATGCGGTCCATCTGCCCGGTCTTGGGGTTCTTGACCCACAGGTCCCGGGGGATCGACAGCAACGACTGCTGCGCGCCGGTGTGCAGCACCATGATCGAGTCGGTGCGGGCGCCGCTGACGGCTTCACCGATGAAGGCCCCCGAGTTGGGGTCACTGGCGTTGATGCCCTCGCGCGAGTCGGTCCCGACGATGAGGATGTTGGTGCCGGTGCCCATGCCGGGCGACAGCGAGGCGCTGACCGGCGTGCGCGGCACCTGGGCGAACTTGTACCACCCGAACGCGAACAGCCCGCCGAAGACGAGCAGCGGGATGAGCACCAGCCCGAGCACGGCGCGGCGCAGGCCCCGACCGCGCCGCTTGATCTTCATCGGCTTGGGGGGTGCGCCCGGGGTGCTCGGCGCCCCGCGGCCCCGCGTGGGGGGCTGGGGCGGCGGCTGGTAGTTGCGGCTCGGCACCGCAGCCGGCGCCGCTGGGGCGGCGGGAGCGGCCAGAGGGCGCGCGATGGCCCCCGAAGGTGAGCCTGACCCCGACCCTGCGGTCGAGCCGGGCGGGGCATCGTCGGGGTTCACCACGACGTGGCGGCGGGGCCGGCCCGCGGCGGCGGCGTCGTTCGGTGGCGCCGGGGCGACCATCGTCGGGTCCACGGTGGCCGCCCTCGAGGGTGGGGGTGGCGATGGGGCCGGGTTGACCCGCCCGGCGGCCGCGGGGCCGACCGAGCCGCTCAGCTGGCTCTGGCGGACGAAGCCGCCGGCGCGGTGGTCCCAGACCAGCGGGTCCTCCTGCATCGAGGGCAGGGCCTGCAACCGGTCCCACACCTCCGAGGCGTTGCGCGGCTGGTTGTCACCGTCACCTTCGCCGGGGCCGCTCATGGCGTACACCGGCGGGGGGACAGGGACGAGGCGCGGAGACGGGACGGATTGGCCATGGCCGTCCGATGATACGAGGGTCGGCGAGCAAGTCGGGGGCACCGTCATGGTCGTCCTGACCGATGACCTGTCGCCCGGTTACGGGTGCGGGCGCCTCGGTGGGCCGGAGATGGCCGGTGGCCGAGCTACTGGGGGACGATGACCGAGATCGATTGCGCCGGCATCGAGTAGCTGAACGCGTTCGTCGCCGCGGTGTTGATGTTCGGCTGGGCCACGAGGTTGGCGCCCCCGCCGGCGGTGATCGTGTACACCTTGACCGAGTGGTAGGTCGTGGCGCACGTGATCTTGATCGCCGCGGTCTTGGCGGTCCCGGCCTTGTTGATCGCGACGATCACGCCCTTGTTGGGCGTGGCCGCGAACTTGCTGGCGTACACGGTCGCGGTGTTCACGTCGCTGGAGGTGGCGGTCACCGAGGTGTCGCCGAAGGTCGACCCGGCGCCGTCGTAGTTCCGGAACGCCCGGAAGGCGGCGTAGGTGTAGCTCTCGTTGCCGTTGAGCTCCCACAGGCTGGCCATGCCGACACCCTGCTGGCCGAAGATGCCCAGCACGTCAGCCGACGCGATGCCGCCGCTGATGTGGTCCCCGGCGCCGTAGTTCCACTCGGTGATCGCCATCTTGGCGCCGGGATCACGGGCGGTGATGCGGGCCTGGGTGCGAGGCAGCAGCTTGATCGCCCCGTAGTTGTAGGCGTTGGCGTTGCTGATCCAGCTGTTCTCGACGTAGGTCGGATCCCACAGCGAGCGGGGCGCCTGCTCCCGGGCGGCCACGACCGCCGCGGTGGTGTCGGTGCCCGTGATGCGCACGCCGTTGCCGGTGGCCTCGGGGTACCAGTGCAGGTCGAGGTAGTCGATGAGGCGCTTGCCCGCCGCCGTGTCGGCCGCCTTGATCTGATCGAGGTAGAAGTCGAGGAAGTTGCGACCGTTGGCGTCCGGCGCGCCCTGCAGGCTCTCGTAGCCGTTGAACCCGTAGTTCACCGGCCCGCTCACCGTGGCGTTGGGCATGACGGCCTTGATGGCCTTCGCGTAGTCGACGTTGCGTTGCACGATCTCGGCGTAGGTCAAGGCGTTCGGGTGCACCTCGGCGTGCGTCGAGGACCAGAGATCAGGTTCGTTGTCGAGGGAGAAGATGAGGTTCGCCCCGGCTTCGTTGGTCTTCAGCCAGTTGATGTACTCGTCCTCGTACACGAAGCCGTCGGTGGCGTTCGGGTTGGCGGCGAACGCCGAGCCCTTGGTCGGCTTGTTCTGCTTGAACCGCGTCTGCAGGTAGTTCGCCCCCGAGTTGCGCACGTCGCAGTTGCCGTTCTTGTCAGCGGCGACATAGTCCACGATCGGCACGGTCACCAGCGCGGCCGCGCCGGCGGCGGTGGCCTGGTTGATCGTCGGCGTCACCGCCGCACCCGGGCTGTTCGAGCTCGAGAGGAACCCGTCGTTCTGGAAGCAGTAGTCGCTGCCGGCGTTCGATGCGTTGGTCTCCCAGTTGTACGCCGTCCAGCGGTTGCCGCCCTGGCGCAGCATCGTCTGGCGGTTCGTCGAGAGTCCGCGATTGGAGTTTGAGCCGTAGATCAAGGGCGAGATGGCCTTGTTCCCCGTCGACAGGTTGATCGTGAAGGTGACATCGGCGGGCCCAGGATCGCCCGGGGTCACGATGCAGCCGCCCAGGCCGATGATCGCCACCACCAGGGCCACCACGGCGGTGGACGTCCGGAACGCGTGCTTGTTCGTCATCGGTGTTCCCCTGCTCGCCATCGTCGACGCCCCCACGTGCCGGTCCCCGCGGCACACCGACGTAGGCCGTTCGGCCCAGGTCGCTGGTGGGATCTTCGGCAGGTCCGGCGTCGACCTTGAGTCGCATTCGCCGCTGCGTTGGTCAGCGGTGGCGGTCGGCGAGCACCCCGCCCGGAACGACGTCAGCAGTCGCAGCAATCGCAGCAGTCACAACAGTCACAACAGTCACAGGCGTCGCAGGCACAGCAGCATGCGGCGTCGGTGGCCACATCGACGGCGTCTTCGAAGCCGCTCGACACCGCCTCGCTCCCCGGGATCTGGTGTCCCGGCGGTGGCTGTCCGGGCGGGTACGCACCGGGAGGAAGTTGCTGGGACGGGTCGAAGGGCACCTCTCCCCCGCCCTCGTCCGGGCGGAAGATGGCGAGGGTCAACCCGGCGGCGGCCGCCGTCGCGACGGTGAGCTCGGCCAGGACCCGCAGGTTGCCCCGGCGGTGAGCGGTCGAGGGGCCGGGCCCGTGGTCGTGTCCGGGGCTGTGGTCGTGGTCGTGGTCGTGGCTGTGACGCCGTCCGGTTCCGGGGTCATGGCGGCACGTGCGCTCGTGCGGCGCGGTGCCGACCCGCCGGCGACCGGCGCGCCCGATCTGGTCGATCAAGAGCACTCGGGCCAGCTCGTCGCGGGCCAGGTCCAGCCGGTCGAAGGCGGCGGTGAGGCGCTCGTGCGCGTCCCTGAAGAGGGCCCGGGCGGCGACCCGCCGATCCGCCTCGCTCGGGTAACACGTCACCAGGGCGTTGAAGTGATCGTGGGCGAGGTCATCGGCTTCGTCGTCGATGGCGTCGAAGAGATACGTGATGCGCCCGAACATGGCGCCGAGCTCCGCGAGCGCGTCGAGGTTCTGGGGCCGTCCCGCGAGCACGCCGGTGTGCCGACAAGCTGCCGCGGCGGCGTCTTCGGTCGGGGCCACGTACTGATCGAAGGTGAGGCCGGCGTCGTGCTCACGTTCGTCGGATCGCGTGATCGCCTCGCGCACGACGGCGGTGTCGAAGCCGACGATGGTCGCGAGGTCCTCGCCCTGCTCGGCCCACCGGCGGCTCACCGAGGTCGCCGCCCGGGGCATCCGGCCCGCCAGGCCGTCGCGGTCCTGCGCATGGTCGGCGACCTTGGTCGCGGCCATGGTCAGCGACACGGCCGCGGCGTGCACCGCGGCGGGGTCTCCCGGCGCGACCACCGTGGCGGGCACCATCCCGCGCAACGGGCAGGGCCCGGCGAGCACCGTGTCCACGCCGTGGGGGCGTTGGGCCGCGACGAGGATCGAGAGCACGATCGCGTCGGTGTTGGTCGTGGCGCGGGCGACCTGACCGTGGTGCTCCCGCAGGGTCAGGCAGAGCCCGCACTGATGCCCGATCCACTCCTTGTAGAGGGAGGGCGACAGGTTGTGACGACAGGGTTTCGCGATCCCGAACACGCCGACAGCCTCGCATGGCCGTCCACCCCGGCGGCGGACCATCCCCGACGCCTGTCTGCGTTTGGTGCGCGGATGGCGCGCTGGGCGGACAGATCTGGGTGGTGGGTCGGCGTCAGCGGAGGGCGACGGGGGTGGAGACCTCGCGGAAGAAGTCGTTGCCCTTGTCGTCGACGACGATGAAGGCCGGGAAGTCCTGCACCTCGATCTTCCAGACCGCTTCCATGCCCAGCTCCGGGTACTCGAGCACCTCGACCTTGGTGATGCAGTCCTGGGCCAGCACCGCGGCGGGCCCACCGATCGAGCCGAGGTAGAACCCGCCGTGCGCCTGGCAGGCGTTGGTGACCGCGGGTGAGCGGTTGCCCTTGGCGAGCATCACGAAGCTGCCGCCCGCGGCCTGGAACTCCTCGACGTAGGAGTCCATGCGCCCCGCGGTGGTCGGGCCGAACGAGCCCGACGCGTACCCCGCTGGCGTCTTGGCTGGTCCCGCGTAGTACACGCAGAAGTCACGCAGGTAGTCGGGCATCCCCTCCCCGGCGTCGAGGCGTTCTTTGATCTTGGCGTGGGCGATGTCGCGGGCCACGACCATCGGACCGTTGAGCACGAGCCGGGTCTTGACCGGGTACTTGGAGAGCTCGGCGCGGATCTCGGCCATGGGGCGGTTGAGATCGATGTGGACCACGTCCTCGCCGAGGTGCTCGTCGGTCGTGTCGGGCAGGTACTTCGCGGGATCGTGCTCGAGGTCCTCGAGGAACACGCCCTCGGCGGTGATCTTGCCCAGGGCCTGACGATCGGCCGAGCACGACACCGCGACGCCCACCGGGCACGACGCCCCGTGGCGGGGCAGGCGGATGACCCGCACGTCGTGGCAGAAGTACTTGCCGCCGAACTGCGCCCCGATGCCGAACTCCTGGGTGAGCTTCAGGATCTGCTGCTCGAGCTCGGGGTCGCGGATGGCGTGGCCGAGGTCGTTGCCGACGGTGGGCAGCGTGTCGAGGTAGCGGGCCGACGCCAACTTGGCGGTCTCCATGGTGTTCTCCGCCGACGTGCCGCCGATGACGAGGGCGAGGTGGTACGGCGGGCAGGCCGCGGTGCCGAGCGACCGGAGCTTCTCGTCGAGCCAGGTCAGCAGCTTCTCGGGCTGCAGCAGCGCCTTGGTCTCCTGGTAGAGGTAGCTCTTGTTGGCCGAGCCGCCGCCCTTGGCCATGAAGAGGAACTTGTAGGCGTCGCCATCGACAGCCGCGACCTTGATCTCGGCGGGCAGGTTGGTCTTGGTGTTGACCTCGTCCCACGTGCTGATCGGCGCCATCTGCGAGTACCGCAGGTTGGAGGTCAGGTAGGTCTCGTAGACGCCGCGGGCGATGGCCTCGTCGTCGCCCCCGCCGGTGAACACGAACTGGCCCTTCTTGCCCTTGACCACCGCGGTGCCGGTGTCCTGGCACGACGGCAGGATGCCGCCGGCCGCGATGTTGGCGTTCTTGAGCAGTTCGAGGGCCACGAACCGATCGTTGTCCGATGCTTCGGGATCGTCGAGGATCGACGCGAGCTGGGCGAGGTGGCCCGGTCGGAGCAGGTGGGCGATGTCGCGCATGGCGGTGGCGGTCAGCAGGGTGATCGCGGCCGGGTCGACCTTGAGGAAGCGGTGACCGTCGGCCTCGAACGTGGACACGCCCTCGGTGGTGAGCAGCCGGTAGGGGGTCTCGTCGGGGCCCACAGGGAACGGATCCTGGTACACGAAGTCAGCCATGGCACTGTTCGTACGCCCTGGGGGCCCGCTCGGGCAAGTCGGGTCGGCTCGAGCCCGCGAACCCGCGGAGCGGCGCGGCCGGGTGGTGGTGCATGCGCGGCGGTGCCGTCGGCAAGAATCCGCCGGTGCCCTTCTGCTGCTCGCCCCGACGATCGGGTGGCGGCGCGCGCTCCGCTCCGCCGCGTCCGTCCCGGCCCGGGTTCGTTTCGGTGCCCGTGAGGTCGCCCGTGAGGTCGCCGGTGAGGTCGCCCGTGAGGCTGCCGGTGACGGTGCCCGTGATGCTGCTCGTGGCGCTGCTCGTGCTGGGGGCGGTGGGCTGTGGGTGGATGGGATCTGACGACGCGGCCGATCCGCCGGCGACCGGTGGTGCGGTCGGCTCGACCGCACCCGACCCCCGGTGCGGGCCGGATCTGGCGGACCAGCCCGCGTCGGCGCACATCGACCCCAAGCCCGGGCCGGCGAGCATCACGGGAACCGTGACCGACGGGGGCTGCGGCCGGCCGATCGCCAACGTGTCGGTCTGGCTGCTCCGCGATCGCGACCGGTCGCTCATCGGATCCACGACCACCGACGACACCGGCAGCTACCGGTTCCCCAGCATCGGCCCCGGCGCATACCGGCTCACGTTCCAGGATCCGGGTTGGGCGTACGTCTCGATCTACTACCCCGACGGTCCGGACTTCGAGAGCGGCAAGACGATCGAGCTGACCGCCAACGCCGTGCAGATCGACGAGAAGCTCTACACCCCGGACACGCAGCCGGTGCCCGACGTCAAGGGCACGCCGACCACGCCGCGCCGCACCATCGTGGCGATCGGTGACTCGCTGATCCAGCAGACCACGACCATCCTGCAGGGCAAGTTGCAGGCGATCGCGCCGAGCAGCGTGCGGGGCATCGCCCAGCAGCGCACGGATCAGCTGATGCCCGTCGCCCGCCAGTACGCGGCGCTGAACCCTCGCCCCACCGACGTCGTGATCGCCCTCGGCAACAACGACATCCGCCAGAACCGCACGCCGGGCCAGACCCGCGACAGCATCCGGACGATGATCGACCTCTTCCCCCAGGCGACGTGCGTCACGATCGTGAACATCAACAGCCACACCGCCAGTGACGAGTTCAACGCGGGTGCGGCGCAGCTGAACCCCGTGCTGGCCGACCTCACCCATTCCGACCCGCGGTTCCGGCTCGTGGACTGGGATGCCGACGTGGCCCTGCTGCAACAGCAGGGTCAGGCGGACAGCACCTGGTTCACCGATGGCCTGCACCTGAACGCGACGGGCGAAGGCGCGTACGGGTCGGCGATCGCCGGCACGGTCGCGCAGTGCCCCCGCTGAGCCGAGCCGGCGGGTGACCGGGGCCGGATCGGCGCGTACGATGGCGAGATGCCGTCACCCTCGCCGCTGCCGACCATCGCCCCTGTCGAGATCCTCGAGGACGAGACCGTCCCGGTCACCGGCGACGGCGATCACGACCGGATGTCCCACGTCATCCGCAAGAACGACGAGATGAAGGGCTACGTCATGGGCGAAGAGGTCACGGCGCTGTGCGGCAAGAAGTGGGTGCCCTCCCGTGATCCCCAGCGCTACCCCGTCTGCCCGACCTGCATCGAGATGCTCGGCCAGCTCCGCGGCGCCTGACCCCTCGCGGGTCACGTCAGCGGGTCAGCTCGGCGGTGTGGCGGGCGATCATCAGTTCCTCGTCGGTGGGGACGACGAGCGTGCGGGTGGTCGCCGCCGGCGCGCTGATGTCGGTCCAGGTCGCTCGTCCCGTTGCGGCGTCGTTCGCATCGGGATCGACGACGATCCCCAGGTGCGCGAGCGACGCGGTGACGTCGGCGCGGATCGCCGGTGAGTGCTCCCCCACCCCCGCGGTGAACACGAGGGTGTCGACGCCCTCGAGCACCGTGGTCAGCGCGCCGACCGCCTTGCGGATCGACTGGACGAAGATCGCCAGCGCGAGCGTCGCCTGATCCTCGCCCGCGGCGCGCCGGTCGAGCAGCGTGCGGACGTCGGCGACTCCGTCGGTGAGCCCGAACAACCCGGACCCGTGATCGAGCAGCCGCGTGAGCTTCTCGGGGTCCATGCCGGGGCCGTGGGCCGTCGGCGCGAGCACGTGGAGCAGGACACCGGGGTCGAGATCACCGGGGCGGGTGCCCATGACGATGCCGCCCGTCGGGGTGAGGCCCATCGTCGTGTCCACGGAGCGCCCGTGCTGGATCGCCGCCAGGCTCGCGCCGCTGCCGAGGTGGGCGATGATCGCGCGACCGAGCGGGCCAGCGCCGACCGTGTCCACGACGTACTCGTAGGACAGGCCGTGGAAGCCGTAGCGCCGGATGCCCCGGTCGAGCATCGAGCTGGGCAGCGGGAAGTGCCACGCGACCTCGGGCAGCGTCTGGTGGAACGCCGTATCGAGGCATAAGACCTGGGCCACACCTGGCAGGCGGGCCTGCGCGGCCTCGACGCCGGCGATCTCGGCGGGCAGGTGCAGCGGCGCGAAGGACACGGCGGCGCGCAGGGTGGCGAGCACCTCGTCACCCGCATCGAGGCGCACGTGGTTCCGCAGCTCGGGCCCGCCGTGCACCACGCGGTGACCGACCGCCGAGGGCGTCCGCCCGAGCCGGCTGACCGCGTCGAGGACGAGATCGAGGCCGCGGGCCTGGTCGGCCACGGGCTGGTCCTCATCGACCAGCACGGCCCGGTCGCCCGTGGTGGCGCGCACGAGGAGGTGGGCCCGGTCGGTGCCGATCCCGTCCACCAGCATCCGGGCCACGCCGTCGTGCGCCCCGATCGCGGCGTCAGGGTCGGCGGGCAGGTCGTACAGCGCCGCCTTCACCGACGATGAGCCGATGTTGACGCACAAGATCGACCCGGTCGTCGGCCCGGCCGTCGGACCGGCCGCCCCCCCGGTCGTCATCCCGGCCAGGTCCAGTCGCGAATCTCGGGCATGTCCTCGAAGTGGGCGGTCACGTAGAGCTCGTGGCGGGCCAGCATCTCGCGGCAGTGCGCGTGGAGCGCGTCGGCGCCGGCGACGTGGCGACGCGACCACCGCAGCGCATCGAGCACCAGGTGGTAGCGGCTCGTGCGGTTGCGCACCACCATGTCGAACGGCGTGGTCGTGGTGCCCTCCTCGGAGTACCCGCGCACGTGGAACCGGTCGGCGTCGCTCTGGCCGTGCATGAGCTGGTGGATCGCTCGGGCGTAGCCGTGGAACGCGAACACGACGTCGCGGTCGGAGGTGAACAGGTGGTCGAAGGAGAGCCGATCCATGCCGTGGGGATGCTGGTCCGCGGGGAACAGCGCCATGAGATCGACCACGTTGACGACGCGGACCCGCAGGTCGGGCGTGAACTCGCGCAGCAGCGCCGCGGCCGCCATGATCTCGAGGGTCGCGATGTCGCCGGCCGACGCCAGTACGACATCGGGGTCCAGCCCGTCGAACGTGCCGGCCCAGGCCCAGGCGGACGCCCCGGCGGAGCAGTGGGCTCGGGCCGCATCGATGTCGAGCCACTGCAACTGGGGTTGCTTGTCGATGACGATGAGGTTGACCTGATCCCGGGTGCGCAGGCAGTGGTCGGCCACCCGGACGAGGCAGTTGGCATCGGGCGGGAGGTAGACCCGCGACACCGCGCCCTTCTTGGACAGCACGATGTCGATCAGGCCGGGACCCTGGTGGCTGAACCCGTTGTGGTCGTTGCGCCAGCACGTGGACGTGACGAGCACGTTGAGCGACGGCACCGGGTGGCGCCACGGCAGCTCGGCGGCGGCTTCGAGCCACTTGGCGTGCTGCACGAGCATCGACGCCGACACCATCGCGAAGGCCTCGTACGTGGCGAACAGGCCGTGACGACCGGTCAGCAGGTAGCCCTCGAGCCACCCTTCGCACAGGTGCTCGCTGAGCACCTCCATCACCCGTCCGTCAGGTGAGAGGTGGTCGTCGCCCTCGAGCAGCGGCTCGACCCAGCAGCGGTTCTCGACCTCGAACACCGCACCGAGGCGGTTCGAGTTCGTCTCGTCCGGACAGAACAGGCGGAAGTTCCTCTCCTGCTCGTTGCGCACGAAGATGTCGCGCAACATCGCCCCGAACTGCCGGGTCGACTCGTGGGTCACCACGCCGGGGTGGTCGACCGTGAGCGCGTACTCCTCGGGATCGGGCAGGTCGAGGGTGACCGTGAGCCGTCCGCCGTTGCCGTGCGGGTTCGCCCCCATGCGCAGGTGCCCGTGCGGAACCGTCGCGGCGAGCTCGGCGATGAGGTGGCCGCCCTCGTCGAACAGCTCGTCGGGGCGGTAGCTGCGCATCCATTCCTCGAGCATGGTCAGGTGCGCGGCGTTGTCCCGGACGTTCGCGAGCGGCACCTGATGCGCGCGGAACGTCCCTTGGATCTGTACGCCGTCGACCACGTCGGGGCCGGTCCATCCTTTCGGGGTGCGCAACACGATCGCGGGCCACCGGCGGCGTTCCCGGAAGCCGTTCGTGCGCGCGTCGTCCTGGATCTCGCGGATGCGGTCGTGACAACCGTCGAGCGCTCCGGCCAGCGCTTCGTGCACCAGGGCCGGCTCGTCGCCCTCCACGAACACCGTCTCGTACCCGTGGCCCTCGAGGAGGCACGCGATGTCGTGGTCGCTGGCCCGGCCGAGCACGGTGGGACCGGCGATCTTGTAGCCGTTCAGGTGCAGGATCGGCAGGACCGCGCCGTCACGGGCGGGGTTGAGGAACCGCACCCCCTTCCACGATCCCTCGAGCGGGGCGGTCTCCGCCTCGCCGTCACCGATCACGCACGCGGCGATCAGGTCGGGGTTGTCGAAGACCGCGCCGACCGCGTGGAGCATCGCGTAGCCGAGCTCGCCGCCCTCGTGGATCGATCCGGGGGTGGGGACCGAGACGTGGGACGGGACGCCGCCAGGGGTGCTGAACTGCCGGAACAACCGGCGCATCCCGTGCTCGTCGGTCGACACCAAGGGGTAGATCTCCGAATACGTGCCCTCCAGGTACACGTTGGCCAGCACGGCAGGGCCGCCGTGGCCCGGACCCGCGATGAACAAGATGTTCGCCCCGGTGCGCCGGATGAGCCGGTTGAGGTGCACGTAGAGCAGGCTGAGCCCTGGCGAGGTGCCCCAGTGCCCGAGCAGGCGCGGCTTGATCTGCTCGGCGGTGAGCGGATCTCGGAGCAGCGGGTTGTCCTGGAGGTAGATCTGGCCCACGGTCAGGTAGTTGGCCGCTCGCCAGTAGGCATCGATCAGTTGCAGTTCGTCGGCTTCGAGCACGGACACGGGACGGCTCCTCTCGTCAGCGCGGCGCTGCGACGCGGTGAACCTACCCCGACTGCTTCGTCCACCGAAGGTGGTCGGACAAGGTTCGCCTGGCGTTCACAAAGCCTGGCCTGCCGCCGCTCAGTCGGTGGCCGCTTCGGCTTCCTTCTTGGCCTCCGCCTTGTCCGCCTTGAGCTCCTTGGCCACCTTCTTGTCGGCCCGTGACATCGCCGCATCGATCTTGCCCTCGATGTCGGAAGCCCCGACCATGATCAGACCGGCCTGGCCCGCATCGAGGGCCTCGCCGAGCTCCTTGAGATCGTGGCGCTTCATGCCGGCCACGCTGTGGGCCGCGAGCGCGCCCAGCGCCGCGCCGCCCGCGGTGGTCCCGGCGAGCAGACCGGTGCCGATGGCGGCAGCCGGGAACAGCGCGATCGCCAGGCCGGCGGCCAGGCCGATGCCGCCGCCGAGCAGACCGACGTCACGCGTGGGCTGCTCGTGCTTCTTGACGATCTTCACCTTGCCATCGGCGCGTCGCTCGATGACGGCGGCATCGAACGTGTCGAGGATGCCGAGCTCGGTGTGGAGGTCCTTGATCGCCTCGTAGTCGGCGATGGCATCGTCGGTGCTGGTGTAGACGCCGATGAAGACGACGAACGTGTCGAAAGCCATGGTGGTGCTCCTGGTTGGGATCTGGGCGGTGGGGACCTTACCGCCGGACCTGGCTCTCCCGGGCGGGGCGGCGGTGCGAGGCGCGTTCGGCATCGACCGCACGGAGGTGGTCGAGCAGCGCGTCCCAGCGGGTCGGGTCGGGGCGGGGTTGGTCGTACGCATCCAGCGTCACCGACGGGAGATCGGCCGTGTACTCGTGGCCGGTGGATCGGAAGACGCCGGGCACCGGGCGGGTGGCGTTCACCGCGTCGACGATGAGCTGGATGCCGGTGATCCCCGGGAGCCAGTCCATGGTCGGCGGCACCCCCCACGGCCGGGGCTCGTGCAGCCAGGGCGGTCGGCGCACGAGCACGCCGACCGACAGGTAGCGCACGGGATCGTAGCCGTGACCGAGGATGACGGCGCGCACGCGGGCGCGCTCGTCCGCCGTGAGGTTCCTGATCGGTTCGGGGTCGCCGATCTCGAGCACGCTCCCGGCGGGGACCGCGACGGTGCGATCCACCAGCACCTCCCGGCGCCAGCCGCTGTAGAACGGCGTGCCGACCCACAGGGCCCGGTCGACGCCCAACGCATCGAGGCCGTCGACCCCCTGGTGCAGGAACGCGTCCTGCCCGGCCCACGCGCCGAGGCTCTCGCCGTACACGACGATGCGGGGCCGGTCGGCGGGGTCGCGCCCCGCGAGCTCCTGCTGGATCCGCTCCAACAGCAGGCGGTGCGTGCGCCCGCCCCGGGTCGTGCGGTTGAGGGTGAGGAACGACGGGAGGCGGCCGTACTGCACCGCGACCGCCGCCACGTCGCCGAGGCGCACGTAGTCGAGCACCTCGAGGGGCAGCGTGTTGACGTACCCGTTGCCGGCGGGGCAACCCACGACGAGCAGCCCTCGGTCGAACGCCTGGGTGCGATGCAGCTCATCGATCGCCAACTCGACCCGCTCCTCGTCGGCGGCCGCGGCCGAGTAGCCGACGAACACCCGGATGCCCTCGATCGCCGCCGGGACGCCCATGACCGTGGCGATCGTCTCGGCGGTCGGTGTGTTGAGCACGAAGCGCCGGCCCTCACGGCCGAGGCGGGCGAAGGCGATCGGGCTCCCGGGGCCTGATGATCGCATCGGCGACGAGGGGGCGCGATCGAAGCCGGCGTCCACGACCCGGTCGTAGACGCGCAGGGAGGACACGAACGTGTCGGCCACGGCCTTGCCGGAGACCGCCCACGCGGACACGGCCAGCCCGCGACCGATCCAGCGGCTGGCCCGAGGGGGGACGCCGAGGCGTTGGTCGAGGACCCGGGCGAGCACCCCCGCCGTGTGGCGGAACCCGGACACGAGCACTACCAGTCCCCCGGCCACGCCAACGGACTGGGTCACGGCCGGCAGCGGCTTGGCAGGCGGTGGGTCGAACTCGGTGTGCGCGTCGTGTTGGGCCCGGATGCCCTTGCGGATCGCCCGGGCGCCGGTCAAGGTGGCGAGCGTGGCCAGGCCGGCGCCGACCGCGGGTCGTCGATCCGCGGGGACCGCCCGCACGACGATCCCGATCGCCGCCGCGGTCGCGCCCGCCGCCAGTGCCGAGGTCGCGGTGTGGACCAGCGGCTCCCACTCGACCCGCGACGCGCGGGGCTCGCTGTCGTCGTGGCGGTGGTGGTGGTCGCGGTCGTCGTGGTGGTCGCGGTCGTCGTGGCGGTCGCGGTCGTCGTGGCGGCGGTGCAGCACGGCTTCGATGGCGCGCGAGAGACCGAAGCTGCTGGCGGCCACACCCCCGACGAGGGCGATGTCTCCCGGCGCGGAGCCGGTCCGGGCGAACACGCCGTAGGTGAGGTTGCCGATGCCGAAGCCGAGCGCGCCCGACACGCCGGTGACGAGGGCCTGGTGCGCGGTCGGTCTGGGCATCAGCGTCGGCTGGAAGGATCGCCCGCCGAGCGCGCCTGCGAGGACGAGCCCGGACCAGATGTCGGGGCGGTGGAGCCACTCGTCAGAACTGCCCGTGGTCATCTGGCGCACGCTACCGAGCGTCGCGCTGCCGTGCGTCGGGGGGCGCCGCGGCGGTGGTCGGAGGTGGCGCGACGGATCCCGGTGGAGTCCGGCGGCGCCTCGCCCCCACGACCGCCGCGAGCAGCGCGCCGCCGTTGACCAGCGCGTGCATCACGATCGGTGCGGCCACGCTGCCCGAGCGCCGACGCAGGTGCGTGAAGAGGGCACCGGCCACCGCCGTGCTGATCACCGTCGGCGCCACCGTCGCGAGGACCGGGAAGTTGGCGACGGTGTCGTTCTGGCGCCGGTCCTCGAGGGCGGGCAGGACGTGCCACAGGCCGAAGAGGGCCGAGGTCACGATCAGCGCGTCCCGGGCGGACTCGCGCTGGGCCTGCACCCGGGCGAGCAGCGCGGACCGGAACACGAGCTCTTCGTACAGCGCCGTGCCGATCGGGATCTCGAACACCGCTCGGCGCAGGACGTCACCGGGACCGAGGTCGACGACGCGGGGATCGGCGACGAACGGTTCGAGCGCCGGCACGAACGGGGCCAACGCCAGTACGCCGAGCACGGGCAGGCTGGCGAGGAACCCGTCGCGCGCACCTCGGAGGATCCGATCGGGGGCCAGGCCCAGGTCGTCGAGCGTCGACCCGAGGGCCGCCGCGACCCCCGCCGCGGCGACCCCGGCGGCGGCGTGGCTGTAGGGATGGAAGCGCTCCGGCACGCGCCGGTGATCGAGGACGTGGAACGCGGCGATCCCTGCGACGAGCGCAGCATCGGCCCCGGGACGAGGTGCCATGCTCGACGGGTCTAGTGCCCGGCGGCCGCAGATGCGAGTGACGCCGTCGCTGGTCCCGGTCTGGCCACGCGCCGACGCGAGCACCGCATCGATCGCCCCCACCCGCCCGTTCACGGCTCCGCAGTGACCCTGGAACGGTCGTTGGCGTGGCGGCCACCTACACTCTCCCCGCTGTGACCCTGGGGAGGACATCGATGAGCGACATCGTGCAACAGCTGGCGGCAATCGTGGGCGCGGATCAGGTGCTCACGGGCGACGCGATCAGCGAGGACTACGCCCATGACGAGGCGCTGACCGCGGTGGCTGTGCGGCCGACCGCCGTCGTGCGTCCCGCGACGACCGACGAGGTCGCGAAGGTCGTCACCCTCGCGGCCGATGCGGGGGTGCCGGTCACCGCCCGCGGTTCGGGCACGGGCCTGTCGGGTGCGTGCATCCCGAGCGCGGACGGCATCGTCGTGTCGTTCGAGCGCATGAACCGCATCCTCGAGATCGATCTCGAGAACCACATCGCCGTCGTGCAGCCCGGTGTCACCCTGGACGAGTTGGACAAGGCCACCGCCGAGCACGGCCTGGTGTACCCGGTGTTCCCGGGTGAGAACTCGGCCAGCCTCGGCGGCAACGTGGCCACCAACGCCGGCGGCATGCGGGCGGTCAAGTACGGCGTGACGCGCCACCACGTGCTCGGCCTCGAAGCCGTGCTCGGCACCGGCGAGGTCATCCGCACGGGCGGCAAGTTCGTGAAGTCCACGACCGGCTACGACCTCACCCAGCTGATCATCGGCTCCGAGGGAACGCTGGCGCTGACGACCGAGGCGATCCTGAAGCTCTACCCGCGGCCTGAGCACGCGGCCACGGTGCTGGCCCCCTTCGCCACGCTCGACGAGGTCGCCGCCGCCGTGCCCAAGATCGTGGCGTCCGGCATCGGTCCGCTGATCGTCGAGTACATCGACCTCGTGTCGATGGCCGGCATCCTCGACAACGTCGGGCTCGATCTCGGCATCCCGCAAGCGATCAAGGACTCGGCGCTGGCCTACCTGGTCCTCGTGCTCGAGGACCGGCGGGCCGATCGCCTCGACGAGAACATCGCGGAGCTGGCCGAGCACGTCGCCGAGCTCGGCGCGCTCGATGTCTACGTCCTCCCGCCCCATGCCGGTGCATCGCTGGTCGACGCACGCGAGAAGGCGTTCTGGGCGGCCAAGGCCCACGGGGCCAACGACATCTTGGACATGGTGGTCCCCCGCGCCGAGATCCCCGCGTACCTCGCCAAGGTCAGCGAGCTGGCCAATGCGACGGGCTCGTTCGTGGTGGGTTGCGGCCAC
>JBBQHT010000020.1:0-28033 GCA_038324235.1 Acidimicrobiales bacterium
TTCGAGCTCACCACGGTTCCGCGGGTTGCGGTAGTGGTCGAGGATGATTTCGCGGTACAGGTCTTCGAGCCCGGGCATGGTGGCAGTCTCGCAGTTTTCTCGGGGTTCGCAATCGAACGGGGATCAGATCAGGAAGAACTCAGCCGTGGCGGCGAGCGCGTCGGCCAACGCATCGATGTCGGCCTGGTCGTTGTAGATGTAGATCGACGCCCGAGCGGTGGCGCCGACGCCGAGCTTGCGCATCAATGGCTTGGCGCAGTGGTGGCCGGCCCGCACGCACACCGCGTGCTCGTTGAGGATCTGGGAGATGTCGTGGGGATGCAGGCCCTCGAAGGCGAAGGAGATGACCCCGCCGCGGGTGGCCGGATCGGTCGGACCATAGATGGAGATGCTGTCCCCGAAGCGATCCGTCAAGGCGCCGAGCGCGTAGGTGGTCAGCTCGATCTCGTGCGCCCGCACGGCGTCCATGCCCAGCGCGTTGAGGTAGTCGACCGCGACGCCGAGACCGATGGCCTCGACGATCGGGGGGGTGCCGGCTTCGAACTTCCACGGGATGTCGTTGGGGGTCCACCCATCCAGGCGCACGTCGCGGATCATCTCGCCGCCCCCGAGGAACGCGGGCATCGCCTCGAGGATCTCCTCCCGGCCCCACAGCACACCGATGCCCGTCGGTCCGAGCATCTTGTGGCCGGTGAACCCGAAGAAGTCACAGTCGATCGTCGAGATGTCGGTGGGCAGGTGCGGCACGTACTGGGCGCCATCCACGATGAACAGCGCCCCGACCGAGCGAGCGGCGGCGCTGATGGCGGCGAGGGGCGTGATGGTGCCGAGCACGTTCGACATGGCCGTGACGCTCACCAGCTTGACCCCGTCGACCAGCTGGTCGAGCTGGGACAGGTCGAGCGTGTAGTCGGGGGCCATGGGCAGGAACCGCAGTTCGATGCCGCGCTCCTGCTGCAGCATCAGCCACGGCACGAGGTTGGCGTGGTGCTCCATCTCGGTGAGCAGGATGGCGTCGCCCTCGTGCAGGTTTGCCCGGGCCCACGTGTAGGCGATGAGGTTGAGCGCCTCGGTCACGTTCTTGGTGAAGATGAGGCCCCGCTCGGACACGCCCACGAAGCGGGCGATCTTGCGCCGTGCCTCCTCGTAGCGGTCAGTGGCCGCGGCGGCGATGTCGTAGACGCCCCGATGGACGTTGGCGTACGTGGTCTCGTACAGCTCGGTCATCGCGTCGAGCACGACCCGGGGCTTTTGGGACGACGACGCGGAGTCGAGGTAGACGATGGGGTGGCCGTGCGACTCGGTCTGGAGCAGCGGGAAGTCGGCTTTGATCGCGGCGACGTCGAGGGTCGGGGTCGAACCGGTGAGGGCGGAGTCGGTCATCGCCATGCGTCGTAGCCCTCGGCTTCGAGTTGTTGTGCCAGTTCGGGCCCGCCGGTGGCGACGATGCGCCCGTCCACCAGGATGTGCACCACGTCGGGCGTGAGGTAGTCGAGCAGGCGCTGGTAGTGCGTGATGACGAGCACCCCGAGCTCGGGTCGAGCGCTGCGCACCTCCTGCACGCCCTTGGCCACGACGCGCAGCGCGTCGATGTCCAGGCCGGAGTCGGTCTCGTCGAGGATCGCGATCTCGGGCTCGAGGATCGCCATCTGCAGGATCTCGTTGCGCTTCTTCTCGCCGCCGGAGAACCCCTCGTTGAGGTAGCGATCCGCGAACGACGGGTCCATCTCGAGGCGCTCCATCCACTCCATGATGGAGAGGCGCAGTTCGAGCATCGACAGGTCGATGCCCTTGCGGGCCGACAACGCCTGGCGCAGGAAGTTGAGCACCGACACCCCGGCGAACTCCTGGGGGTACTGGAAGGCGAGGAACATGCCGGCCTTGCCGCGGACCTCGGTCGGCCAGGCGGTGATGTCGTCGCCCTTGAACAGGACCCGGCCCCCGGTGACGGTGTACTCGGGGCTACCGAGCAGCGTGCTGGCCAGGGTCGACTTGCCCGACCCGTTCGGGCCCATCAGGGCGTGCACCTCGCCGCGCCGAATGGTGAGGTCGACCCCCTTGAGGATCGCCACGGGCTGATCGCCGGCTCGGTCGGACCCGGCGGTGCTGACCTGGAGATCATCGATCCAGAACAGGGCGTCACTGGTGTCGGAGCCCCCCGGACCAGGGGAGTCGCCAGGCGAGTCGGCGGAGTTTTCGGGGGCCGTCATGGCGGCCAGTGTATTAGCACTATCGCCATAGTGGAAATGTCCGGAAAGAAAAACCGGGGGAACGACGCCGGTCACGGCGGATCGTCGGCACCACCGTGGGCATGGAGGTCTTCCTTCCACGCCCGGAAGCGCTGGTGGGTCTCGCCGCTGGGCCCGATGCCCTCGCCGCGGCCATCGGGGTAGAGGCGGAAGGAGTGGAGCCGGCCGAGATCTTCGGCATCGATCGCCAGGTAGCGGGCGTCGGCCCGGCTGGCGGGGCCGGCCCGCCACAGGAGCCAGCGCCCGAGGCGGCGCTTGTAGGTGATCACCGGGCCGCCGATGTCGTCGCCGAGTCGGAGCAGCGCCTCGGGGGCCTCGATCCAGGCTGTCGCCGGGATGTTGCGATCCCGGATCGGGGTGGGGGGCAGGTCGGTCGTGTGCACCGGGGTCGGATCGATCGGCCGTTGATCGGCGGGCAGCGCAGCTCCGGACATGCCGGCCACGGTACCGGTACCGCGCCCGGTGGTTCCCCGCCGACCGCGCGGCCGCCCGGAGGGTCGCCCTGGCCGGACGGGTGCCGGTCTGTCACCGGATCGGTAAGAATGCGGAGATGCGGATCACGGCGAAGGTCGACTATGCGGTGCGGGCGGCCACGATGCTGGCGACCGAGGCGTCGCGCGACGTCGGCCCGGTCAAGGGCGACCGCATCGCCACGACGCAGGCCATCCCGGTGAAGTACCTCGAGAACATCTTGTCTGAGCTGCGCCAGGCCGGCATCGTGCGTAGCCAGCGCGGCGCCGAGGGTGGGTACTGGCTGGCCCGGCCCGCGGCCGAGATCTCGGTCGCGGATGTCATCCGAGCGGTCGAAGGTCCGTTGGCCCACGTGCGCGGCGAGCGGGCCGAGAACCTCGACTACCCCGACGGCACCGGCTCGCTGCAAGAGGTGTGGGTCGCGCTGCGCGCCGCGTTGCGCAACGTGCTCGAGCGCGTGACGCTCGACGACATCGCCAACGACCGCCTCCCACCGGATCTCAAGAAGCTCACCCAGAACCCGGACGCCTGGCAGCCCCACTGATCCAGGCCCGGTGCGGCCGGCCATCGGTGGGCGCGCGCGGCCGGAGTGCTGAGCCGCCATGGGCAGGGTGCGTTTTGCTACGTTGTGTGGTCGTCGTCGGTCGTGAGGGCCGGTGACCATCACCATGAGGAGCTGGGTCCATGAAGATCCATCGTTCTGTCGCGGCCGTCAGCGCGGTTGCGCTCGGTGTCGCTGTACCGCTGGCGCTGTCAGGCAACGCCGCCGTCGCCGATAGCGCAGCGGTCACCCGGACGTTCAACAAGTCTGATGATTGGGTGGTGCCGAGCGACGCGCAGTGCGCCACCTTCGCCGCGTGGGGTGCCAGTGGAGGCGACGGGGAAGCCTCGCTCGGGCAGGTGGCCGAGCTGGCGGCGCCGGCCGCCGCCAACTCGTTCGACGGCGGCGTCGGCGCCGCGGGAGCAAAGGTGACGGCGGTGATGGCCGTGCACAGTGGCGACACGTACTTCGTCAACGTCGGCCAGGCTGGGACCACTGGTGGCGCCGGTGGTCAGGGGGGTGCCGATGACGCCAACGGCGGGGCGGCGGGCGACGGTGACGACCTGTTCGGCGGTTCGGGCGGCGGCGCCAGCGACATCCGCGGCACCACGAACGCGCCGGCCAGCCGGGTCGTCGTCGCCGGAGGAGGCGGCGGTGGGGGTGCAGCCACCGGGTTCAGTGAAGGCGGCGCCGGCGGCGCCGGCGGCCTCCCGGCGCTCGCTGGTGCTGATGGAAGCCTGACGAGCGGTGACGGCTGGCGGGCCGGGGGTGGCGGCGCCGCCACCGACGCGGCGGTCGGCGCCGGTGGCGTGGCCATCCCGGATGGCGGGAGCCCCCCCGCCAGCGCCAATGGAGACCCGGGTCTGGGTGGGAACGGAGGCAACGGGTCGAGCGACGGCGGTGCCGGTGGTGGCGGTGGTGGCGGTGGCTACTTCGGGGCCGGCGGCGGCGCGACTGGCCAATCGGCGTCGGGTGCCGGTGGTGGCGGCGGTGCCAGCTTCGGTCCGAGCGGCGCCGCGTTCGAGACCGGCGCCGTGAGTCCGGGAGGTGCGCAGGGTTGGGCGACCATCACCTACACGCCTGGCGATGTGAGCTGCATCCCCGCCACGACCACCACGACGTCGACATCCACCACGTCCACCTCGACGACGACCACGCAGGTGACCACCACGACCACCATGCCGGTCGTGGCGGCGCAGGCAGTGGCGGCGACGCCGGTGTTCACGGGCTGATCGTGCGCTCGACCGGGGCTGTCACCAGCCCCGGTCGACCCACTCCTGCAGATGGGGTCGCTCGGTCCCGATCGTGGTGTCATCGCCGTGGCCCGGCATCACGATCGTGTCGTCGGGCAGGCCGAAGAGCTTCTCGTCGAGCGAGCGGATGATCGTGGTGAAGTCGCCGCCCTCGAAGCTCGTGTTGCCCGGACCGCCCGGGAACAGCGTGTCGCCGCTGAAGAGCACCGGTGAACCCTCGAGCCGAAACGACATCGAACCCGGCGTGTGCCCCGGGTTCAGGATCGTGCGCAGACGGAGTCGTCCGACCTCGATCACGGCGTCGTCCTCGAGCAGGTAGTCGTACGAGTCGAGCATCGCGGCATCCTCGGCGGTGATGCCGACCTCGTAGCCCGCGTCTCGTATCGCCGGCACGGCCTGGATGTGGTCCCAGTGCCCGTGGGTCTCGATGACGTTGCGCACACCGAGCGCCCGGCACAGCTCGAGCAGCTTCTCGTGCTCGTTGGCGGCGTCGATCAGGACCGCCTCGCCCGTCTGCTTGCAGCGCAGCACGAACACGTTGTTGTCCATCGGGCCCACGACCAGCTTGTGGATCTCGGCCTGGGTGTCCTCGAAGTGCAGTTCAACCATGCCGCCATTGTCGCGGGTGACGGCCGGGTTTGCGCCCCGTCGGTCGAAATTGGGTCGGTGCGTCGGGCCCGGCCCGACGCAACGTCCCCATTTCGGTTTCGGCGCGACCGGGCACGCCTCGCGTGGATTGGGCGGCGGGCGCGCGAGCGGGCAGACTTCCGGCCGACCGATGTGGAACTTGACCGCTCGGTCTAGTAAACAGATCGCACCATGATCCAGCTGGATCCCGACCGCAGGCGCGTCGGGCCGGCTCGTAGCCACAGGGGGCTCGGAAGCGTGAATTTCGCCTTCAGCGAGGAACAAGAAGAACTCCGCAACATCGTCCGGCAATTCCTCGAGGCGAAGTCGCCCGAAGCGGCCGTGCGGGAGCAGATGGAGACCGAGACCGGCTTCGATCCAGAGGTGTGGGCGCAGATGGCCGAGCAGCTCGGCCTGCAGAGCCTGATCATCCCGGAGGAGTTCGGCGGACAGGGCTTCGGCTACGTCGAGCTGATCGTGGTGCTCGAGGAGATGGGCCGGTCGCTGCTGTGCGCCCCGTACTTCTCCTCGGTGGTCCTCGCGGCCAACACGTTGATCCACTCGGGCGACGATGCCGCGAAGAGCGCGCATCTGCCGGGGATCGCGTCAGGCGAGACCATCGCCACCGACGCCTTCACCGAGCCGAACGGCAAGTGGGACGCGTCGGGCATCGAACTCACCGCCACGAAGGCCGGCGACACGTACAAGCTGAACGGCACGAAGATGTTCGTGCTCGACGGCCACACCGCCAACCTGATCCTCGTGGCCGGCCAGACCGACGCCGGCGTGTCGATCTTCGCGGTCCAGGGCGACGCGGCCGGCCTCACCCGCACGGCGCTGTCCACCATGGATCAGACCCGCAAGCAGGCCAAGCTCGAGTTCGCCGACGTCGAAGGCACCCTGGTCGGTACCGACGGTGGCGGATGGGATCTGCTGTCCACCGTGCTCGATCTCGCCGCCGTCGCGCTCGCCGCCGAGCAGGTCGGCGGCGCGCAGATGTGCCTCGACATGTCGGTCGAGTACGCCAAGGTCCGGGTGCAGTTCGGTCGCCCGATCGGTTCCTTCCAGGCGATCAAGCACAAGTGCGCGGACATGTTGCTCGAGGTCGAATCGGCCAAGTCGGCGGCGTACTACGCCGGCTGGTGCGCCTCGGAGATGAACGACGAGCTGCCGGCCGTGGCGAGCCTCGCCAAGGCCTACTGCTCGGATGCGTACTTCCACGCGGCCGCCGAGAACATCCAGATCCACGGCGGCATCGGCTTCACCTGGGAGCACCCGGCGCACCTGTACTTCAAGCGGGCCAAGTCCTCCGAGCTCCTGTTCGGCGACCCGACCTACCACCGCGAGCTGCTCGCCCAGCGCATCGGCATCTGATCCGCCCGCGGGTGGCCGCTGGCCACCGGTTGGGATCATGGGAACGAGAAATGTTCGGCCCGGGCCACAGTCCCGGGCCGAGCCGCGTTCGTACGGCGCGGCGGGTCAGGGCGCGGCGGTCGTTGTGGAGGTGCCCTTCGCCGTACCGGGCGGCCTGGTCGCGGGGGTCTTCTTCACCCGGTCGACCGCCGCCTGCAAGGTCGGGTTGCAGGTTCCCGTTGGGTACGTGGCGCCGGCCGGGAGCGTCGTGAACTGGTTCTCGGCTCCGACGGCGGGCACCGTGATGCGCATCTCGGTCTTGTCGCCGTTGAGCAGTTCGAAGCGCCCAGGGTAGGACCTGACGTCGTCGGTCAGCTTGCTGGCGACCACGACGAACTCGTTCTTGGACTCATCGCAGAACACGTTCTCGAGCTTCCACGCGTAGTTGCCCACGTTGTCGACGAAGAACTTGGCGATCTGGGCATGGGTCACGCCCTGCAGGTTGACCTCACGATTGACGTAGCCCTCTCGGGGCGAGCACGGGTCGGACGTGGCGCACACGTATGGATGCTGCGTCAGGACACCCAGCTTCACGAACGGCCGGTCGAGGTTGAGCAGGTCGTCGGTTGCGGCCTGCGCAGTGCGCAGCGCATCCTGGGGCGTCGGCGCCGGGACGGCGACTCCGGGTGGCGCGCTGCTGCAGCCGAAGCTGATCGCCAACGCGCTCAGCATCGCGGCCAACGCGACGCCGCGCCGCGTCCAGGTCCACCACCCTTGATCCATGAACCAGGAGTCTTGCACGCGCCCGGTGCGCGGCGGTCGCGCCCGGCTCGGGCCCGAGTGGGGTTCGGGGGGCGGAATCCCTACAGTGGCGCGGTGACCCCGATCTTCGTCGTCCTCACCCTGGTGCTCGTCGTCGTGATCGGTCTGGTGGCCGTGGGCCGGGTGACCTTCGGACTGGCCGAGCAACCGCCCCCGTCGCTGTTCGATCTGGATGAGGCCGTTGAGTTCATCGCCGAGCGCCTGCCCTACGACGTCTCGGCGCAACTGAGCTACGAGGACGTGCGGGCCATCGTCGGCTGGCACCTCGACTACCTCGAGGACAAAGGGGTGGCGGCCGAGACCGAAGAGGGGCTCGTGGAGGAACAAGCTGCCGGCTCGGGCCCCGTCGTGGCGGCCGAGGACGAAGCGGTCGCCTACGTGCTCGGGCGGGCCACCGACGTCGAGCTCGAGGTCGACGACGTGCAGATCGTCCTGGTGCTCGAGGCCGAGATGGCCTACCTCGAGGCGATCGGCGCGATCGGCTCGCAGGTGCGGGCCCCGCGAGACCCCGATGACGGGCCGACCGCCGAGGGCGCACCGGTTACGACGAGAGGACTGGCGACGTCCGAGGACGCCGTGGCGGACCGCTCTGGTTCGCCGGGTTCGAACGACGCCCCGCCGGCGCCATAGGGTGAGGGCAACGCCCACTCGTGCCGCGTCCGGCATCGCAGCCCTCTGGAGACCCGAGGATGGAACGACCGACCAAGTTCGAGCACAACCGCTGGGTCGGTGATCGGCGCACCCAGGTCGTCTACGACGTGGACAACCTCGAGGACCCGACGATCATCGATGCGCTCCTCGCCACGGGCGACGTCGAAGGCCTGAGCGGTCCGCCGTACACGTGCTTCGGGCCCGACACGCTCGCCGAGGCCCGCAATCGCGGGTACAAGCCCTACCAGGGCAACGGCAGCGGTCGCCCCGACCTCGACGACGAGGACTGACCGCCACCGGATGGAGAAGCTCTTCACCTCTGGCGGGATGGAACTGGCGGGTCACCTCGCGCTGCCCCGCAGTGCCCCCGGCCACTGGGTGCCCGGTTTGGTGATCTGCCACGGGTTCCCCTCCGGGCGCAACGCCGGCAAGGTGTCAGCCAAGTCGTTCCCTGAGCTCGCCGATCGAGTGGCCGCCGAGCTCGGCTGGAAGGTGCTCGTGTTCACCTTCCGCGGATGCGGAGATTCGGCCGGCAACTTCTCGTTCCGGGGGTGGCTCGACGACTGCCTGTCCGGCGTCACGTTCATGCGCAACCAGCCCGATGTCGGCGGCGTGTGGCTCGCCGGGTTCGGCACGGGGGGAGCGGTGGCGATCTGCGCCGCCGCCCGCGATGCCAAGGTGAAAGGCGTGGCGGCGGTGTCGGCGCCGGCCGACTTCGACGACTGGGCGAACCACCCGCGACGCCTGCTGCTGCACGCTCGTGAGGTCGGGATCATCCACGACACGTCGTTTCCGTCGGGCTTCGATTCGTGGGCCCGCGAGGCCCGCGAGGTGCGCGCGACCGCTTGCGTGCGCGAAGTCGCCCCGCGCCCGGTGCTCGTCCTGCACGGGTCCGAGGACGACGCCGTGCCGGTCTTCGACGCCCGCGTGCTCGCCGACGCGCACGGCGACGCGGACCTGCGGATCATCGAGGGCGGTCCGCACCAGCTGCGCCACGACCCGCGAGCGGTGGCAGTGCTGCTCGGCTGGCTCGACCGGCAGCGCAACCTCGAGGCCGCGAAGCGCGTGGCGGTCGTGGGTCCCGACCAGGTAGTGGACCCCGTGGCCCCCCCGCCCCCGTCGGCATCGTCGCTGGGTGCGCCGATGGCCACGGTCCCCAGTGGTCCCCCCGCCGATGGCTCGCCCGCCGCGCCACCACCGCCACAAGTGCCGCCGCCTGCGCCACCCCCTCCACCACCGCCTGCCGCGCCAGCGGCCTGACGGAGGCCCGAAGACACACGCCGGCGCCGTCACGATGACGGTGGCGCTCGCGTTCAGTCGGCCTTGCCCTTGCCCTCGGCCTTCTTCGCCTTCTTGAACTCGCGCACCCGCGCCAATGATTCTGCCGAATCGATGTCGGCAACCGAACGCGGTGTCGTGTCGCTGAACGGCTTGGCGGCTTCTTCCCAGCCGGCCGGCCTGCGACCGAGGCGCTTGGCCAGGATGGCCATGAAGATCCTCGACTTCTCGTCGCCGTAGCCCGGTAGCTCCCGCAGGCGCCGGTAGAGCTCGTCGCCGGTCTTGGCGGTCTTCCAGATCCTGGCGGCGTCGCCGTCGTAGTGCTCCACGATGAACTGGCACAGGTCATGGGTGCGCTTGGCCATGGCCGCGGGGTAGCGGTGCAACGCCGGCTTCGCCACGAAGAGCGCGATGACCTCGTCCGGTGACATGGCCGCGAGGGTCGCCGCGTCGAGCGCCCCGCCCAGGCGCTCCTTGAGGGTGTACGGCCCGAGGAACGCCCACTCCATCGGGACCTGCTGGTCGAGAAGCATTCCAATCAGAAGCGCGAACGGGCTCTCGATGAGCAGTCGGTTCGCCGCGTCGTTGTTGGTGATCGGGATCGCCGGCTTTGTCCTGGCGGCCATCATCGTCCCTTTGTCGGGCCGAGCAGTCGAGCCGGACAGAGGTCGACGACCCAGTAGTGCGGCAACCCGGCATCGGCGTACTGGCGAGACTTCACGACGAGATCCGATGAGCGATCCGATGAGACGATCTCCGCGACGAGCTCCGGCAGCCCGGTGTACCTGACGTCCTCGTCGGTGTCTACGAGCACCATCACGTCGGGGATGAACTCGTCGTTCGTCGGCCGCCACGACCAGGCCTCGGTCACCCCGAAGCCCGGTGGGAGGGCGTCAGCGAGGAGGTTTGCGATCTGGCGACTCGCATCCTGGTGTGATCGACGGGGAGAGAGGTTCACGCGCGCAGCGCTGTCGATGTACTCGAGGCGGGATTCGCCAAGGGCGACGTCGTCGTCGTCGTACGTCATGGGTTGCACGACAGTCATCTCTGTAGAATACCCGGGATCAACGCACGTCGATCCTGCATCGGTACGGTCCGTCGAACCGATGCCGGAGCGTACTAGCGGACGAAGTACACCGCGTGCTACGTTCCGTCGTATGGCGAACATTTCGTTTCGCAGCGACCGCGAGACTGACCGCGCGCTCTTGGAGCTCACCTCGGAGGGCTCTGACAAGAGTGAAGCCATCCGACAGGCGCTCATCAACGAGGCTCGTCGGCATCGGCGGCAGCGGATGCGGTCACAGTCAGAGGCTTTGGCTGACGACGCCGTGGATGTGGCCGAGATACGCAAGATCAAAGCCGAGATGGACGCGGTCCGTGCGTGGTGACGTCTACCGCCTTGCCGCTCCTCGCACGGCGACGGGCCGCGAGCAGAACGGGCTGCGGCCGTGTGTCGTGCTGCAGTCGGACTTCCTGGCCATCTCCACGGTGATCGTCGCTCCCACATCGACGAATGCCAGACCCGCGGACCATCGGCCGGTCGTGGTCGTTGACGGACAGCCAACTCGAGTGATGGTTGAGCAGATGACGGCGATAGATCTGCAGAGGTTGGGAGCTCATCTCGGTCGCTTGACCCCCGACGAGGCGTCGGAGGTCGATGAGGCGGTGCTACTCGTGCTCGGGCTGGACTAACGAACCCAACGAAGGTCTGCGAGTCCTTGTGCAGCCGATGTGTCGATCCGGGAGGTTGACGCAGCGAGCTCCCAGCAGGCGCTTGACATGATGCAGGCGGCGGTGGGCCGACGCGAAAGCGACTACAGCTCGGGTTCGCCGACGACGGCGCGCCGGGGACGTTCGATGACGAGGTCGGAAGCGAGGTTCTACGCGACGAGGGAGAACCTCCACCCACGCGACAACCGAGGTAGTGGGCCTGGTCAACGGCCAGCGGTTGCTGGGAGTCGGGCGACTGGCGCTCCGGCGTGGGCCGCGTGGTCCAGGGCCTCGTGCACGAGTTGGCGCATGGCGGCGTGGGTCGGGTCGGCGTCGAGACGGCGGTGCCAGGCGAGCGCGACGTCGAGGGAGGGTACGGGGATGGGGGGGCGGAACGACGCGAAGCGGTGAGGACGATCCACGACGCGGAGCACGAGGCTCGGCAGGAGGGCGACGAGCGGGCTGCCCGGCAGGAGGGCGATGGCGCTGGAGGACGACGGCACGGTGGCGGCCACGGTCCGGGTCAACCCGTGTCCGGCGAGAGCGTCGTCGACCGCACCGCGGATTCGCCCCTTGCGGGTCACCGAGATGTGTGGGTGCGCTGCGAAGCGGCGCAGCGTGACCCGTTGCTGGGCGAGGGGATGGCGGGCGTCGACGATGCCGATGACCTCGTCGGTGAAGACCGGGTCGATCACCACGTCGGGGAAGTGCCCGTGCTGGACGCCGACGTCGAGATCGATGCGGCCGGAGCGCAGGTCGTCGACGTCCTCGTCGCCTTCGGGCACGAAGCGCACGGTCACGGTCGGAAACGTGGTCGCAACGCCAGCCAGGAGGTGACGGCCGATGAGGGCAGGGATGTCTTCGGGGCCGCGGATCGTGAACGTTCGTCGCTCGCTCGCAGCACCGGTGTCGCCGGCGCGCAGGAGGTCGCCCGCCTCGGCGACCACCGCGCGGATGCGGGCCTGCAGCGCGATCGCCTTGGGGGTCGGCACCAGTTGCCGGCCCGCGCGCACCAGGATCGGATCGTCGAGCGCGCGACGAGCACGGCCCAGCGTCCGGCTCATCGCCGGCGGGCTCACGTGCAAGCGCTCCGCGGCGGCGGTGACGCTGCGGGTCTCGAGCAGGGCATCCAGGGCGACGAGCAGGTTCATATCTTGCATGAAACGCAAGTCTACGTTGCTGACAATGCACTAGACACAATCGAGCTCTGGCCCCATGGTCGAACCATGAACTCCTCTGCGCTGCTCACCCCGTCCGCCCGCTCAGTCCTCGATGACGTCCTCACCGTCGCCGAGCGCGACGATCACGCGCACATCCTCCAGGCCCTCGACCAGGCCGATCTGGCCACGGTCCACGACCTGGCACCAGGTGAGGTGGACCCGAGCCTCATGGCTGAGATGCTGGCTGAGGCCGCACTGCCCGTGTCGCGAGAGGTCGGCACGCTGCTCTACGCGCTGGTCCGGGGTCTGCGCACACCGTTGGTCGTCGAGTTCGGCACGTCGTTCGCGGTGTCCACGATCCACCTGGCTGCTGCGGTGATCGACGCCACCCCGGCGGGCGGGACACCCGGCCGCGTGATCGCTACCGAGCTCCATGCTGGCAAGGCCGCCCGAGCACAGGCGAACCTCGATGCCGCCGGCGTGGGCTCGGTGGTCGAGCTGCGGATCGGTGACGCCTTGGAGACGCTCGATGATCCGGACCTGTGCGAGATCGACCTGCTGCTGCTCGACGGGTGGAAGGACCTCTACCTCCCGGTGCTCGAGCTGCTCGAACCGCGCCTGGCGCCGGGCGCGCTCGTGATCGCCGATGATCTGGCGATCATGCCGGCGCAGCTGGTCACCTACCTCGATCACGTGCGCAACCCGGCCAACGGCTGGCTCTCGGTCGAGGTCCCGATCGACGACGGCCTCGAGTTGTCGACGTGGATCGGCCACTGACCGAACCCGCATGGCCGATCTGTCGCGGGAGCGAAGGATCGGCCTACCGATCGGCGGGCCTTGGGGCGCCCGTCACCGTCAGGCGAGGATCGGCGGCAGGCCGAACTGGGGGAAGAGGGAGGGCCCGAACGTCGTGATCTCGGCGATCTTGTCGTCCGCGACGCGGATCACGTCGAACTTGAACGCCCGGAACTGGGTGTCGCCGAAGCGGCGCAGGTAGCTGGCGGCGGTCGGCATGCGGTTGGCCATGGTCGGCACCAATCGCCAGTCGCCCTCGCGCTCGGGTCCGAACGCGGTGCGCAAGCTGCCCGCGATGGTGTCGAGCCCTTCGAAGCAGAACGGCAAGGGCGGCATGGTGATGCGCAGGTCGCGGGCGGCGGCCTCGATGGCACCCTCGGCGTCGTTGCGTTGGTGGCAGTCGATGAACGTGGCGAGCAGCTCACGCTCGACGTCGCTCAGCTCGCCGGCGTGCGCCCACGCCGATCGCTGGGCCGGCAGGTGCTCCTGCATCGTGGCGCGGGCGCGCTGGAGCGCGCTGTTGGCCGCGGGCACCGTCGTGTCGAGCAGCTCGGCCGTCTCGATGGCCGGCAGGCCCAACACGTCGCGGGCCAGCAGGGCCGCTCGCTGGCGTGGAGGGAGCACCTGGAGCGCGGCGACGAAGGCGAGCGAGATCGTCTCGCGATCGACGACGACCGCGTCGGGTTCGTCGGCCACCGAGGCGATCTCATCGAGCAGCCGGTCGGGGTACGGCTGGAGCCAGGGCACCTCGGCGAACGAGCTCATCGCCGTGATGTGCGTCTTGCGGTGCCGGAGCTGGTCGAGGCACACGTTGGTGGCGATGCGGTAGAGCCACGCCCGGAGCAACGACGAGTCGTCCAACGTGTCGCGCCGCCGCCACGCCCGCAGCAACGTCTCCTGCACTGCGTCCTCGGCCTCGTCGAACGACGCCAGCATCCGATAGCAGTGGACGTGCAGCTCCCGCCGGTGCTGCTCGGCCCGCAGGGTGAACTCGTGCTCGCCGAGGAGGGCGTCGGTCACGCGCCGGCCTCGGCGTGACCGACCTCCTGGATCATCCACACGTTGCCGTCGGGGTCGGTGAGGTCCATGAAGGTGGCGTAGTCCTCGTGCTCGGCTTGGACGCCATCGGTGCGCTCGCCGGTCATCGAGAACCAATACGGCGCCGATGGCGTGGCGCCTCGCTCGACGAGCTCGCGGTGCGCAGCCTCGATGTCGTTCACCACGAGGTGGAGGCCCCGGAGCGAACCCGGGACCATGTCGCCCATCCCGACGCCGATGGCGATCGCGCAGCTCGAGCCGGGTGGGTTCAGCTGCACGACGCGGAAGTGCTCGTTGGGCTGGTGGTCCACGATGAGGCCGAAGCCCATCTGCTCCAGGTAGAAGGCCTTGCTCGCGTCCACGTCGGACACGGGCACCACGACCAGCTGCAGCTTCCAATCCATCTCTCTACCTCCGAGTCGACCCAGGCCCTTGTTGACCAGGTGATAGTGGTACAACGCAGGGACGATCATCGACTCATCGGTGATCCGATGGATTTGTTCACCACCGGAGCCGAGGCCGCAAACCGTTTCCCGATCTCGTCCCGGCTCGTGTCACCCGGGCCCCGCTCCTCACGTCGAGCTCCGGGCCATCGGGTCAACGGACCCAGGGGTCGGCGGTGTCGGGCTCGAGGCCGTAACGACTGATCGCGTCGGCCACGGTGGCCGCCGGGACGCCTCCGTCGGCGGCGAGCGACGACAGGATCGCCACGATGATGTGATCGCGGTCGATCTCGAAGAAGCGGCGCAGCGCTTCGCGCGTGTCCGAGCGGCCGAAGCCGTCGGTGCCGAGGCTCGTGAAGCGGCGCGGCACCCCCGCGGCATCGGTCGGGACGAAGCGGGCGATCTGGTCCGGGACCGCCTTCATGAAGTCGGTGACCGCCACGATCGGCCCGGCGGATGACCGGAGGAGCTCGGTGACTGGCGCCGGGCGACGCAGTTCGAGGGGATGGAGGCGGTTGTGGCGCTCGGCGCTCAACGCCTCCTCGCGCAGGCGCTTGTACGAGGTGGCGCTCCAGAGCTCGACCCCGATGCCGTAGTCCTCCGCAAGGGCGGCCTGCGCCTCGCGGGCCGCGCCCTGGGCCGAACCCGAGAACAAGATGGTGGCTCGGCTGTCGTGGCTCGGTGCGCCGGCCCATCGGTAGAGGCCGCCGGTGATGTCGGCGTCGGTGACCCCGTCGGGCCTGGCCGGCATCGGGTAGTTCTCGTTGTAGAGGGTGAGGTAGTAGAAGATGCTCTCACCGGTGTCGTCACCGGACAACGGGCCGTGGGGGAAGCCGCCCTCGGGTCGGCCGCCGTACATGCGTTGCAGGCCGTCGGCGATGATCGTCGCCATCTCGTACGCGAACGCCGGGTCGTAGACCTGGCAGGTCGGCACCGTCGATGCGAGCACGAGGCTGTGCCCGTCCTGGTGCTGCAGGCCTTCGCCGAGCAACGTGGTGCGTCCGGCGGTGGCGCCGAGCAGGAAGCCCTTGGCCCGGGCGTCGGCCGCGGCCCAGATCAGGTCACCGACGCGTTGGAAGCCGAACATCGAATAGAAGATGTAGAAGGGCACCATGGGCACGCCGCGGTGCGCGTAGGCCGTGCCGGCGGCGGTGAAGCTGGCGAGCGAGCCCGCCTCGGTGATGCCCTCCTCGAGGATCTGGCCGTCGTGGTCCTCGACGTAGGACAGCAGCAGATCGTGGTCCACCGGCTCGTACTTCTGGCCCTGCGAGGCGTAGATCTCGAACTCGCGGAACAGGGCGTCGAGCCCGAAGGTGCGCGCCTCGTCGGGGACGATCGGGACCACCCGACGGCCGAAGTCCTCGGTGCGGCACAGGTTGCGCAGCAGCCGCGTGAACGCCATGGTCGTCGACACCGACTGCTGGCCCGAGCCGGTCATGAGCTCGGCGAAGGGAGCGGGACCGGGCAGCGTCAACGGTCGGCGGAGCGGGACGAGGCGGCTCGGCACCGGTCCGTCGAGCGCCTTGGCCCGCTGCATCAGGTAGGTGTGCTCGGGTGAGCCCTCCGGCGGCCGGTAGAACGGCGGGTCGTCGCCCTCGAAGGCCTCGTCGGGGATGTCGTCCTCGAGGTGGAGCCGGGCGCGCAGGTCCTGCAGCTGGACCGACGTCATCTTCTTGATCTGGTGGGTGGAGTTGCGGCCCTCGAGCGCCGCGCCGAGCGCCCAGCCCTTGACCGTCTTGGCCAGGATGACGGTCGGCGCACCCCGCTGCTCGGTCGCCGCCTTGTACGCGGCGTAGAGCTTCTTGTAGTCGTGGCCGCCGCGGGGGAGGGTCCGCAGGTCGTCGTCGCTCAGGTGCTGGACCATCTTGCGCAGCCGCGGGTCCGGGCCGAAGAAGTGCTCCCGGATGTACGCGCCGGACTCGACAGCGTAGCGCTGGAACTCCCCGTCGACGGTCTCGTTCATCCGCTTGAGCAGCACGCCGTCGGCATCCGCGGCGAGCAGTTCGTCCCACTTCGATCCCCAGATCACCTTGATCACGTTCCAACCCGCCCCCCGGAATGTGGACTCGAGCTCCTGGATGACCTTGCCGTTGCCCCGCACCGGTCCGTCGAGGCGCTGGAGGTTGCAGTTGATCACCCAGGTGAGGTTGTCGAGCTTCTCGCGCGATGCCAACGAGATGGACCCGAGCGTCTCGGGCTCGTCGGTCTCGCCGTCGCCCACGAAGCACCACACCCGCGAGCCGGACGTGTCGTCGATCTGGCGGTGCTCGAGGTACTTGTTGAAGCGGGCCTGGTAGATGGAGTTGAGGGGTCCGAGGCCCATCGACACCGTGGGGTACTCCCAGAAGTCGGGCATCAGCCAGGGGTGGGGATAGCTGCTGAGCCCGGCCGGGGTGCCCTCAGGGGTCTTGGCCGGGCCGTCGAGCTCGCGTCGGAAGTTGTCGAGGTGGGACTCGTCGAGGCGGTGTTCCAGATACGCCCGCGCGTAGACGCCGGGCGCGGCGTGGCCCTGGATGTAGACGTGGTCCCCGGGCTGGCCGTCGGCCTTGCCGCGGAAGAAGTGGTTGAACCCGACCTCGTACAGCGCGGCGCTGGACGCGAACGTCGACAGGTGGCCGCCGATGCCGTCGGCGTGGCGGTTCGCGTTGACGACCATCACCGCGGCGTTCCAGCGGATGAACCGCCGGATGCGCTTCTCGATCGTCTCGTCGCCCGGGAACCAGGGCTGCTGGCTGGTCGGGATCGAGTTCACGTACGGGGTCGACACCTCGACCGAGGTGCCGAGATCTCGCGCCCGGGCCCGCTGGGTGAGGTGGGCGAGGAGGAAGCGGGCGCGGGTCTCGCCGCTGGCGTCGATGACCGCGTCGAGCGACTCGAGCCACTCACGGGTCTCGTCCGGGTCGCCGTCGGGGAGTTGATGGACGAATCCGTCGATCGACATGGCATCTCTCCTGCGCTGGTGTGCTGCCGCCGTCCATCATGGCGGGTCGATCCGGTTACCGGTCGGTAGATCTCGATACTCCGGCCGTGAACTGCGTGTTTCGACCGCCGCCACGGCGACCGGCCCGTCGTGTCGGACGACGCCGGTCGCCGTGGCAGCATGCGGGGGTGGGAACAGTCGCGTACACCGATGGAGCGTGTCAGGGGAACCCCGGTCCGGGAGGGTGGGCGTGGGCGGTGCCCGGAGGTGCGTTCGCGAGCGGGGCGTCGGCGGCGACCACCAACCAGCGCATGGAGATCGAAGCGGCCTACGAAGCGGTGCAGGCGATCCCCGGCTCGCTCACGATCGTCAGCGATTCGACGTACGTCGTGAACTGCTTCCGGGACGGGTGGTGGAAGGGCTGGCACGCGCGTGGGTGGCTCAACTCGCAGAAGAAGCCGGTCGCGAACCGCGATCTGTGGGAACCGTTCGTCGACCTCGTGCAGGTGCGGGGGGATGTGACCTTCCAGTGGATCAAGGGCCATTCGGGTGACCCGATGAACGACCTCGTCGACCGGCTCGCGGTGGAGGCAGCCGAGACACAGCGGGGGCGCAGTGGCGAGGAGCCCCCGACCGAGCTCGGCCCGGCCGATCGGCCCGGACCGGCGGCGCGCAAGGCGGCACGCCGGACCGCCGCGCCGTCGCCCGGCGCCGGATCACTGCCCGCGCCGGTCGTGCCGAGCGGTCCTGACATCACCGGGTACGGCGTGCTCGTGCTGGGCCATCGGCCGCCGGAGCTCGGCGGGTACGAGGACAACCCGATCAGCGATGCGGTCCGCGGGCGCCTGCAGGCGATCATCGAAGCGAAGGCCGCGCTCCACGATGATCTCGTGGTCGTCACCGGGTTGCGCCTCGGCGCGGAGATGCTCGGGGCGGAGGCGGCGATCGCGGCGGGCGTGCCGTTCGTGGCCGTGCTGCCGTACCCCGATCCCCAGAGGGTGTGGCCGACCGTGTCACAGGGACGCTTCTCGGCGCTGCTCGACGATGCCACGGAGGTGATCACCCTGCAGAAGCGCGCCCCGGACTCGAAGCAGCAGGCCGGGGCGGCGTTGGCACGCCGCGACGCCTGGCTGGCGCGCCACGTTGCCGAGGCCCTGCTGGTGTGGGACGGGAAGGATCCCGTGCTCAGCCGGGTGTTCCGGTCGCTCGAGGACCACCTCGGCGAGGACGTGTGGACCGTGGATCCGACCGAGCTGGCGACGCGGCGAGGATCGCCGTGACCCAGGATCCTGCGACGTCCGGATCCGAGACGTCGGCATCCGGAGTGCCGGGGGGTCCGGCGCGGTGGTGCGGGTCGGATACCGGCGGCACGTTCACCGACCTCGTGCTCGACGACGGGACGATCGCCAAGGTGCCGTCGACACCCGACGATCCGAGTGCCGCCGTGGCCCGCGGGTTGCGCGACCTGGCTGCGGGGGCGGGTGTCGCCGCCGTCGAGGTGCTCACCCACGGCACCACCGTGGCCACCAACGCGGTGCTCGAACGGCGCACGGCCCAGGTGGCGCTGATCACCAACGAGGGCTTCGCCGACCTCATCGAGATCGCCCGCCAGGACCGCCCGGCCCTGTACGACCACACGATCGAGCGGCCGGTGCCGCTCGTGCCCCGGGCCTGGCGTTCCGAGGTGCGGGGGCGGTTGGACGCAACCGGTGCGGAGCTCGTGCCGATCGACGTCTCGACGATCCCGCCGATCGATCCGACCGTCGAGATCGTGGCGGTGTGCCTGCTGCACAGCGACCTGGATCCCGCGCACGAGCAGGCGGTGCTCGCCGAGCTCGCCCACCGGGGCATCGATGCCGTCGCCAGCCACGAGATCTCCCCGGAGTTCCGCGAGTACGAGCGCACCGTCACGACGGTGATCGACGCCGCCGTTCGGCCCGTCTGCCGCGCCTACCTCCGGCTCCTCGACGGCTTGGCCGCGCGGGTGCTCGTGATGACATCGGCCGGCGGGCTCACCTCCGCGACCGCCGCGGCGGACCACCCCGCCCGGCTCCTGCTCTCGGGACCAGCGGGGGGCGTGCTCGCAGGCGCGGCGATCGCCGAGGCCAACGGGTTTCCCGACGCCATCACCTTCGACATGGGCGGCACGTCCACCGACGTGTGCCTGGTTACGGGTGGACGCCCTGAGGCGGCGGCGCAGCGTGAGGTGGCCGGCTTCGCCGTGCGGCTCCCGTCACTCGATGTTCACACCATCGGCGCCGGCGGGGGCTCGATCGCGATGATCGACGACGGCGGCGCGCTCGTGGTCGGTCCGCAGAGCGCCGGTGCCCGGCCCGGACCGGCCTGCTACGGGCGCGGTGGCGGGCAGGCGACGGTGACCGACGCCAACCTCGTGGCCGGCCACATCCCTGCCGACGTCGAGTTTCCCGGCCTCGGCCGCCTCGACCTCGCCGCCGCCCAGCAGGCGTTGGCGGTCGCCGGCGTCGATGCGGCCGGCGTGCTGGCCGTGGTCAACGCCTCGATGGAGCAGGCCTTGCGCCGGGTCTCGGTCGAGCGCGGCGTGGATCCGCGGGGTCTCGCGCTCGTCGCCTTCGGCGGCGCCGGCCCGTTGCACGCGTGCGCGCTCGCCGACGCGCTCGGCCTCGCCGTGGTGCTCGTGCCGCCGCGAGCCGGCGTCTTCAGCGCCGTGGGGATACTCGGCGCCCCGGTGCAGGTCGACCTGGTGCACAGCTGGCCGACCCCGCTCGATCACCACGGTCTCGACGACGCGGCCCGCCGGCTGGTCGACCAGGCGCGTGACGAGGCGATCGTCTGCGCCGGGGGTGCGACACCCGGTGCGGCCCCGATCACCAGCGTGGCGTTCGACTGCCGCTACGCCGGCCAGAGCCACGAGCTGTCCGTGCCCTCGGTCGAGGGGTTCGCCGCCACCCACGAACGGCGCAACGGCTACGCCCGAACGGGGACACCGATCGAGGTCGTGGCGATCCGCGCTACCGCCACGATCGGCGCTCCCGTCGCCGTCACCGACCTACCGGCTCCGGCCCTCGTCCGGACTGCGGTGCTGGGTCCGATGGTGCTGGCCGAACCGGACTGCACCATCTGGATCCCCTCGGGCTGGCGGGCCGATCCGGGCATCGCCGGCGCGCTGGTCGTGCGCCGCACCTGACCGAGGGTCAGCCGATGGCGGTGCCGTTGGCGAGCTGCACGCTGGCGCGGTACTCGACCGGGACGAGGGCCACCCACGTGCGGCCAGGGGCGAACTCGATGGGCTGACCATCGGGACCGGTGTAGGTCGCCGGGTTCTCGAGACCGAGCCGGGACCACGTCATCGGGATCGCCGCACCACCGGTCATGACGAACCCGCGCCCGACCCCACCGAGGGACGCCTCGGGAATGGGATGGCCGAACATGTCGTCCGACGCGGAGTTCTGGTAGGGCACGTACATCACCACGACGTTGCTCACCGACTCCGGCCAGTTGCCCAGGTCGAAGTGGATCGAGCCGTTCTGCGTGCGGAACCACGCCTTTTCGGCGGCGTCCCAGCGCCAGGTGACGGCGGTGACGTTGCCGCCGAAGTGGTAACTGACGGCCGTGGCGGCCTGCGCCCCGGGACCAGGTGGGTCCGACGCGCCCCGGAACGGCCATAGTGGCGACGGGGCGCGCCCCGCCGTGCCGGCGTACAGGAGCGCGGTGCTCGTGTAGAGGTTGTGCGGCATGACCTTGTCGCCGCCGCGCCAGTAGGCCCCGGGCTTGGCGCCGGCGCCCACGTCGGCGAGCGGGCTGATCGACAGGAGGTTGAGGAAGCCGCCGTTGGCGCCCGAGTAGGCGAAGAGCGGACGGTTGAGATCCCCGATGATCTCCACGTCGGTCGAGCGCGCCGAACGCACCGGTCCGATCTGGTCGGCGTCGGAGCCCTGGAAGATCGCGGCGAACCGACTGACCGGACCCTCGACCTTCTCCTCGTAGACGACGTCGGCGAGGGTGAGCCCGGCCTGCGGCCGGGCGTCGGGGTCGTAGTTGTCGATCTTCACGACGAGCGCCTGGCGGTTCTCGTAGCCGGGAGCATCGACCGGGGCCCCGGTCAACGGGCCGGGCGGGCCGGTCGGCGCGCGGCGGGGCTTGCGGGTGGTGGGGGTCGTGCCGGGTTCGGTGGGTGGCGGTGGCTCCGTGCTGGTCGAGGTCGTGGCCTCTGACGTCCCCGGCGCGGGCGCGGCAGTGGCGGGAGGCGGTGCTGCGGTCGCCGCCGGCGTGGGCGACGAGCAGCCCACCGCAGCCGCGAGCACGCCGAGCGTGGCGAGGGTGCCGATGGCCATGGCCCCGAGGTCGATGGTGGTGCCGTGGCGCGCGACGCGCGCGCCCGTGGCGCCGCGCGCTGCGTGTCGCGTTTCCCCCCCGGTCAGCATGTCGTCGCCCCCGCGTCGTCCGTCGTACATGAGGCGTTCACCGGGCGCCTGCTCGGTCAGCGTACGTCGTCGGGTCGATCCGACCGTGATCGCGCGGGTCAGCCCGCGTGGATGCGGGGCGCGAACGCCACCGGCAGGTGGCGCAGGCCGGTGTGCTTGTTCGAGCGCGTCCACTCGGCGGGGCCGGTCAGGGTGAGGTGTTCGAAGCGGTCCAGCAGCGCGTCGAACATGACCTTGATCTCGAGACGGGCGAGGTTGGCGCCGAGGCAGAAGTGCGAACCATGGCCGAACGCCAGGTGGCGGTTCGGGCTTCGGCCGATGTCGAAGCGATGGGGATCAGCGAACACCGCGGCGTCGTGGTTCGCCGAGGGCCACCACAAGGTGACCTTGTCGCCCGCCCTGATGGTCTGGCCCCCGATGACCGTGTCACGCGTCGCGGTGCGCCGGTTGTAGGTCGTCGACGATGCCGTGCGCAAGATCTCTTCGACCGCACCGGGGAGCAGGGACCGGTCCTCGTGCACCGCGGTCCACGCCGCGGGCTCGGCCACGAACCCGAGCAGACCCGCGGCGATCGAGTTGCGCGTCGTCTCGCTGCCCGCGGCGATCAGCAGGTTGAAGAACATCTGGACCTCGATCTCGGCCAGCGGGGCGCCGTCGATCCTGGCGGTCGCGACGGCGGAGAGCATGTCGTCGGCCGGGCACGCTCGCTTGGCGTCGATGAGGGCCGATCCGTAGGCGAACATGGCCGCGCTCGCTTCGGTCTGGCGGGCGGTCGACTCACCGAGGTCGTGATCGTCGTGATCGAGGGTCGTGTTCGCCCAGGCGAACAGCGCATGGCGATCGGCCTGGGGCACGCCGAGCAGCCGGGCGATGGCTTGCAACGGCAGCTCGGCGGCGATGTCGACGACGAAGTCGCAACCGCCATTGGCGGTGACCGAGTCGAGGATCGATGCCGTCCGCGCCCGCAGGTCGTGCTGAACGACTCGGCGTCGGTCGCGACCCGCAGGATGTCCTCGTAGCGGCTCAGGACCCAGAAGCCCTCGTCATCGGGGGTGTGAGCCGTCGGTCGGTGCCACCACACCGGCGCCTCGTCCCGCAGGCGCGCGAACACGGGGTACGGGAACCCGCCGGTGAACAGGTCGAGGTCCGTGAGGTCCAGGTCGGTGAGGTCGAGGGGGGTGCGGCGCGGATCCGGGGCGTCGACGCGGGCGGACGCATCCATCGCGTCGACCGTACCGCCCGCCCGCGGACCTCCACGGTTCCGTGGTTGTGCCATCCTCCTGCGATGGTCATGACGCACAGCTGGTCCGCGGGTGGATCGTGAGCGATCTCGATCCCGCGTCGTTGCAGATCCTCGTCTCCCGTCTCACGGGCATCGCCGAGGAGATGGGCGCCGTGCTGCAGCGGGCCGGCTTCAGCCCGAACATCAAGGAACGAGCGGACTTCTCCGCCGCGCTGTTCGCACCCGATGGCGAGATGCTGGCCCAGGCCGAGCACCTGCCGATCCACCTCGGCTCGATGCCGGCATCGGTCGCGGCCGTGATCGACCACGCCGCGCAGCACGGCCCGTTGGCGCCCGGCGACCATCTCATCGTCAACGACCCGTTCGCCGGAGGCACCCACCTCAACGACATCACGCTCGTCTCGCCCTGCTTCGTGGGTGCCGCGTTGGTGGGGTGGGCCGCCAACCGGGCGCACCACGCGGACGTGGGTGGTTCGGCGCCGGGCTCGATCCCAGCGGACGCCACCGAGATCTTCCAGGAAGGTCTGCGCATCCCGCCGATGCGGCTCACCGCCGAGGTGCGCCGGATCCTCTTCGCCAACTCCCGCACCCCGGTCGAGCGGGGCGGTGACCTCGACGCGCAGATCGGGGCCAACGTGCGCGGGGTCGCGCGCCTCGCCGAGCTCGCGGGGGAGCCCTTCGGTGCGGTGCTCGACTACGGCGAACGTCGGGTCCGCGCTGCCCTGACGGCGATCGAGGATGGCGAGTGGACCTTCGCCGACGTCGTCGATTCGTTCGGTCCCCGGCCCGACCAGCAGGCGCCGACCGAGATCTGCGTGCGGGTCACGCTCGCGGGCGACGCCATCACGTTCGACTTCACCGGCACCGGCCCCCAACGAGCCGGCAACGTGAACACGGTCGAGGCCGTTGCCGTGAGCGCGGTGCTCTTCGCGCTGCGGTCGGTGCTGCCGCCGAACATCCCGGCCAACGGTGGCACGCTGCGCCCGATCACGGTGATCGCTCCGCCGGGCACGATCATCAACGCGCGCCCGCCTGCGGCGGTCGGTGCCGGCAACGTCGAGGTCAGCCAGCGCATCGCGGACGTGTGCCTGGGTGCGCTCACCCGTGCCGTGCCGGGCGCGGTCGGCGCCGCCTCCCAAGGCACGATGAACAACGTGCTGATCGGCGGCCTCGAGGCGCAGGGCGTTGGCCCCGACGGCGCAGGCGGCGCGTGGGTGTACTACGAGACGATCGGTGGCGGCCAGGGCGGCAAGGCATCGGGCGCGGGCATGAGCGGCGTGCACACCGCGATGACCAACACGAAGAACACGCCGATCGAGGCGCTGGAGCGGGCGTTCCCGATGCGGGTTCTCCGGCAGCGGCTGCGGCGGGGGAGCGGCGGCGCGGGCTCCGCTCCGGGCGGCGAGGGGATCGAGCGGGACCTGCAGGTGCTCGTCGACGCCACCGCTTCGCTGATCACCGAACGGCGGGTCTCGCGGCCGTGGGGCCTCGCCGGCGGCGAGCCGGGGGCGGTGGGGGAGAACTGGCTCCTGCCGGGCGGCGACGAGGCGAGGGCCGAGCGCCTACCGGACAAATGCACGATCCAACTGAAGGCCGGCGACGTCCTTCGGATGTTGACGCCGGGCGGTGGGGGCTGGGGGCGAGCCTGATGGCGAGTGAGGATCGAACATCTCAGTGACGAGGTTGCTGGACAAACGACTGCATCAGCGAGCATCGAATCATGGCATGGAACCCCTGAGGAGCTTCAGGCCGTGGTGCGTTCCATCCAGGGCGCAGCGCCCGGCGCACAGTCGATCGCAGCATCGCTGACGTGGTCGGACGGTCGATCCGAGCGAGCGACTTCACTCGACGAGGTCGGCGAGTGCGTGCTCCGGCTCCGGGATGAACGCGCTGCGATTCTCCGCGTGGAGGTCGATGGGGACGAGACGCGACGAGCGGTGATAGTGGCGAGCCGGTTCGAGCCAGGACTCTCGCTCGAGATCATGGACTCGGACGCCGGGCGAGCACTCGGACAGGCCGAGCTGACCTTCCGTCGGATGATGGTTGGCTACGTCGATCGCATGGGCGGGATGAGGGGCCTTGCCTGGATGCTCGCAGCGGTTGCTCCCCTGATGCTCGTAAGCATCGCCCTAGCCCCTGGAAGCGCGAGCGGATGGGCGCGGGCGCTCGTTCTCCTGCTTGGTGTGTTCTCCTCGGTGGCGAGCTTCGTGTACTTCCACGGCAGGATGCTCTATCCCGATGCCCTGGTGGTCGTTGACGACGTCCCAGGGGGCACGCCTCAGAAGTTGAGGCGGATCTCTGAGGGGGTCCTGCGTAGTCGTACCCTTCGGCGCGTGCTTGGTGTGATAGGTGCGCTCATCATCGGAGCTGCCGGGAGCAAGCTCGCTGACTATCTGCCGTTCCCCTAGGTCGACCGGCGTCGAGTACGGATTGCGGCCGCCCCCGCACGTGCGAGCGTGCGATAGAGGCGCCGAATCGCGTCGGGAACGCGTTCATGAGGACGGATCAGCGGTAGTAGGTCAGCGAGTCGGGGAGGCGGCTGGCGAATCTCGGATCGCTCGGCCTGGACCGATGGCAAGGCGTGGGCGAAGACTGCCAGGGTCTCGCGGTCAGGGAGCGCGGCCGCAGGGGCGAGGATCGCGTGGAAGCCTGCATCCCGCGCAGCTGCGGATCGTCTGGGTGATCGAGTAGTTGTCGCCGACGAGGTCGGACTCGTCGACGCCGAGGTGGGCGCGGACGTCTTCGTCGGTCAGGCCGAGGACTTCGAGCACGACGTACACCCGACCGACCCGACGTCGGAGCCCGAATGGATCGACGCCTTCGTCGACAAAGTGTCGAAACAGCTCGGCCCAGGCCGCCTGCTCCTGGCTCGAGGCGTACCAGACGCCCGGCTCACCGGTGCGGTGGTAGCGGCCGGGGCCTCGTGCAGGGTCAGCGCACGAGGTGAGCGGGTGGCGGGTCGGGCCCTGATGCCAGAAGCGTCCGGAGATCTGTCGACGCGGCGCGTCGCCGACCGCGTCGGCGAGGTTCACACGTAGGCGCCGTCGACGAAGGCCTCAGCCGCTTCGCGAACGGTGTCGTACCGATCCTCGGCGAGTAGATCGACCGGTCGTTGGCCCTCGAGGAGCCGGTTCTTCGCATGGAGCCACTGGCCGACGCCACGGGGCGTCAGCGAGTCGGACAGAAGGATGACGAGATCGCGGAGCTGGGCGAGGCGGTCGTAGCGATCGGGACGGATGTCGCTGGTCTTCCACCCGCGCACTGCTCGGTCGGTGACGTGCGTGACCACGGCGACGTCGCCCTGGGTCACGCCGAAGGGCTTGAGTGCGTCGACGATCTCGCTGGCTTCGACTGCTCGGTCCAGGGTGGGTGGCATCTGCTTCCCCTCTAACTTCCGGTTTGACTTCCGCTGAAGCTACCGCTTTGAGATGTCGCCGGCAAGCACTTGTCTCGGACATGGCGCTTCAGTTCGGGCTGTCGGTACTGGCCACGCGGGGCTATCTGGAGGCGTCGGTTCCACGTCGCTGGCGGATCGGGGTGGCGACCTCCTCCAAGGCCTCCAACATCCTCTCCTCGAATCCCTCTCGAACGCGCGGTGGAACTTTGGTCGTGCCCATCGAGGTCACCTGGTGGGACACCAGGTGGTGGAGCATCCATTGGCATGCGTCTGCTTCGCTCCCGAAGCGGTGATCGATGCGGAACGAGCCGCGCTCCCAGTAGCCGACGACCCACCAGTCCCCGTCGCTCCGCAGGATGGTGATCTCGTCCTTCGGTTCGGGACCCGGACATGCGCCCTCAACCCAGAACGGGCCGAGCCGTTCCGCACCCGCCGCCGGCTGGATACCGAGCTGCGCCAGCCATACTGGAACGTGACGATGTCGTCGCGGGCGCGCAAGCGGCCGGCCACCACGGGCTCGACTGCCCGCGGCAACCAGACCCACACGTAGGCGTCGGTGGGCGGACCCTCAGAAGTCATCGTCGTCCTCGACTTCCGCGGTGATGTCGACAACGCGTCGTGGGAGTACGACAGGGTCCCGATCGAACGCGCAGGACCACCGACCAGATCTGGTCCGTGCGTTCCCCGATCGGGCGCCGATTCCGCAGTCGTGACCTCGTGCTTGCGGATCCCGCGCCGCGAGCTGACAGAGTGCGTGCGGAGGTGGACATGAAACGTGACGAGCTACGGATGTCTCCGGCTTGGCATCGAACGGGCAACCCGTACTTTCCGACGGCGGCACGGGTGGAGGGTGAGTGGTGGGTGCTCCGGGTCAACGCCTTCCCCGATCATCCGCTCTGGACGCTCTTCGTCGACGGCGAGCGTCGATTCGATCTCGATGACCAACCCGAGGCGTGGGCCAACGTGGCCAGCAACGATCTTCCCGTGCTTGCCGTCGATGTCGTCTCGGTGGCGCTCGAGCCCCTCGTCGAGTTCATCGCCTACGGCAGTGAGGTCGGCAGGCCTTGTGACAATCCGTTCTGCTGTGGGTGACTGAGCTCAGTTCAGGCGCCGGTGGTGACCGTTGCGGCACCTTGCAGACGACCTTCGGCCCTACCCGCCGCGGGGAACGAGACCGATGCTGGAGCCATGACTGAGGTCCGGGAATCACCAACCATCGCCGCTGCGCTCGGGGTCATCGACCACGCCATCGGAGACCTGACGTACCGCACGATCGTGAGCACCTCTGAGATCGTCGATCTCCTCCTCGACCTGCGGGTGATCTTGGCGACGACCGAAGAACTCGTCCCGATGCTTGACGGAGCTACCGCCACCGCGCCGCGACCGACCCTCGTGACCGCAGGAACACATCCCCGCTGATCGGGCGTTCCGGGGTTCGCGCGCCGACCGGACCGCGAAGATCACGGACGACGAGGAACCAGGCGCAGCGAGGTCGCGCTCACCGCCACGGTGGGGGCGAGAGGCGGTTTGGCTTACGCCGTCAGCCCGCACGTAGGCTGCGCGCCATGGATATCACCGGAGCTTCAGCAATCGTCACGGGGGGCGCGTCCGGACTCGGAGAGGCGACCTGTCGCCTGCTCGCCGAGCGCGGCGCCAAGGTCGTCGTTCTCGACATGAGC
>JBBQHT010000021.1:0-27946 GCA_038324235.1 Acidimicrobiales bacterium
GTCGGCGATCTCGCCGGTGAGCTCCATCATCTTCATGCCGGTGGCGCCGAGGTAGATCGGCACGTCCTTGGGCCGGCGCGGCTGGTGGACGTAGTCGAGCTCGACGCCGTCGAGGTGCACGAACTCGCCGTCGTAGGTGACCGTCTCATCCGCGAGCAACCGGCGCACCGCTTCGATGGTCTCGCGCATCGCCTTGAGCGGACGGGTCCGGGTGATCCCGACCTTGGCGGCCAGCGGATCCCACCACGCGCCGATGCCCAGGATCACCCGACCCGGCGCGAGGTCGTCGAGGGTGGAGAAGGTCGACGCCAGCAACGCCGGGTTGCGGGTCCAGTTGTTGACCACGCCGGACCCCACGGTGATCCGCTCGGTCACCGACAAGAACGCGGCCATCGGCACCGTGGCTTCGCGCACGAGCCGGCTCTCGGCCTGCCAGACCGCCTCGAAGCCCTTCGCCTCGGCGTAGCGGGCGATCTCCATGCCCGTGCGGATGGGGTGGGCGTCTTGCAGGTAGATGGCGAGACGGGCGGGGTCAGCGGCGGGGGACATGGCGCTCCGGGACGGTGGCGGGGGCGGGGCTGATGGAGGGGCGGAACGGGGAGGGGCGGGACAGGGAGGGGGAAGATCGAGGGGAGGGCATCAGAGCAGGGCGAAGAGTCGGGCGGCCTGGTCGGCCGCGTGGGCGCGGATCTGGGCCGCATCGACGCGGGTGGCCTGCCCGCCGTGCAGCACGACCTCGCCATCGACCACGACCTCGAGCGGCCGCACATCGGTCGTGTAGGCGAGGTGCCACGGGTCCATGGTCGGATACGTCCACGTGACGACATCGGCGCGGGCCGCCGGCACGAGATCCCAGCCGCCGGCCAGCCAGTCCCACGCGAGGTCGACCGGGGTCGTGACGTCCGCGGCGCGCGCCGCGATGAAGGCGACCCGCAGCTCGTCGAGCATCGCCGCGCCGATGCCGTCGGTGCCGAGCGCGACCGGGTTGGCGAAGCGGACCGGGCGGGCGTAACCCACGGCGGTGTTCTGGTTGGAGCGTGGGTTGTGCACGATGGTGCCCGCCAGGCCGTGGTCGTCGGCGAGGTGCACGGCATGGATCAGGAGCCATCGCGAGGTGGCGAGACCCCGCAGCCGATCCGCGGCGGCCCGGTCCACCTCTGCTTCCGCCACGTGCACGTGCACGCCCACGCCCAGGTCTGCGGCCAGGCCCGCGGCCGCCTCCAACGTCTCGTCGCGGCAGGTGAACGCGGCGTGCACCCCGACGTAGCCGGCGCCCCCGGAGCGGAGGAAGCGCTCGTTCTCGGCGAGCCCTGCTTTGGCGCCATCGGTGCCGTGGCGGTCGGTCACGCCGTAGGCGCACGACACCCGCACTCCCACCTCGGCGCACGCCGCGGCGATGACATCCAGGCTGCCCTCGATCGCGTGCGGCGACTCGTGGTGATCGATGATCGCGGTGCACCCGGACTCGAGCGCCTCGAGCGCGCCGAGGCGGGCCGCCGCCGCGAGCATGTCGAGGTCGAGCGCCACGTCGAGGCGCCACCACACCTGCTCGAGGATCTCGATGAACGTGGTCGGCGTGACGGGGGGTGCCGGCATGCCGCGCGCCAGAGCTGAGTACAGGTGGTGGTGCGCGCAGACCAGACCCGGGGTCTGGTCGGGCGCGAGCCCGCGGGGCGCGGCCGTGGTCATGTGCCGTCGCGGCGCATGGGGAGGGTCGCCCGCCAGCGTCCGTCGAGGTCGAACAGGGCCGCCGCGACGGCGCCGGCGGTCGGGACCAGGCCGATCTCGCCGACGCCCTTGATGCCGTACGGCGCGCCCGGCTGGGGGCACTCCACCAGGATGACGTCGACGGCGGGCATGTCCTTGGGGCGGATGATGCCGAGGCTGCGCAGCGTCATGTTGGTGGGCCGGCCCTCGGCATCGGTCGGGAAGTCCTCGGTCAGGGCGTAGCCGAGACCCATGTGCACGGCCCCTTCGATCGGCCCGGCGCACAACAGCGGGTTCACCGCGCGGCCCACATCGTGGGCGGCCACGACCTTGGTGATCGTGCCGCTGTCGCGGTCGATGATGATCAACTGCGCGGCGTAGCCGAAGGTGGAGTGGATGATGGGTTGGGCCAGACCCTCGCTGAGCGAGTTCGTCCAGTCGACGCGGTACTCGCCCTCGTAGTCCACGCCGACCTGGCAGCCATCGGCCATCGCCGCCTGGCACGCGGCCTGGACCGAACCGGCCCCCATCAGGGTCCCGCGGCTGCCCGTCGTCTGCCCGGCGCCGAGCTCGCGGGTCGTGTCGACGATGACCCGGATGCGGTCGGGGTCGATGCCCAGCTCCTCGACGGCCACCTGCAGCGCAACGGTGTGGATGCCCTGGCCCATCTCGGTCCAGCAGTGGCGCACCTCGACCGTGTCGTCGGGCTGGAACCGCACCACGGCCCGCGAGATCTCCTTGAAGCCGTTGCCGAGACCGGAGTTCTTCAACGCCAGGCCGAGGCCGATGGCCTGGCCCGCGGCACGCGCCTGGTCGTAGGCCGGCTTGATCGCGTCGAGGCACGCGGCCGCGCCGAGGCACCCGTCGTCCATGACCTGCCCGGGACCCCACACCTGGCCGGGGTGGATGACGTTGCGCATCCGGATCTCCCAGCCCGAGATGCCGACCTGGGCCGCCAACCGGTCGAGCACCCCTTCCATCGCGTACTGCGCCTGGTTCGCGCCGAACCCCCGGAATGCGCCGCAGGGCGGGTTGTTCGTGCGGACCGCGATGGCCTCCACGTCGATCGTGGGCACGTGGTACGGGCCGCCGGCGTGACCCGCGGCCCGCTCGAGCACCTTCATGCCGACCGAGGCGTACGACCCCGAGTCGCCGACCATGCGCGCCCACAGCGCGGTGAGCCGACCCTCGTCGTCGCACGCCGCCTTGTACTCGAGGCGGATCGGGTGGCGCTTGGGGTGCAGCAGCAGCGACTGCTCGCGGCTCAGGGTGCACGACACCGGTCGTTGCAGGAGCCAGGCCGCGAGCGCGGTCTGCCCCTGGTTGCTCATGTCCTCCTTGCCGCCGAACGCCCCGCCGTTGCTCACGAGCTCGACCGTGATGCGGTCGCGGTCGACACCGAGGATCGCGGCGATCTGGTTGTGGTCGTCCCACACGCCCTGCCCGCCCGAGTACACGTGCATGGTGCCGTCGGCAGCGGGCACGGCGAGGGTGGACTCGGGTTCGAGGAACGCATGCTCGATGCGCTGGGTCTGGAACACCTCGTGCACCTGGTGGGAGCTGGCCTCGTACGCCGCGAGCGCGTCGCCCCGGGCGTAGGTGGACACGCTCAACACGTTGCCGTCGGTGCCCCACACCGCCAGCTCCGGGTCGTCGATGGTGGCCACCGCATCGGTGAGCGGGCGCAGCACGTCGTAGTCGACCGCCACGAGCGCGGCCGCCGCGGCCGCCTGGCGCCGCGTATCGGCGACGACGATGGCGAGCACGTCGCCGATGTAGGACGTCCGCCCGCCGACGGGGATGAACACCGGCCAGTCGGTGTGGATGATGCCGACGCGCAGGTCACCGGGCACGTCGGCGCCGGTGAAGACGGCGACGACCCCGGGCGCAGCGGCGGCCGCGGTGGTGTCGATGGCGAGGATCTCGGCGCGGGCATGCGCGGTGAGCACCAGGACCCCGTGGAGCTGTCCCGGCACGCGCAGGTCGTCGATGAACCCGCGGTCACCGAGGGCGAGCTCGGCCGCCTCGTACTTCACGCGGCTCGCGCCGACGCCGTCAGCGACCACCGGACCGACCGGCTCCGCGAGAGCGACCGGGGTGCCCTGGGCGAGCGCCTCGACCGCATCGAGGATCTTCACGTAGCCCGTGCACCGGCAGAGGTTGGCCCCGAGGTGCCGTGCCGCGTCATCGCGCGTGAGCGCATCACCCTTCTTGTCGACGAGCGCCTTGGTGCGCATCACGATGCCCGGGGTGCAAAAGCCGCACTGCAGCGCGCCGCACGCGGCGAACGTCTCGGCGTAGCGGTCGCGCTCGTCGGCGTCGACCCCCTCGAGGGTCGTGACCTCACGGCCTTCGGCCTTCGTGAGCGACACCTGGCAGCTGACCACGGCTTTGCCGTCGAGCAGGATCGTGCAGCACCCGCACTGCCCCGACGGCGAGCAGCCGTCCTTGGGGGACGTGACGTCGAGCTCGTCGCGCAGCGCGGCGAGCAGGTGCGCGTGATCATCCGCGACGCTGACGGCGGCGCCGTTGAGCACGAAGTGCGCGCGGCCGTCGAGGCCGGCCCCATCGGGTTCGACGGGCGGCGCGGGCGCGGGCTGCTCGGTGGTCGTCATGGCTGGTCTGGCTCCTTGCCTCGCGTGGGGGCCTGCGCCCCGCGCCGCTCCGTGATGAGGCCGTAGTGCTCGATCATGCGGTATCGCTCGAAGTCGAACAGGGTGTCCTTGTACGCGGCGCACAGGTCGAGGTCGCACGCCACCTCGATCACCTCGTCGCCGGCGGTGGTCGCCTTCGCCACGACCTCGCCGGCCGGGGAGATGATCTGGCTCTCGGCGAGCAGCTCGGTGCCCTCTTCGAGGCCGCCCTTGGCCACGCCCACGACCCACGCGCCGTTCTGGTAGGCGCCGGCCGCCATGACGAGTGAGTTGTGGTGCCCCGCCAGGCGGTCCTGCCCGGGATCGGGCGGGTAGTGGATCGGGGTGTTGTACCCGATCAGGATCAGCTCGGCGCCCTGGAGACCGAGGACGCGGTAGGTCTCGGGCCACCGGCGGTCGTTGCACAGGGCGGTCCCGACCACGCCCCCGAACGCGTGGTGGGTGCGAAAGCCATCGGTGCCGGGCTCGAAGTACGCGCGCTCGAGGTGTTGGAACGCGCGCCACGGCTCGTTGTCCTCGTGGCCGGGCAGGTGGACCTTGCGGTACCGGCTGACGACCGAGCCGTCGCGCTCGACGAGCAGGTAGGTGTTGTAGCGATGGCTCTGGCCCTCGCCGTCGGTGGCCAGCTCGGCATAGCCGAGGCAGAAGCCGACACCGAGATGGCGGGCCTCGTCGAACAGCGCCTTGGTGTCGGGGCCGGGCATCTCGGACTCGTAGAACGAGTCGAGCTCGGCGGGGTCGTCGAACCACCAGCGGGGGAAGAAGGTCGTGAGCGCCAGTTCGGGGAACACGACCAGATCCGCGCCGCGGCCCGCCGCGTCCTGGAGCAGGGCGAGCTGCCGCTCCACGACATCAGCCCGGCTGTGGTCGCGTTGGATCGGCCCGAGCTGCGCGGCGGCGACCTGCACGACCCGCGTCACGAAGCGTCCTTGGTGGTCGCGGTCACGGTCGCCGACGTCGCGGCCGCCGAGGTCGCGGTCGCCGAGGGCACGAGGTCCGCCACCGCCGCGACGTCCGCGGCGAGCGAGGCGATGACGTGCAGGAGCACGTCGGCGCCGGCGACGAGATCGTCGGGGTCGGTGTGCTCGGCCGGGTTGTGGCTGATACCACCGACGCTCGGCACGAAGACCATCGCCGCCGGGGCGATCCGCGCCAGCATCTGCGCGTCATGGCCGGCGCCCGACGGGAGTCGTCGCACCGGGTGGCCCTGCGCGGTCGCGACCTGCTCGATCAGGTCGATCAGCTCGTCCGAGAACGCCACCGGGGCGAACTCGGCCAGCGACCGGCTCGTGATCGCGACCCCTTCGGCGACGGCCAGATCCGCCAGGTACCCGGCCAGTCGCTCCTGCGCCTCGGCCAGCCCCGCAGGATCCGTGTTGCGCAGATCGACGGTGAGCACGGCCCGGCCGGGGACCACGTTGATCAGATCGGGATGCAGGTCGAGCCGGCCGACGGTGGCGACCTGGTGCCCGCCCACGATCGACGCCATGCGGCGCACGAACGTGGTGATCGCGGCCGCGGCGTAGCCGGCGTCGTGGCGCAGGGCCATGGGCGTGGTCCCCGCGTGGTTGGACTGGCCCTCGATGGTGAGCTCGGTCCACGAGATGCCCTGCACCCCGGTCACCGCGCCGATGGTCACGCCTTCACGCTCGAGCACGGGACCCTGTTCGATGTGGAGCTCGACGAACGCGTGCGGAGCCACCGCCGGGCACGGCTGGGACCCCACGTACCCGATCGCGGCGAGCTCGTCGCCCAGGCGCACCCCCGATGCGTCGGTCACGTCGAGCGCCTCCTCGAGGGCGAGGCCACCGACGTAGGTGAGCGATCCGAGCATGTCGGGGGCGAAGCGGCTGCCCTCCTCGTCGGTGAAGAACGCGACGGCGAGCGGATGGGTCGGCTCGAAGCCGGAGGCGATCAGGGTCTCGATGACCTCGAGGCCGGCCAGCACGCCCAGGTTGCCGTCGTAGCGACCGCCGGTGCGGACGGTGTCGATGTGCGAGCCGGTGAGCACCGGGGGATCGAGGCGGTCGGCCGGCCAGGTGCCGACCACGTTGCCGATGCCGTCGGTGTCGACGCGCAGGCTCAGCTCGTGCATCCAGGCGACGACGAGATCGCGCCCCGCCCCGTCCTCGGCCGTGAGCGCCAAGCGGCACACCCCGCCGTCGCCGGTGGCCCCGATCGTGGCGAGCTCGTCGAGCCGGCGCAACAGGCGCGCGCCGTCGACCCGCAGGTCGGCCGCGACGGGCGAGGCGGTCCCGCTGATCCCCTCGGTAGCAGGGTTGGATCCGCTGATCCCCTCGGTAGCAGGGTTGGATCCGGCCGACCCGGCCGACGCGCCCGACCCCGAGCTGCCCGACCCGCGCGATCCGGCCGATGCGGCCGATGCGGCCGATGCGGTGAGCGTCGTGCCCGTGCCGACCGGCGGTGTGGTCACGCCTGCTCCGCGGTCGTGGGCGCCAGGGCGATGTCGGCGGGGCGGATCGGCACCCGGGTCAGCGCCAGGCCGGTGGCGGCGCGCACCGCGGCGGCGACCGCCGCGCCCGACGAGATCGTCGGCGGCTCGCCGGCGCCCTTCGCCCCGAACGGCGCGCCCGGCTCGGCCTCCTCGATGATCGCGGCGATCCGCAACGGGGGCACATCGAGCGTCGTGGGGATGAGGTAGTCGGTGAACGACGGGTTCCGGACATGGCCCTCGTCCATGACGATCTCCTCCATCAGCGCCAGGCCGATGCCCTGCACGGCACCCCCTTCGAGCTGGCCGCGCAGCTGCAGCGGGTTCATCACCCGGCCCACATCCTGTGAGGTGGTCAGATCGACGAGGCGCACGAGACCCAGCTCGGGGTCGACATCGACCACGGCCCGGTGGGCGCTGAAGGCGAAGGAGAGATGGGCGTTGCCCTGCCCGTTCTCGTCGAGCTCCTCGGTGGGGGCGTGGTGGTACTCGACCGTCTCCTCGAGGACGAGCCCGTCGGCGGCGTCGACCACGGCGAGGTCGACATCACCGTGGACCGAGCGGACGCGGCCGTCGGCCAGCTCGAGCAGGACGGCTGGCACGCCGTGCGCGACCTCGACGTGTTGGAGCAGCTTGGCGCGCACCGCCTGCGCGGCGGCCAGCACCGCCCCGCCCGACACCCAGGTCTGCCGACTCGCCGAGGTGGATCCGGCCGAGCCGATGCTCGTGTCGGCCGGGGCCAGCACGACCTCGTCGACACCGAGCACGTCGCGAGTGATCTGCTGGGCGAGGGTGACGAAGCCCTGGCCCACCTCGGCGCAGGCGCAGGTGACGGTGGCAACGCCGTCCTCCAGGCGCACCCGAGCCGTCGAGTAGTCGTCGAAGCCCTCGGAGAAGGCGATGTTCTTGAAGCCGACCGCGAGGCCGATGCCGCGCCGCAGGTCGCCGGGTTCGCTGGTGCGGCCGGCGCCGCCGGGCAGGAGCAGCGGGTCGACCGGCGCGCCACGGGACGCGCCGACGCCGAGACCGGATGCGGCGGGGAGCTCGACGAGGAAGTCGGGCAACGGATGCTCCACACAGGTGCGGATGACCTCGGCCACCGGTGCGGTGCCCGTGATGATCTGGCCGGTCAGCAGCTCGTCTCCGGGTTCGAGGGCGTTGTGCAGGCGCAGCGCGACCGGATCCATGCCGAGGACCGCGGCGAGCTGGTCCATCTGGGCCTCGTGGGCGAAGCAGGTCTGGACCGCGCCGAAGCCGCGCATCGCCCCGCACGGCGGGTTGTTGGTGCGGACCACCCAGCCATCGATCAGCGCGTTGGGCACGCGATAGGGGCCCGCGGCGAAGCACGAAGCGTTGGCGATGACCGCGGGCGACGACGACGTGTACGCGCCGCCGTCGAGCATGAGCCGGGCCTCGACCTTCACGATCGTGCCGTCGGCGGTGGCGTGGTGCCGAAACCACATGCGCGCCGGGTGGCGGTGGACGTGGCCGAAGAAGCTCTCCTCCCGGCTGTAGACCATCTTCACGGGTCGCCCGGTGTGGCGGGCGAGCAGGCACAGGTGGATGTGGAGGCTGACGTCTTCGCGGGCGCCGAACGCGCCGCCGACCCCGGCGAGGGTGAGCCGGACCATGTCGACCGGCAGGTCGAGGCACGCCGCTATCTGATCACGGTCACCGTGCAGGCTCTGGGTCGGGATGTACAGCTCGACGCCCCCATCCTCGGTGGGCTGGGCCAGGCCGGCCTCGGTGCCGAGCGGGGCCTGATCCTGCATGCCGACCTCGTAGGTGCCCTCGACCGCCACGTCACCGGTCACGGTCGGATCGCCGTGGCGGATGACGAGGTGGCGCACCACGTTGCCGTCGGGATGGATCGGTGGTGCGGCTTCGGCCGCGTCGGGATCGACCAGCGGATCGAGCACCTCGTAGGTGACCACGATCGCCGCCGCGGCACGACGGGCCGTCTCGGGGTGGTCCGCGGCCACGACCGCCACCGCCTCGCCCATGAACCGCACGACATCGCGGGCGAACACGGGTTGGTCGCGCACCTCGAGGCCGTAGCAGGGCTCGCCCGGCACGTCATCGGCGGTGAGCACGGCGTGGACCCCACCGATCGCGAGCGCGGGACCGATGTCGATCGCCACGATCCGCGCCGACGGATGGGGAGAGCGCAGGGTGTGACCCCACAACATGTCGTCGGCGAAGAGGTCGCTGCCGAACGCGAACTGGCCCTGCACCTTGGCGGTCCCATCGGGCCTCGGGGCGGACTCGCCGACGCGGGGGCCCCGGCGACCCGGGGGCGCCGCGACGATGGTGCTGGCCTCGCCTGTCTCGGTGATCGTGAGGGCGCCGGTCACGGGGCTTCTCCCGCCGCGACGCGCCGAGTGGCGATCGTGACCTGGACGGCGTCGAGCACCCGGCCGTAGCCGGTGCAGCGGCACAGGTTCCCCGACAACGCCTCGCGGATCTCGAGGTCGCTCGGGTCGGTGTTGCGCCGGAGCAGGTCGTCGACCGCCAGGACCAGCCCGGGTGTGCAGAACCCGCACTGCACCGCCCCGGCATCGACGAAGGCCTGCTGCACGTCGGCCAGCGCACCCTCGGGCGCCAGCGCTTCGATGGTGGTGATCTCGTGTCCGGCGACCGCCGCGCTGAGCACCAGGCAGGAGCACACGAGCACGCCGTCGACGAGCACCGAGCACGAGCCGCACTCGCCCTGCTCGCACGCGTTCTTGGCGCCGGGCAGACCGAGCCGTTCGCGCAGCACGTAGAGGAGGCTCTCGCCGAGCCACGCATCGGCGACCTCGAGGGTCCTGCCGTTGACCGACAAGACGTAGGCCTCGGCGCCGGCGGCGATCGAGCCGGTGGACTGGGGCGGTGAGATCGTCATGCCGCCACCTCCACCCGCGTGTCGGCGGCGGGGAAGAGCCGGCGCAACGCTCGCGCGGCCAGCACGCCCACGGTGTGGCGGCGGTACGCCGCCGTCGAGCGGTGATCGTCGATCGGGCGGGCCGCGGCGGCGGTGAGCTCGCCGAACCGGCCGGCCGCCGCGAGGTCGACGACTTGCCCGGTGTCCCAGTCGATCGCGCCGGCCGCGAACGCCTCGGCCTCGGGTGCGCGCAGGACTGTGGGCCCCACCGAGCCCAACGCCACCCGGACGGTGCGGTGCTCCTCGTCCACGACGGCGGCGAGGCTCGCCACGGCGATGACCATGGCGTTGCGCGTGCCGACCTTGAGGAACTCCTGGGGCCCGCGGGGGACCGCGATCCGCACGGCGGTGATCAGCTCGTGGGGGGCCCGGGCGGTTCGCTTCGGCCCGAGGAGGAAGTCGCCGATGGGCAGCCGGCGGCTGCCGTCCACCGAGGCGAGCTCGATCTGGGCGTCGAGGGCGACCAGCGCCGGAAGCGCGTCACCCGCGGGTGACGCGGTACCGAGGTTGCCGCCGAGCGTGCCGGCGTTGCGGATCTGGGGCGACCCGACCGTGCGGGCCGCCTGCGCGAGGACAGGCAGGGCCGTGGCGATCGCCGGGTCGGCCAGCTCGGTGAAGGTCACGCCCGAGCCGATCACGAGGTCGGCTCCGTCGCGCGCCCAGGACCGCAGCTCGGCGACCCCGGCCAGGGCCACGACGGTCGACACGGCATGGCGGCCCGCGTTGATCGCGACGAGCAGATCGGTGCCGCCGGCGAGCAGATCGGCGTCGGGCGCGGCCGCGAGCGCGGCGAGCGCGTCGTCGAGCGAGGTGGGAGTGAGGATGGGCATCGAGCGGATCGTGGTGCGGCTTCAACAGTTTGTCAACGACCGCCGACGAGTCGACCCGCAGAATTCACAGCCGCGAAACAGTGGGCCGCATTCACCCAACTTTTCCCGTTTGGGGTCTTGTCAGCAGCGCTCGCGTCCGCCACGCTGCTGCAACAATGTGTTGAAGACGAGTCGGCGGGCCGACCCTTCGAGGTCGTGGGTCTCCCTCAGCGCGAAGGGACAGGTCGTGAAGCAACCCGAACATCCTCTGCTCGAGGCGGTCCGCCCGCTCGCCGATGCGCTCGGCGCCAAGGTGGTCGACCGGCGGGATATCTGCGAGACCGACGTGCCGCTCGAGTGGCGCGGCAAGGTCGTCGGTGGTGTGCGCCTGGCCTTCGACGTGCGCGACATCAGCTGGTACGTGACCCAGGTGGAGCGGGACCTGGGCGCCTCGCTCATCGACCTCGATCGGGTCGGCAAGCAGGCCGCGGTGAAGATGCTCAACGACCGGGGCGCGTTCCAGATGCGCCATTCGGTCGAGCAGGTGGCCGAGATGCTCGGCGTCAGCCGGTTCACCGTCTACAACTACCTGAACCGTCCCGAAGGCGAGTGACCACGCCCTCGGGCCAGCGCCGTCAGGACGGCGGGAGGCGGCGCAACTGCAGCGACACCTGGGTCGCGCCGGCCGCGGTGGCGGCGTGCAGCATCGCCTGCACCGCGGCGCTGACCACGTCGAGCTCGCCCGAGACCGAGCTGCCGAACGCCTCCATCTCGGGTTCGAGGCCTGCGGCGCGCAGCGCATCGAGCCCGGCGTGCACGTGGGCCCCCGGATCTCCCTCGACGAAGGGCTCGATGGTGAACTCGGCCGTGACCAGCATGGGCCGTACCGTACCGGTCGCCTGCGGAGGTGTCGCCGCGACGTCAGTCCTCGGCATCGACGCCATCCACCGGGCCTTGGGAGGACCAGGGGAACGCGATCCAGCGATCCGTGCCCAACCACACGTAGTGCGGCTCGATGACCGACCACGGCTTGCGGTACAAGACGGCGGACCGCACCTCGGCCACATGGCCCTCGCAGAAGTCGTGGACCATCGCGAGCGTGTGCCCGGTGTCGGCGACGTCGTCGGCGATCAGCACGTTGAGGTTGTGCATCGCCACCGGGTCGGGCACGGGCGGCAGCACGACGGGCAGATCGAGGCGCTCGTCGATGCCGGTGTAGTACTCCACGTTGATGGTGAAGCAGTTCTTCACCGCCAACGCGTAGGCCAGGGCCCCGCCGACGGTGAGCCCACCCCGAGCGATGGAGAGCACCAGATCGGGGCGGAACCCGCTGGCCACGACCGACGCCGCGAGCTCGCGGGTGGCGTCGCCGAACAACGACCACGTCATGATCTCGCGGCCCTCGGCCACGCCGTCGGCGTTGGCCGCGACGCGGGCTCCGGTCTCGCCTGCGGACGGGCTCGGGGCAGCGTCGGTTCCCATGCGGCGCACCCTACCGGCCCGACCGCGGGTGGCGTCCAGCCCGGAGGTGCCGCACCGTGTTGCTGACCGGCGGCACGGTGATCGATGTCGATGGGACGCGCCTCGCCGACATCCGCACCGGGCCTGACGGGCGCATCGCGGCAGTCGCCGAGCCCGGCACGCTGGCCGTGCGACCCGGCGAGGAGGTGGTGGACGTGACCGGTCGCCTCGTCGTGCCGGGCGGCGTCGACGCCCACACCCATCTGCACCTGCAGGTCGGTGCCGTGTCGGTCTCGGACGACTTCGGGTCGGGCACCGCCGCAGCGGCGGTCGGTGGGACGACCACGGTGATCGAGTACGTCACCGCGGCACGGGGACAGCGGCCCCGTGACGCGCTCGCGGTCTGGCAGCGCGAGGCCGAGGCGGCGAGCATCGACTACGGGTTCCACATGACCTTCACCGAGGCGGTGGGCGAGGCGGACGTCGTGGACTGCATCGAGCAGGGCATCACCTCGTTCAAGTTGTACATGGCCTACCCCGAGACCCTGCAGGTCGACGACGACGTCATCGTCGACGTGTTGCGCACCGCGTCGCGCCACGGTGGCCTGGTGACGGTGCACGCGGAGAACGGCGGGGCGATCACGTCGATGCGCCGCGACGCGCTCGCGGCCGGCCGCACCGGCGTCCTCGAGCACTCGCGCACGCGACCGGCCATCGTCGAAGGGGAGGCGACCGCTCGGGCCGCGGTGCTGGCCGAGATCGTGGAGGCACCCATCTACATCGTCCACCTCAGCTCGGGGCCGGCGCTGGCGGCCGTGCGCACCGCGCAGGAGCGGGGCGTCGCCGTGCTGGCCGAGACCTGCCCGCAGTACCTGCACCTCGACGTCGATCGGCTCGCCGGGCCCGACGGTGAGCAGTACGTGTGCACCCCACCGCTGCGCGACCCGTGGCACCACGAGGAGCTCTGGCACGGGTTGGCCAACGGCTGGATCCACACCGTCGCGACCGATCACTGCCCGTTCTGGATGCACGACCGCCACGCGGGCATGGCCGGCCGTCCCGAGGGGTGGGCCGATTTCACCGAGATCCCCGGCGGTCTGCCGGGCATCGAGACGCGCCTCGCGCTCGTGTGGTCCGGGGTCCGCGCCGGAGACCTGACCGTCGCCGACTGGGTGCGGCTCTGCGCCGAGGCGCCGGCTCGCACGTTCGGGCTGTGGCCCCGCAAGGGATCGCTGCGCGTCGGCAGCGACGCGGACGTGGTCGTGTGGAACCCCGAGCGCACCCAGTCCCTCGATGCGGCCGCGCTGCACATGCGCACGGACTTCTCGCCCTACGAGGGCCAGACCGCCACCGGATGGCCCGATCTGGTGCTCGCCGCCGGCCGGGTGGTGGCCCGCGACGGCGAGTTCGTCGGCGAGCCCGGTGCAGGCCGCTACCTGGCGCGTGAGCAGGTCTGGTTCGACGACCTCACCCCCTGACCGCGCCCACCCCGGTGGCCGTCCCGCTTCTTTGCACCCGTTCGCCGCATCCCTCGGCACGGGGGATCAAAGAACCGGATCGCACCCGTCAGGGAGCGTCGCCGGTCGAAGCGATGCGGGTCGGCCGCTACGCTCCCGGCGATGGCTGGCGACGACCGCGGGAGTCCTCGATGACCTATGTGCTCATCCACGGCGGTGGGGCGACGGCCCGGTTCTGGGACCGCCTCGTGCCCCTGCTCGATCAGCCGGCGCTCGCCGTGGACCTCCCCGGGCGCGGTGCCCACCCGGCCGACCTCGCGACGCTGTCGGTGGACGACGAGGTGGCGTCGGTCGTCGCCGACATCGAGGCCGCCGAACTGGCCGACCCGCTCGTCCTCGTCGCCCACTCGTCGGGGGGCCTCGTCGTGCCTGGCGTCGCCGCCGCCCTCGGTGCCCGGGTGGCGCGCATCGTGCTCAACGCCGCGCTGGTCCCCGACGACGGCGGCCGCGGCCTCGACTGCATGAAGGAACGTCACCGCGACGGTCTTTTGCTGGCGGTCGAGGACGCGGCCAGCCGGGGCGAGGCGATCACCTTGCCCGGGCCCCCGGCGGACCCGGACTCGTTCCGGGGCGCGTACGGCGGCGAGCCGCTCGACGACGAAACGTTGGCCTTCGTCGTGGACCCGGTGCGCTGCGTGCCTGACACGGTCCACCACTACTTCCAACCCGTGTCGTGGGCGGCCGTGGCGGGGACCCCCGTCACCTACGTGCTCAACGAGCAGGATCGGCCCGTGCCGCCGGCGACCCAGGAGGTCATGGCGGCGCGCCTGCCCGGACCCGCCACGATCATCCGGGTTCGCTCCGGGCACCTGCTGCCGGTGACCGACCCCGCCCGCCTCGCCGCGATCCTCGCCGGAACCGACGCCCGCTGAGCGCACATCACCCACGGCAGTAGCGTGACGCCGTGGTCGTGCTCGGAGCTGTCGTCACCATCGTCGTCATCGCCCTGGTGGTGGTCGCCCTGTACGACGTGACCCAGCGGCACCACGCCGTGTTGCGCAACTTCCCGGTCGTGGGCCACCTGCGCTACATCCTCGAGGCGTTCGGCCCCGAGACCCGCCAGTACCTGGTCACCGACAACGACGACGAGCGGCCGTTCAGCCGGGACCAGCGCCGCTGGATCTACACGTCGGCCAAGCTCCGCGACAACACGTTCGGCTTCGGCACGGACAACGACATCGAAGGCGCCCAGGACTACCTGATCATCAAGCAGGCCGCGTTCCCGCTCCCGCTCAGCGCCCCGCACCCATCGCTCGACTTCGCCGTTCCGGCCGCCAAGGTGCTCGGCGGCGCCCGGAACCGCCGGCTCGCCTACCGCCCCGCCTCGATCGTGAACGTGTCGGGCATGAGCTTCGGTTCGCTCAGCGGGGCCGCCATCGAATCCATCAACCGCGGCGCCCAGGCCGTGGGCTGCTGGCAGAACACCGGGGAGGGGGGCATCTCGCCGTACCACGAACTCGGCGCGGATCTTGTCTGGCAGATCGGCACCGGCTACTTCGGCTGCCGCGACGCCGACGGGGCCTTCTCCCTCGAGCGCCTCGCCGACACCGTCGCGTCGCATCCGCAGATCCGTGCCATCGAGATCAAGCTCTCCCAGGGCGCCAAGCCCGGCATCGGCGGAATGCTCCCCGGCGTGAAGGTGACCCCCGAGATCGCGGCGATCCGCGGCATCCCGGTCGGCGTGGACTGCAAGAGCCCGGCCCAGCACACGGCGTTCGCCGACGTCGACGGGCTCCTCACGTTCGTCGAGACGATCGCGGACCGCACCGGCCTGCCCGTCGGCATCAAGTCCGCGGTGGGGGAGCAGGGCTTCTGGGACGATCTCGCGACGCGCATCGAGGCGACCGGGACCGCGGTGGACTTCGTCACGATCGATGGAGGTGAGGGGGGCACCGGTGCGGGGCCGCTCGTGTTCACCGACCACGTGGCGCTCCCATTCCGGTTCGCGTTCCACCGCGTCTACCGGGTCTTCGCCGAGCGGGGGCTGCAGGATGGCATCGTCTGGATCGGGTCGGCCAAGCTCGGGCTCCCCGAGAACGCCCTCCTGGCGCTGGCGCTCGGGTGCGACCAGGTCAGCGTCGGGCGCGAGGTCATGATGGCGGCGGGCTGCATCCAGGCGCAGCGCTGCCACACCGGGCGCTGCCCCACCGGTGTCGCCACCCAGTCGCGCTGGCTGCAACACGGGCTCGACCCGGCCCTGAAATCGGTCCGGGTCGCGAACTACCTCGCCGCCCTCAAGTTCGAGCTCGTGCGCGTGGGTCGGGCCTGCGGCCACCCCCATCCGTCGCTGGTCACGCTGTCGCAGCTCGAGGTGCTCGAACGCCACTTCAGCTCGGCGGCGCTCGACGAGGTGTACGGCTACCCGCCGGGGTGGGGGCTTCCACCCGCCGCCGACCAGGAGGCGCTCGTCGCGCTGATGTGCTGAGGATTGGGGACCGAAGACCCTTCAGGAGATGAGGGTGGGGCTGTCAGGGTAGGGACGGGCGCGCATCGGCGCGACCGGACGGACAGCGGAGGAACCATGATCGAGAAGAACCACAAGCACCGGGGCCGGGGGGTCAAGGTGACCTTCAGCATCCCGCGGGAGTGGTTGGACCTGCCGACCAGCGTCGTGGGGGACTTCAACGATTGGGACCCGACGGCCAACCCGTTGCGCAAGAAGGGGTCGCTGCGCTCGACATCGATCGTTCTCGACCCGGGCCGCACCTACGCCTTCCGCTACCTCGACGACGCCGGCCACTGGCACACCGACCCCGGGTCCGACGAGATCGTGACCAACGACCACGGCGGTACCGACGGGGTCATCGACCTCCGACCCCCCGCCGACCCGGCGACCTGACCGTCCGCCACCCGCACCCAACAGCACGAGGAGCAGATGACATGCGCAAGCTGATGATCAGTGGCGTGGTGCTGATCGGGGGCGCGGCCGCCGTGGCGGTGCTCGTCCCCGACTCCGCCCTGGGCAAGCTCGTGCGCGGACGCGGCTCGTCGGCGACGACGCCGGGAGCCGGCGCGCCGCGCACCGGACCTCGCACCATCCACGAACCGGACCCGAACGTGTCGGACCTCGTCCTCGCCGATCGGGTGCGATCCGAGCTCGGCCCTCTCGAGAAGCGCCTGGACCTGCCGCACGTGCAGGTCATGGTCGAGAACCACGTCGTCCTGCTGCACGGCGTCGTGGGGACGACCGACGATGCGGCGGCTGTCGAGGCCGCGGTGCTGGCCGTCTCCGGGGTGCGTGGCGTGACGTCGCACCTGCACGTCGGGCTCGGCGACACCGACAGCCGTCCGTCGGAGGGCCGGGAGTTCCACCAGCCGTCGGCGGCGCACACCCGGCTCCTTGATGCCGCGATCTCCGCCGGCGTCGATGCCGGCCACGCGAGCTGCGCGACCAGAGCGGTCCTCAGCTCGTTCGTCGCCCGCATCCCGGAGCACGAGCGCGGTCACGTGCTGCTGCACCTGCCCGAAGACGTTCGGTGGTGGGGCGAGGTGACCCCCGTGCTCGACCGGCCCGATGGGCACCTGCGCACGGTCGACCAGCTCGTCGCCGAGATCGTGGCCGAGGCCAACGCCCTGTGCGTCGACCCCGACGTCTTCACCCCGGCCCTCGGGCAGCGGGCCACCGAGGCCATCCTCGGCACCTTGCGCGAACTGGTGCCCGAGGAGGTGGCCGACATCGCCGCCACCCTCCCGGCAGATCTCCGCCAGCTCTGGACCGCAGCCGTGCCGGGCTGACCGAAGCTCCGGGCCGGGCTGACCGCCCAGCCCCGCTGACCGCCGAGCCGGCTGAACGCGGTGCCGGGCTGACAGCGGTGTCGTGCTGAACGCCGTGCCGGGCTGACCGCCCAGCCGGGCTGACGCTGTTGCGGCCCCGCCGTCGTTCGGCGGTCAGCGCTCCAGCGAGCGGCGGAGGGTGAAGATCGACAGCCCGATCAGCACGACGCCCACGGCGCCCAGCACCAGCAGGTCCGGCGCGATCGCGCTGATGCCCTTGTCCTCGAAGATCACGTTGATCCACCCGTCCATCGCCCAGGCGTGCGGGGTGAGGTGGCCGGCGGTGCGAACCGTCGCGGGCACGACCTCGAGCGGCCACATGCACCCGCCGAGCATCGCCATCCCGATGGCCACGGGGATGCCGATCGACTGCACCTGCTCGGGCGACTTCGCCAGCGACCCGATCAGGAGCCCGGCGCCGGTCGACAGAAGGGCGAAGCTCAGCACGAGGGCGCCCGCCGCGAGCGGGTCGCCCCAGTGCACCCCGAACGCCAACGCGCCGACCCCGAGGATCAACGCCGATTGCAGGAGCGCGACCAGCAGGCGCACGAACCCCGCGCCGAGCACGATCGTGCCCGCCGTGATCGGCGCGGCGAGCATGCGCCGGGTCACCCCGAGGCGGCGACTCTCGACGAGCGCGCCACCTCCGGTGAGCGAGTTCACGAAGACGAACAGCACGAGGTTCGACGGCGCGGTGTACTCGTACTTGTTCGTCATCTGCAGGGTCTGGCGCCCAACGGTATCGACCTGGACACCGACGACCTTCAGGGTCGCCCCGACCGCGACCGCTTTCGCCCGGTTGGTCGCGAGGTCCCCGCCCACCACACGCGTCGCGAACGCGGCCGCCGCGATCTCGCCGCCTTCCCGGTCGATGACGTTGTTGGCCACGGTCCGCAGGGTCGAGCTGGCGCTCTGGGTCTGGTCGGCGTACATCGTGATCGACGCTCCGTCGCCACCGGCGACCGCGGCTTCGTAGCCGGCGGGGATCACGATGCCACCCACGACGTTCTGGATGCGGATGTCCGCCTGGAGCAGGTCCAACGATTCGTAGGGTTGCACGACCAGGACGTCACCGGCGCCGAACGCCTCGGTGAGGTGGTGCGACGCGGTCGTGTTGTCCAGGTCGAGCACGCCAACCGACACGTGGTCGGGCTGCGCCCCGATCGTGGCCCCGATGATGATGATGATCACGATGGGCAGGACCACGATGAAGAACAGCGACGTGCGATCCCGGACCAGGCGCGCGAGCTCGGTGCGGGTGATGGCCAGGACGGCCCGGGTCCGGCCCGGGCGCGCCGCGGTCACTGCGCCACCTTGGCCCGCAGGCCCCGCATGCCGACGACCGTGGTGACGACGGCGATGCTCAGGAGCACGAGCACGCTCGGCAGCACGTCGCGGAGGTCGGCGCCCCCGGCCCCGATCTGCGTGAACGCGCGCAGCGCCCACCCGTTGGGCGTGAGCAGCGCGAGCGTCTGGAAGATGCCCGGCAGGCTGCCCGCCTGCTGGAAGCTGCCGCCGAGCAGGGCCAGACCGAACGCCAGCACCGCGGTGTAGCCGTCGGCCTGCGCATCGGTCTTGGCCACCCCGGTCACGAGCGTGGCGATCCCCGCGATGGCGAGCACGGTGGCGATGATCACGCCGAGCACGGCGACCGGGTTGCCCCACGAGGCGCGGAAGACCACGCTCGTGACCAGCCAGATCGTGACCATGCTGGCCAGGCCGAGCGTCACCACGCCGATCGACTTGCCGAGCAGCACCGACGCGTCGGTGAGGGGCGCGGCGCGCACGCGGGTGAGGGTGCCCTCCTTCCGCTCGGTGATGAGGCTGCGCGCCCCGGCGCCGACCGTGAAGAACAGGAAGAGGATCCCCATGGACGCCCCGAAGTAGGCCACCGCGCTGTACCGCCCGCTCACGTCCACCTGCTCGAGGGCGATCGGCACCGTCACCTGCTGTCCTTCCTGGATGATCCGCGCCGTGGTCGCCGCGTCGGGCGGCGGTTGCGCCGCCGCGATGGCCGTCGAGATGGCCAGCACCGAGGCCCGGATGCGGGCGCTGATCCCGTCGGCGATGGAGCTCGTGACGTCTCCCGCGATCCGCTTGTTGGCGTCGATGACGACCTCGAGCGACTGGGGCTCCCCGCCGGTCGCGATCGCCGCCACCGAGGCGCCGAACCCGGCGGGCATGATCAGCACCGCGTCGACGGTGCCGGCGCTGAGCTCCCGACGGGCGGCATCGGCATCGGCCAGGCGCACATAGGACAGCGGCGCATCCGCCGGCGTTCCCGCGACCAGCCCGTCGGTGATCCCCGTCGAGATGGCCGACCGGTCGAGGTCCACCAGGGCGATGCGGGCGGAGAACGAGAACCCTCCACCGAAGGCCACCCCGATGAGCGCGGCCATCACCAGGGGCGTGACGACGCCCATCAAGATGGCCGTGCGGTTGCGCAACCGACGACGCAGGTCGTTGCCGGCGATGACCCACGCGCTCTGCACCGTGCGCACGGGGTCTCAGTCCCGCAGCGCTTTGCCGGTGAGGTGCAGGAACACCGATTCGAGGTCGGGTTCCACGACGTCGACCGACGTGATCGTGACCCCGGCCCGTTCCGCCGCTTCGACGACCGGCACCAGAGCCTGGCTCGCGTTGGTCACCAGCAGCTCGATGCCGTCGGGCAGGGTTGTCGCGCTGGACACGCGGGCCATGGCCCGCGCCGCGGCGGCGAGGTCGTCGAGAGGCCCGGTGCCCGACAGGCGGATGTGGGCGTGCTCGCCGACGCGGTCGATGAGCTCGCGACGGGTACCTTCGGCGATGAGGCGACCCTCGTCGATGATCCCCACCCGATCGCACAGACGATCGGCTTCCTCCATGTAGTGCGTCGTGTACAGGACCGACAGACCTTGCCCGCCCAGGACCTCGATGCTCTCGAGGATGGCGTTGCGACTCTGCGGATCGACGCCCACGGTGGGCTCGTCGAGGATCAGCAGGTCCGGCTCGTGCAGCAGGCCTGCCCCGATGTTGCAGCGTCGCTTCATGCCGCCCGAGTAGCTGTCGATCCGCTCGTCAGCCCGATCGGCGAGGCCGATGATCTCGAGCACCGCGCCGATCCGCTGTGTCAGCTGCGCCTTGCGCATGCCCTGGAGCCGGCCGAAGAACGCGAGGTTCTCGCGGGCGGTGAGGTCCGGGTACAGGGCGATGTCCTGGGGGACGAGCCCGATCGCCGCCTTGGCCTCGGGGTGAGCCGCATCGAGCGTGCGACCGGCGATCACGACCTCGCCGCCGTCCCGGGCCAGCAGACCGCAGAGCATCGAGATGGTGGTGGTCTTCCCGGCGCCGTTCGGACCGAGGAGCCCATAGGTCTCGCCCCGGGCGATCTCGAAGGTGACATCGTCCACGACCTGTCGTTCGCCGTAGGACTTGGTCAACCCGCGGCACGTGAGCACTGGGGGAGGGACGCCGTCGGGGCCGCCGGTCGCCACCGCTGGTGCGGCCTGGTCGGTCATGGAACACACCTATCACGCCTGCCGGCGATTCTGAAGGGCCGAACGTCCCCGGGCTGCTCACCCCGGCACGAGCGCGACCGCGGCGAGCCCGGCGACGAGCACCTGCGCGGGACGCATCGGTGCGGAACGGCGAGCGTGGCAGGATCACGAGATGAACGAGAGCGCAACGGTGGGTCGGTGACACCCGTCGAGGATCAGGACGAGCACGGAGGACGGCCGGAGACCCGGGACGAGGCGTTGCTCGGGAGTGCGGGACCCGGGTGTGCCGAGCTCGCCGAGGACGACCCGGCCCACGTCGAACGCATGGCGGCGGAGATCGCCCAAGGTTTCAACGCGCTGCGCGACGTGCACCAAGGGGTGTCGATCTTCGGTTCGGCCCGCACGCCGAGCGACAGCGCGGAGTACGAGACCGCCCGCGCCACCGGCGCCCTGCTCGGCCAGCAGGGCTTCACGATCATCACCGGTGGGGGACCCGGCATCATGGAAGCGGCCAACCGGGGCGCCCACGAGGTCGGGGCGCGGTCGGTGGGGCTCAACATCGAGCTGCCCCACGCCCAGACCCTCAACCCGTACGTGGACCTGCAGCTCCGGTTCGAGCACTTCTTCATCCGCAAGGTGATGTTCGTGCGCTACGCATCAGCGTTCGTCGTGTTCCCCGGCGGGCTCGGCACGCTCGACGAGCTGTTCGAGGCCAGGGTGCTCATCCAGACCCGCAAGATCCGCCACTTCCCGGTGGTGCTCGTGGGCTCGACGTTCTGGTCCGGGTTGTTGGGCTGGGAGCACGACGAGCTGTTGACCGGCGGCAAGGTCGACCGCGACGACCTCGGCGGTCTCCACGTGGTCGACGAGCCCGCGCAGGTCGCCCAGATCGTGCAGGACGCCTTCGACGCGCAGTCCCAGGCCACGCTGGCGCGCGCCCAACGCTGAGGTCACTCGATCGATGGCTGGGTCCGCCGGGCCCGCAGCCACTTGTGCACGCCGTCGGTGAGGATCACGCCAGGGACCGCGAGCGCGGCGACCCCGAGTCCGATCCACGGCGGCGGTGCCTGGCCGAGCAGCTCGGCGACGGGACCGATGAAGAGGAACCCGGCCAGCATGACCAGCTCGGCGGCCACCGCCATGAGCAGCAACCGGTTGGCCGACCACCCCATCCGCCACACCGGCCTCGTGGTGCTCCGGCACGCGAACGAGTTGGCGACCTGGCCCAGCACCACGGCGGTGAACGCCGCGCCGGAAGCGCCCAGCAGCACATCGCCGCCGGGGAACGCGTCGCCCGGCCGCCACCCGTTCGCCACGAACACGGCGAAGAACGCGGACAGCTCGACGATCGCCTCGACCGGTCCCAACAGACCGAACGCACGCACGAAGATGTGGCGATCGAGCAGGTGGTATCGGATGGGCGGGGAGTCCAGCACGCCCGGCGTCGGCGGTTCGGCGCCCAGCGCGAGCGCGGGGAGGATGTCCGTACCGATGTCGAGGGCGAGGATCTGCAGCACCCCGATGGCCAGCGGGATGCGACCACCCGACAGCGCCCACACGAGGAAGGGAGCCAGCTCCGCCACGTTGTCGGTCAGGTGGTAGGTCAGGAACCGGCGGATGTTGGAGAAGGTCGAGCGACCCTGCTCGACAGCCGCCACGATCGTCGCGAAGTCGTCGTCGAGCAGGACGAGGTCCGCCGCTTCACGGGCGACGTCGGTGCCCGATCGGCCCATCGCCACACCGATCGCCGCCTCCTGCAGGGCTGGCGCGTCGTTGACCCCGTCACCGGTCATCGCCACGACATGACCGCGCCCGCCCAGCGCCCGAGCGATGCGCAGCTTGTCCTCGGGTGACACCCGGGCGATGACGGCCCCGTCGTGGTCCACCAGCGCCCCGAGCATCGCGTCGTCGGCCGGCAGGTCACGCCCGAGGACCACCCGGGCCTCCCCGACCACCAGCCCGACCTCGCGAGCGATCGCCTCGGCCGTGGCCGGATGATCGCCGGTGATCATCGCGACGTCGATGCCCGCGCGACGACAGGCCTCGATCGCCGCGGCGGCGTGCGGCCGGGGCGGATCCTGAAGGGCGATGAGGCCGAGCAGGTCGAGCCCGTCCTCGGCCTCGGCGGCGGTGGTCGGCATCGAGGCCGTCCACGGCCTCGATGCCACCGCGAGCACCCGCAGGCCTCGGCCCGCGAGGACCTGCAACGCCTCGAGCGCGCCTTCAGGCACGATGCACCGCGGCAGGATCGCATCGGGCGCCCCCTTCACCAGGACCAACCCGGCGGTGATGACCGACATGCGGCGACGACGCGGATCGAACACGAAGCGAGCCTGGTCGGGGTCGGCGACGCGGTCGGTGTCCCGGTCCACGCCGACCCGTCGGGCCAGCGCATCGAGCGCGGCTTCCATCGGATCTCCGCGTGCCACCCACTCGCCGTCCTCATCGACCACGAAGCCGGTCGAGCAGCGGGTCGCCACGCGGGCAGCTTCGACGAGGGCTGCCCGCGTCGCGTCGTTCGCCTCGACGGTGCCGGTGGGTTCGTAGCCGGAGCCCGTGACGAGCGCGACGCCCGTGGGCGTCCACACCTCGACCACGGCCATCTCGTTGCAGGTGAGCGTGCCGGTCTTGTCCGTGCAGATGAACGTGGTGGACCCGAGCGTCTCGACCGCTTCGAGGTGTCGCACCAACGCGTTGCGGCCGGCCATGCGCTGGGCGCCGATGGCGAGCGACAGCGTCACCGTCGGCAACAGGCCCTCGGGCACGACGGCGACCGTCACGCCCACGGCGAAGAGGAAGCCGGCCGTCGCCGGCGTCCCCGTGAGCAGCGCCAGGCCGAAGAACACGACGCCGATGCCCACGGCCACCGTGGCGATGACCCGAGAAAGACGATCCAGCTCGAGGTGCAGCGGGGTGGGAGCCGGCCCGCCGGACCGCGTCATCCCGGCGATGGCCGCCAGGCGCGTGCCGGAACCCACCGTGATGACGGTCGCGGTGGCCTCGCCCTCGACGACGAAGCACCCGGCAAAGGCGGTGTCGCCCACCGACGGATGCGTGGGGACGCTCTCGCCGGTCAGCGTCGAGGTGTCCAGGGCCAGGGTGTGGACCACGTCGAGCCGCAGGTCGGCCGATATCCGGTCGCCGCCCTCCAGTCGAACCACGTCGCCCACCACCAGTTCGTCGGCCGACACCTCCACCGGTTGGCCGTCGCGCACGACCATCACTCGACGGGGCAGCAGGTCTCGGAGCATCTCCGCCGCGTGCGCGGCCCGCTGCTCCTGGGCGAACGCGAACAGTCCGTTGAGCACGATCACGACGAACACGGCGATGCCCAACTGCGGCATGCCGGCGACGAAGGCCAGTCCACCCGCGACCCAGAAGAGGATCGCGAAGAAGTGGGTCATCTCGCCCGCCAGCCGGCGCCACGTGGGGCGGGGTTTCGGGACGGGCAACGTGTTCGGCCCGTCGCGGGCCAGGCGCGCGCTCGCCTCGTCCGAGGTCAGCCCCGGCGCGGCGCCGTCCAGGACCGCGTCCGGGGCGACGGTCACCCGACTCGTTCGGCCGTCTTCGCGGTCGTGGGTCGGGGAGTCGGCGCGGGCCCGGGACCCCGCGGCACCAGCCAGCCGCGCTCGTCGGCCCACACGAGCAACGGCGGCAGCACCGTCATCGCGCTGAGCAACGCGATGGCGATGGTGATCGCGACGATCGCACCGAAGTCGCGCAAGAGGGGCAACGGCGAGATGAGCAGGACCGCGAAGCCGCCCACGGTCGTGAGCGACGAGGCGAAGAACGCCCGGCCGGTCCGGGCGGCGGCGACATCGATCGCCTCGTGGGGGTTGAGCCCGCGGGCGCGCTCTTCGAGGTGCCGGAACAGGATCAGCGACGCGAACTCGCCGCAGATGGCGATCACCAGCGGGCTGCCGACCGTGCTGAGCGGGCTCACGGTGATGCCCGAGACCTTCACGATCGTCGCGGACAGCCCGACGGCCAGGATGATCGGGAACATGATCAGGCATGCCTTCACGATGCTGCGGAAGCGCACGAGCATCCACAGGAACACCCCGCCGATCGCGAGGTAGGTGAGCAGCAGCCGGTTGGCGGTCAGGTTGTCGAGCAGGCCCACGCCGATGACCGCCAGACCCGACGGGGTGGCGGTGATGCCCTCGGGGGGATGCACGTTGGCCCGGATGTCCTCGATGACCTCCTTGCGGACCTCGAGCGTCGACGGCCCGGTCTGGAACACGACGTTCGCCGAGGTGCCGTCGGTCGAGACGAGGGAGCGCTGCAGATCCACCGGCGCCACGTCATACGCGGCCTTGGTGTCGGCTCCGGTCGGGGGCAGGGGCGAGGCCCCCGGCACCACCATCAGGTAGTAGACGGTGGTCTGCAGGCTCGACACGTTGGTGAGCTTGCCGGGGTACTTGTCGAGCTCGCCGATGGCGAACGTCGTCACGAACGTGGCCATCTGGTCGGTGAACACGCCCTGGGGATCGTGGAGGTACACGCCCAGCTCACTCGACGCCCCGGTGCTGGCCTGCATCGCGTTGATGTCGGTGATGACCTGGCTGTTCTGGTCGACCCACTTGTTCGGGTCGGTCTGGATGGGCGTGGAGTGCTCGGCGAAGAGACCGCCGACGAACAGGGCCAACCCCACGACCACGAGCGGCAGGACGAGCACCTGGGGAAGGTGACCGAGCGTCGTCATGGTCTTCTCGACCCAGGGCTGGCGGTGCTCGGACACCGTCGGCTTGCGGTGCTCCCGCATCGTCAGCAGCGCGCCAGGGACGACGACCGCCGCGATGAACACGAACACGATGCCCACCGCGAGGAGCACGCCGAAGTCCCGGATCATCGGGGTGAGCGACGCCTTCAGCGCGAGGCACGCGATGACCGCCGCCACCGTCGCGACGAGCAGCGCCGGCCCGATGTTCGCAAAGGCCTCGACGATCGGCGCACGCTCGTGGTCGAGCACGATCTCCTCTTCGATGCGGTTCTGCATCTGGATGGCGAACTCGACCCCGAGCCCGATGAGGATCGGCAGGCCCGCGATCGTGACGATCGAGAGCTGGAAGCCGGTGTAGCCGAGGATCCCGAACGTCCACACGACCCCGAGCGTCATCACGACGAGGGGCACCAGGCGCCAGCGCACGCGGAACACGCCGGACAGCACCACGATCATGACGATCACCGCGATGGCCCCGAGCAGCAGCATGCCGTTCATCAGGTAGTCGTTGATGTCCTTCAGCAGGGCGGGCGCGCCGGTGGTCGAGGTGGTGAAGCCATCAAAGGTGACGCGACTGACCGCATCGGTCACCGCGACCGTCGCCGATCCCTCCTGCTGGGTCGTCTGGTTGCCCGACAACCGCACGACCATCTCCGCTCGGGTGGCGTTGGCGAAGGTAGGGGCGACACCCGGCGGCGTCGGGAAGAACGGCCGCAGGGCCTCACGGATGTTGCCCTGGTTGTCGAGCAGCAGGAACTTCACCCACTCGGGGTTGTCGTAGGAGGGGGCGCCCGCCGCCGTCAGGCGTTGCAGGGTCAGCGCCGCGTCGGTCAGGCGGGCCGCCTTCTGGGTGGGATCGGTCTCGCGATTCGCCGCGCTCAACAGGATCTTGCCGGCGACGCTCGAGGTGGGATCGGTCGAGCCGGCCGCGGGCGCGACCATCGCCTGGTTCCAGTCCATGGCCGTCAGCGGTGTCGCCGCGCTCTGGACCCCGGCGGTGCGGTCCAGCTCGGCTTGCAGGGCCGTGAGCTTGTCGCGATTGGCGCTCTTGGTGAACAGGTCGGTCACGTTGCCACCGGGCGTCGCTGCGAAGATCGTGACCATGGCCTGGCCGCCGAAGAGCGACTGGTACTGGGTGTTGTCGATGGCGACCTGCGAGTCGGCGTTGAGGTAGCTGTCCTGCCCGGTGGCGAAGGTCAGCTTGGTCGTGCCCCCGGCGAGGACCACCGACACGACCAGCGCGACGATCAGCACCAGGCCGGATCGCTTGCTGACCACGGTCCCCACCGATGCCCAAAGTCCGTTCATCGTGTGCCCCCGGTTGCTTCTTGTCGTCGAGTGATCGTCAGTCCGTGCCCATGGCGGTGCCATCGAGGTTCTGCACCAGCACCGGGCACGGGGCGTGGTGGACCGTCGCCATCGCGACGCTGCCGAGGATGAGGCGCCGCACGCCGGTGCGCAGATGGGTGCCCATCACGATGAGGGACGCACCGATCTCGCGGGCGTGGTCGGCCACGTAGTCCGTCGGCGGGTACTCGAACAGCACCTCGTGGGTCACCGTCAGGCCGGCCTGCGCGAAGAGGTCGAGCGCGGGACGCAGGATCTCGTCGGCGTGGGTGGCCGACTCGGCGTCCTGAGGATGGGCGAGGTGCAACAGCGCCGGCTGCAGGCCCCAGGTCTGTGCCACCGCGATCGCGGTCGGGATGATCCGGTTGGCCAGGGTGGAGCCGTCGAGGGGCACGAGCATCGGGCCCGCGTCGGGCCCGGCGGGCTCGCAGCGGGGACCGACCAGCAGCACCGGGCGCACGGTCGCGCGGAGCACGGCGTCGGCCGTGGAACCGATGAGGGTCTGGCCGACGGCACCGCGGCCGTGGGTCGAGAGGCACACGAGCGCATCGGGCTCGGACGAGGCGATCTCGACGATCGCCGCCTCCGGTTGGCGGGTGTGGCGGACCTCGACCCGGGTGCCCGGCCGGCGGATGCGCCCGCTCATCTGCTGGAGGTACGCGAGGCGGGCGGCGACCGGCTCATCACCGATGGCGCTCACCAGCACCACGTCAGCGCCGAACCGGGTGCTCAGCGCATCGGCGATCGGCAGCGCGGTCTCCGCCTCGGGCGATCCGTCGAGCGGCACGACCAGCGTCTTCACGTGAGATTCCCCATGGCGTCCATCTTGAGCCCGGGAGGTGGGGGCCGGGAAGGGAAGAAGGTCCCGATCCTGGGATCGGGACCTTCTCGACGCCGGAGGTGGCTGACCCCACGGGCAACCGTGTGGCCGTTCCCGTCTTGAGGCCTTCTACTCACCGCACGAGAGCGACCAGATCGGCTACGGGTTGGAAGGAACGCAGTCACTACTTGTATGTGTACCAACTCGCCGATTTGTTGATGTTGGTGCCGCCGGCGGCGGTGACCCACACATTCACGACGCCGAGCGGTCGGGCCGGTACGGT
>JBBQHT010000022.1:0-27882 GCA_038324235.1 Acidimicrobiales bacterium
ACCGGCCTCGGTCTGTCGATCGTGGCGGCGATCGCGCACGCCCACCACGGGACCGCGTCGATCCTGCGCACCCCCGGTGGCGGGGCGACGGTGCGGATCGAGCTGCCCCTGCTCGACGCCGCGGCGCCGACCGCGCCCCCGACCATGCCTGGGGTCACCCCGGGCGCGGGGTTCGCGGGCTGAGCTCGGCCAGCACCGCCTGGGCCGTGCGGCGGCCCGAGTACAACGCGCCCTGGATCGACGCTGTGTCCCGGTGGTCCCCGCACACGTAGACGCCCCCGCCGAGCGCCACGGGCTGCTTCGGGTGGAACGGCGGGACCTGATCGGGCTGGCCGTGACGGATGCGGTCCACCCGCAGGAGCTCCCACCGGTCGACCACCGCGCCGAACCAGCCACGGAGCTGCGCGCGAGCGGCGGGGACCAGGTCGTCGGCGAACGCGCCAGGACCGGGGACGGCCGCGGCGATGAGCGTCCCGCCCGTCGGCGCGTAGCCGGGAGCGACCTCGCTGAGCACCGCCAGGTTGCGCACCGGGCCGGACCCGGTCCCGTCGAGCACCAGCCGTCGCCCCTCGATCGGCGGCGCCTCAGCCGCGAACCACAAGCACCCGACCGACCGCGAACCCGGGTCCGCCAGCCCGACCAACTCGGCGGCTACCGGTCCTTCGGTGGCCACCACCAGGACCCGGCCCGTGACCCGCTCGCCCGACGCCAGCACCGCCGTGGCGCCGTCGATGGCGCGCACCGGTGCATCGAGGCGGATCTGCCCCTCGTCGAGGCGGCGCGCGAGCTGCGCGGGGATCTCCCCCATCCCGCGGTCGGGTACCGCCGCGTCGCCGACCGCGAGCATGCGCAGGATGATCTCGAAGCGCCGGCTGGACACCTCGAGGTCGGGATCGAGCTGGATGCCCGCGAACAAGGGACGCAGGAACCGCTCTACGAACTCGGCGGAGAACCCGACCTGCGCGATCCGGGCGGCTGTCGTCATGTCGGCCCGGCGCAGCAGTGAGGCCGCGGAGCCGCGGCGCACGGACGCGACCAGGGCCAGGATCCGCACCTTGTCCGCGAGCGAGCCGACCGGCGCCACCAGCGAGGCGAACAGGTCACCTGGGCGCCGGAGCGGATCGCCGACGACGGCGAAGCGGTCCCCGAGGGCGATGCTCGCGCCCGGTTCGAACCGCCGCAGGTCGAGCGCGCCGTAGTCGAGCACCGCCTCGGCTTCGGGGTAGGCCGTGAGCAGGATCTGGAACCCCCGATCGAGGCGGAACCCGTCGACCACATCGGTGCGCACCCGACCCCCGACCCCGTCAGACGCCTCGAGCACGACGCTCGCGACGCCCTTGCGGTGCAGCGCCGTGGCACAGGCCAGCCCGGCGAGCCCGGCCCCGACGATCACGACAGGAGGACGATCGGAGAGCACCATGGCGTGCAAGGTAGCCCGACGCGGTCGGGCCGTCGGGATCGGGACCGGGATCGACGAGCCCCGCTCCGCGGCATCCCCGCCGGCGGCGGTCAGGTGTCGCGAGTGCGCTTGTTGCGGTACATCGCGGCGTCGGCGAGCAACGCATCCAGGTTCGCCGCGGCGAGCGGCGCACGACTGGCCCCGATCGTCACGCCCACCGTCGCCGTGGTGTCGGCCAGGAGGACCGGCTCGCTCAGCGCGTCGTGGACGCGGCGCAACAGGACCCCGACCTCGTCGTCGGAGCCGCCATCACCCAACAGGATCGTGAACTCGTCACCGCCGTAGCGGGCGACGAGATCGCCGGCCCGGACGTTCTCCTGGAGCCGGGCCGCCACGACGGCCAGCACTTGATCGCCCACCTCGTGCCCGCGCTTGTCGTTGACCTCCTTGAACGAGTCGAGGTCGCAGAAGAGCAGCACCACGTCGCCGACCTCCCGGCGCGCCCGCCGCGTGGCGATCGCCTGCTGGACGGCTTCGTCGAAGGCGGGACGGTTGAGCAGACCTGTCAGCGCGTCATGGGTCGCCGCGTGCGCGAGCCGCTCGTTCTGCTCGCGGAGCTGGCGCTCCATCTTCACGAGGTCGGTCACGTCACGGCCGCTCAGGATGACCCCCGCGATGAGCGGATCGTCCAGCTGGTTCGTGGCGTTGATCTCGAGCTGGCGGACGCTGCCGTACGGCGCCACGACCCGCAGGCGCACCCGGGCGGTCGCCGAGTCGCCCGCCTCGACCAACAGGGTGAACCACGTGTCGGCGGTGCCCTGGTCATCAGGATGGAGGATCGCGGTCCAGCGCAGGCCGACGACCCGATCATGGTCGTGGCCGAAGTGCGCGGTGAGCCGGCGGTTGGCGTACAGGAACCGTCCCTCGGCGTCGAGCAGGAACACCACGTCGGTGCTGCGGTCCACCATCGCGTGCAGCCGCGCGGGGTTGTCGGCCAGGGCGGCCTGGTGGGCCATGTCGCGCATCGTGAGCACGAAGAGGCCGACGTTGGGATCGTCGAGCAGGCTCATCCCGATGATCTCGCACGCCCGCCAGGTGCCATCCGCGTTGCGGCCCCGGCCCGGCACGATGAGCCCCGGCTCACCGGGACGGCCTTCGCGGTTCTCCCAGGAGCGCGCCATGTAGGCCAGGTCGTCGGGATGGACGTAGTCGAACGCGTTGGTGCCGATCACGTCCTCGAGGGTGTAGCCCATGAGCTCGAGCAGGGTCGCGTTGGCGTGGCGGATCGTGCCCGTTCCATCCATCATCAGGATCAGTTCGGGCACGCGCTCGTAGGCCGCGGTCAGCCGCTCGGTGGCGAGGTGCTCCACGGGCTCGATGGCGAGGGGCCGGGGCTCCCGCGCGGGCCCGGGTGGTGACGAACCGTCCGACACGGTCATGGCGAGCAGTCTGGCCGGTCCGTCCCCCCGGCGTCGACCGCCAAACGGCCCAATGTGGCACGAGAGCAGGAAATTCGACCCTCCGCGCCCACCCCCGTCCCGGGCCATGGCCCGACCACCCGGGTCCGCGGCGCGCGACAGGGTTCACACAGCGTTCAAACGCCGAGCCGTACAGTTCGCCGAGGCCGTGGGGTACCCTCGCTGGCGTGAACGGAAGATGGCGGGATGGCGCGATGCGCCGTTGGGGGCACGGGCTGGTCGCCGTCGCGCTCGTCGCCGCTATCGCACTGGTGGCCATCGCGCCCGTCGGCGCCATCGCCGACGCACCCGTGGCGCCGCCCGTCACCGCAGTGGTGGACACCGCGACCACCGGCGCGCTCGGCCCGCCTGCCGTGGTCGGCGCGCAGCTCATGACCTCCAGGGACGCGGCCCTCATGCCGGTGCCGCTCGCCAGTCTCACGCACCCTTTCGCCCGCAGCCGCAGCCAGGAGCGCCTGTGGCTCCTGGCCCTGCTCGTCCTGGTGGTCGGTCTCGCGACCAGCCCCAGCGGGACGCACCCGCGCCGGCACGGCCGCGCGCGTGGCCCTGCGGACCCGCTGGTCAGGCTCCCGGGCCGCCGCGGTCCGCCCACCCGTCGCTGATCGACGCTCGCGACCCGCGCCTGCACCGGCGCGGATCACGCATCCGGGATCCCCACCGCCGTCGGTCGACGACGCCGCGGGCATGCCCGCCGATCAGGGAACCGCCCCATCGGGCTGGTTCCCACCACGACGAACGTCGGCCCGCCGCGAGGCGTGGCCCCGCCCCGGCGACCTGCTCGCGGGGCGATCCCATCCGGGAGAACCCATGACCGCTCTTGCTTACGACCTGGCGCTGCCGTCCCTCCTGCGCCCCGCCCTGCCCTCGACCCCCAACGGGACGGGCGCCCCCGCAGCGGCACCGACGTTGCCCGGCGTCGTCGACGTCTCGTCGCGGCCGATCTGGCTGGCCTTCCAATATGCGATCCCGAGCGGGGCATCGGCGGAACGGACGGCGATCTGGCGCGACCTCCAGGACCTGCGCGCGCTGAACCTGCAACCCGGGGTGTGGGCGATCGGGCGCCACGAGCACGATCGCGACCGCCTCGCCGATCTCATCCAGCGGGCCCACCGCTCCGGCGGTTCGGCGACGGCGCGCACCGTGGGCTTCGACACCCGTGATGACGTCGTGCTGCAGTCCAAGCTGTCCCGGGCCTGCGAACACCTCTGGGACGACTTCTTCAACCACAGCGACTGGTACGCGGCGACGTCGCTCGACCCGACCGTGACGCCCGCGGCGCGCATCGGTGAGCTCGATGCCCTGCGGCGCGAGTTCGCCTCGATGCGCGTGCGCGACCTCGTGGTGAGCGAGGCGAGCCAGCGAGCGAGCGCGCAACTGGATCAGTACGCCGCCCGTCTCATGGCGTCGACCCCACCGGGCGGGTCGCCCGAGGAGGACCAGCGCCCCACGCACCCACGCGTCGACATCACGGCCAGCTGGCGGCTGCGGGCCGGCTCCACCACCTTCGTGGCCGAGACCGTCCCCGCGGCAGGGCTGCGCTGGGAGCAGGACCTGCGGGCCTTCGAGGCGTTGGTCTACCGGCCCGATCCCGGCCGGGTCGAGCTGCACCACGGGGTGTTCACGTGGTCCGGCCCGCCGGACTCCGCCGCGGCCACGGTGGTGGCGATCGACAAGCGGTTGGCCTGCTTCGCCGCCAGTTACCCCTGATCGGCTCCCTGCGGCATCGCCGCCACCCGTCGCCCCCCGCCCCACCCGATGACCCGTCCGCTTCCCGGGCGGGTCATCGGCGCGTCCAGAGGCCCGCGCCGCCCTCTCCCGCCGGGCGTTGTCAGATTTCTGTCAGATCTGGTCGAGGTGGGCAAACAGTTCGGTCTGAATGAAATGTGACGTTCCCCCGCGCGTAACCGGGTGGGACCGAAGCCGAAATCGCCGGTCTTTACGGTGCCTGTCAACCGGTGGCGCACCCGCGCCGCCGGCCGTTCGGGGCACAGATCCGAGGAGGACTGATGGTTCATCTGGTGACCGCGGTGATCAAGCCGCACAGGCTCGAGGAGGTGAAGGACAGCTTGCGAGGCGCAGGGGTCCTGGGTATGACCGTCACGGAGGTGAAGGGGTTCGGCCGCCAGGGTGGCCACACCGAGACCTATCGGGGCGCGGAGTACTCGATCGACTTCCTCCCGAAGATCAAGGTCGAGGTGCTGTGCGACAGCGCCGACGCCGACAAGCTCGCCGACACGATCGCGGAGAGCGCCCGCACCGGCAAGATCGGTGACGGGAAGATCTGGATCACCGCGGTCGACCGCGCGGTCCGGATCCGCACCGGCGAGCGGGGCGAGGAGGCCCTGTGATGCGCCCCTCGACCTCTACCCCCAATCCGGCGCGCGACGCGCGCCCAACCACGAGGAGCACCAGCTTGTTGCGCAGGAAACGTCTGCTACTCGGCGCCGCGGGCATCGCTTTCGCCGGCGTCATCGCCATGTCCGGCTCGGCGTTCGCGCAGGATGCCGAGCCACCGCCTGACATCACGGTGGTGTCCGAGTCCCTCAACCACACCGTCCAGACGACCAACCTGCTGTGGATCATCCTCGGGGCCATCCTCGTGATCTTCATGCAAGCTGGCTTCGCGCTGGTCGAGACCGGCTTCTGCCGGGCGAAACACGCGGCGCACATCGTGAGCACGAACTTCGCCATCTTCGGCCTCGGCTTCATCGGCTTCTTCCTCATCGGCTTCCCGCTGATGTTCGGCGGCTACACCTACGTGCTGCCGGGCTTCGACTACGGCCTCACCGAGGCGCCCGGTGGGGCCCTGATCGGCTCGGGCGACTGGGTCTTCCTGTGGCAGGGCGGCTGGGGTGGAACCTGGTTCGACGCCAGCAAGCCGATGCTCGCCGGCGCGGCCGCCGGCTTCTTCCTCTACATGGTGGCCTTCATGGACACCGTGGCCACGATCCCGACCGGGTCGATGGCTGAGCGCTGGAAGTGGAAGTCGTTCGTGATCTGGGGCCTGTTCTGCGGGGCGATCTACTACCCGCTGTTCGGCGCCTGGACCTGGGGCGGCGGCTGGCTCGCCAAGCTCGGCAACTCGATGAGCTTCGGCAGCGGGTACGTCGACTTCGCCGGTTCCGGCGTCGTGCACGCCGTCGGCGGCGTGGCCGCGCTCGCCGGGGCGATCGTCCTCGGCCCCCGCATCGGCAAGTTCGCCAAGGACGGCACCCCGCGGGGCATGCCGGGCCACCACATCCCGATGGCGTTCCTCGGCACGTTCATCCTGCTGTTCGGTTGGTTCGGCTTCAACGCCGCCTCGACCTTCGCCAGCTCCGATCCCCAGTTTGCGGTCGTCGCCGTGAACACCGCGATCGCCGCGGCGTTCGGCGCCGTGATCTGCATGTTCTGGGTGTGGTTCCGCACCGGCAAGCCGGATCCGGCGATGATGGCCAACGGCATGCTCGCCGGTCTGGTCGCCATCACGGCGCCCTGTGCCTTCGTGGATCCCTGGGCCGCCGCGTTGATCGGCACGATCGTCGGTGTCGTCGTGGTCGAGTCGGTGTACTTCTGGGAGCGTCGGGCCAAGATCGATGATCCGGTCGGCGCCATCTCGGTGCACGGAGTCTGTGGCACCCTCGGCGTGCTCTTCGTCGGCATCTTCGCCAACGGCAAGTACGGCGTCGACGCCGGCGGCGCCGGCATCGGCTGGAATGGCACCACGACCAGCCTCGTGGACGGCAAGGCGCAGGGTGTCACGGGCATCCTCTATGGCGGCAACGGTGGCGGTCAGCTGATCGCCCAGTTCATCGGGGTCCTCGTGATCTGGACCGTCATCCTCGGCGTGGCGTTCGCGTTCTTCAAGATCCAGAACGCGCTCACCAAGGGCGGCATCCGCTCGAGCGAAGAGGACGAGATCGTCGGCCTCGACCTGCCCGAGATGGGCCTGCTCGCCTACCCCGAGTTCGTGACCGGCAGCGAGTACACCACCGACACCGGCACCCGCTCGGCGGGCGACAAGGAGAAGGTCACCACCTAGATCACGCAGCTTGGCCGCCGGGGAAGGACCGTCCTCCTTCCCCGGCGGCCTCGTGCGTTCCCCGACCGGCGAGACCACGCATCGAGTCCTCCGTCACCCGCACTCGGCTCGACCTGTGAGCCCGACCCGTGAGCCTTTGACCCATGAGCGTGAACCCATGAGCGACGACATCGACCAGGATCATCCCCACCACCGCTGGCAGCACACGTGGCTCGGTTCGGATCGCCTGATCGCCCGCGGTGTGGCCCAACCGGTGTCGCGCTTCTTGCGCATCGAGTCCGCCGGCGGCATCCTGCTGCTGGTCGGGGCGCTCGTCGCCGTCGTGTGGGCCAACTCGCCGTGGGCCGACAGCTACGCCCACCTCTGGGACGCGTCGGCGGGCATCAACCTCGGCGGCTTCAGCCTCGAGATGGAGCTCAAGGACTGGGTCAACGACGGGCTCATGGCGCTGTTCTTCTTCGTCGTCGGCATGGAGATCAAGCGCGAGATGGTGTCCGGCGAGCTCCGCGACCCCAAGGCCGCCGCCCTGCCGATCCTCGCCGCCGCCGGCGGCATGCTGGTGCCGGCCGTGCTCTTCACCCTCGTCGTGCGGGGCGACGCGGGAGCCGGCGGTTGGGGCATCCCGATGGCCACCGACATCGCGTTCGCCGTCGGCGTCGTCTCGCTGCTCGGGCCCCGCGTGCCGTCCCAGCTCAAGCTGTTCCTGCTCACCCTCGCCGTGGCCGACGACCTCGGCGCCATCTTCGTGATCGCCATCGCCTACAGCCAGGGCCTCGCCTTCGCCTGGCTCGGCGCCTCGGCCGTGATGATCGGGGTCATCCTGCTCGCCCGCCGCGCCAACGTCTGGTACCTGCCCGCGTACGTCGTGTGCGGCGTGCTGCTCTGGTACTGCATGCTGCGCTCCGGCGTGCACGCGACGGTGGCCGGCGTGATCCTCGGCTTCCTGACGCCCACCCGCCCGTTGCGCGACGAGGCCGAGTCCCAGGAGATCGCCCACGCGCTGCACATGCAATCGGACCTCTCCCCCGACGACGTGCGCAACGCGGCGTTCCACATCAAGGAACGACTGCCGATCGACATCCGCCTCGTCGACATCCTGCACCCCTGGACGGGATACCTGATCATCCCGCTCTTCGCCCTGGCCAACGCCGGCGTGCCCCTGAGCGCCGACGCGCTCCGCGCCGCGACGACCTCGCCGATCACCCTCGGCGTCAGCGGCGCGGTGTTCCTGGCGACGCGGCTCGGCATCGCCAAGCTGCCCGTGGGCATCTCGCGTCGCCACATCCTGGGCATCTCCATGGCCGCCGGCATCGGCTTCACCGTCGCCATCTTCGTGACCGACATCTCGCTCCAGGATCCCGGGTTGCAGGACCAGGCCAAGATCGGCATCTTCGCCGCGTCGATCCTCGCCGCCGTGCTCAGCTCGCTCGTCCTGCGCGGCGCCCGCGCGCCGGCCACCGAACCGGCCGCTGATGCGACCCCGGCCCCGACACCTGCGCCGACACCGGCGCCGGGGGCCGACGCGCTGATCGGGCACTGAGCGCCCACCCGAGCACGCGTGGATCGTCGGGCACTACCTTTGGGCCGCCCTTGACCGAGACGCACGCCGGAGACGACGCCATGATCCACCAGAGCCCCTTCCCTGCGATCGACCTGCCCGACCTCCCGCTGACCTCGTTCGTGCTCGCCCGGGCCGCCGAGCTGGGTGACAAGCCGGCGCTGATCGAAGGCGCCAGCGGCCGGGTTATGACCTACACCGAGCTCGACCAGGCGGTGCGGTCGCTCGCCGGCGGGCTCGTGGCCCGCGGGTTCGGCAAGGGGCAGGTGCTGGCGCTGATGGCGCCGAACCTGCCGGAGTACGCGGTGATCTTCCACGGCGTCGCGATGACCGGCGGGACGATCACCACCGTCAACCCGACCTACACCGATCACGAGGTCCACCACCAGCTCACCGACGCCGGTGCCTCGATCATGATCACCATCCCGATGTTCCTCGACGTGGCCCGCAAGGCGGCCGAAGGCACCGCGGTCACCGAGATCTTCGTCCTCGGCGAGGCCGAGGACGGTTCCGTCCCGTCGGCGACCACCTTGTTCGGCGCCCCCCTTGCCGAGCACGTCCCGGTCGATCTCGACGACGTGGTGGTGCTGCCGTACTCGTCGGGCACGACCGGCCTCTCCAAGGGCGTGATGCTCACCCATCGCAACCTGGTCGCCAACATCTTGCAGGTGTCAGGACCCGCGGGGATCACCGAGCACGACGTGATCATGGCGGTGCTTCCGTTCTTCCACATCTACGGCATGCAGGTGCTCATGAACACGGGCCTCGCGGCCGGTTGCACCATCGTCACGATGCCCCGCTTCGACCTGCCGCTGTTCCTCCAGCTCCACCAGGACCACGGCATCACGCGCTCGTTCGTGGCGCCGCCGATCGTGGTGGCCCTGGCCAAGCAGCCGATGATCGACGACTACGACCTGTCCAAGATCGAGCAGGTGTTCTCGGGCGCGGCGCCTCTGTCGGCCGAGCTCGCGCTCGAGGCCGGCGAGCGCCTGGGTTGCGAGGTCGTGCAGGGCTACGGCATGACCGAGCTCTCCCCCGTCACCCACCTCACCCCGCCCGGCGGGTACAAGCCCGGCTCGGTCGGCGTGACCGTGCCCAACACCGAGACGTTGATCGTGGATCCCGCGACGGGCGAGGAGCTCGGCCTCGATGCGGACGGCGAGGTCTGGGTGCGCGGTCCGCAGGTGATGAAGGGCTACCTCAACAACCAGAAGGCCACCGACGAGACCATCGACGCCGACGGCTGGCTGCACACCGGCGACATCGGCCACATCGATCCCGACGGCCACCTGTTCATCGTCGACCGCCTCAAGGAGCTCATCAAGTACAAGGGCTTCCAGGTGCCGCCCGCCGAGCTCGAGGCGCTCCTGCTCACGCACCCTGACGTCGCCGACACGGCGGTCATCGGCCGGCCCGACCCCGAGGCCGGCGAGATCCCGGTGGCGTTCATCGTCCTGAAGCCCGGGGCCACCACGACGGTCGAGGGCATCGAGGCGTTCGTGGCCGATCAGGTCGCGCACTACAAGCAGGTCCGCGAGGTCCACTTCGTCGACGCCATCCCCAAGTCAGCATCCGGCAAGATCCTGCGCCGCGTGCTCCGCGACGACCTGTAGACCCGCAACCTGTAGGCCTATCCGTCGCCCTGACAACGGATAGGACTCCAGGAACGCGTGGTAGGGCGGGCTCGGCCTAGTATTGAACGTTGTTCAGTTTGAGGCCGATGTCTGAGGAGCGCCCGTGACCGTCACCCTCCCCCCGATCGACGCACCGCCCGCTCCCCGGGTGATCGCCGGGCCGATCATCTCGGCGGATTCCCACATCACCGAGCCGGCCGGCACCTATCGCGACTTCATCGACCCGGCGTTCCGCGACCGGGCGCCCTACCTGCACCACGACGACAACGCGGGTGACCTGTTCATCATCCCGGGCATGTCCAAGCCGGTGCCGATGGGGCTCGTCGCGGCGGCGGGCAAACCGGCCGAGGAGATCACGGTGCTCGGCGTCGACTTCGACGACCTGCACCGCGGCGGTTGGGACCCCGAGGCCCGCCTGCCCGAGCAGGACCGCGATGGCGTCACCGGTGAGATCCTCTACCCCACCGTCGGCATGGTCCTGTGCAACCACCAGGACCTCGACTACAAGCACGCCTGCATGGCGGCCTACAACCGGTGGATCGCCGCGTACTGCGCGCCGCATCCCGACCGCCTGTTCGGGCTCGGGCAGACCGCGATGCGCACGCCCGACGACGGCATCGCCGATCTCGACGACATCGCGAAGCTCGGCCTGCGGGGGGTCATGATGCCGGGCATCCCGGGCGTCGAGGACTACGACTCGCCCGTGTACGACGCGTTCTACGAGCACGCGTGCGACCTCGGGTTCCCGCTCTCGTTCCACATCCTCACCGGCCCGTCGGGCAAGCCCCGCGGCCCGAAGATCAACGGCTTCCTCAGCATCGTGCGCGGGTGCCAGGACGTGATGGGCACGCTCATCTTCGGCGGGGTGTTCGAACGGCACCCGCGCCTGCGGGTGGTGTGCGCCGAGGCGGACGCCGGTTGGGTCCCGCACTACTCGTACCGGATGGACCACGCGTACAAGCGCCACCACAACTGGCTCGAGCACGGCGAGATCTCGAAGCTGCCGAGCGAGTACTTCGCCGAGCACATCTACACGACCTTCCAGGACGACTGGGTCGCGTTCAAGATGACCGACATGATGAACGTCGAGCGCCTCATGTGGGCCAACGACTTCCCGCATTCCGACGCCACATGGCCGTGGTCTCAGGAGATGCTCGCGGCGCACACGACGCACCTGAGCGAGCACGACAAGGCGCGCATCCTGCACGACAACGTCGCCGAGCTGTACCGCCTACCGACGGCGGCCATGACCACGACCACGAGCACCGCCACCACGCCAGACCATCTGTAGGGGGAACCACCAATGTTCGATCTCGTCATCACCGGCGGCACCGTCATCGACGGCACCGGTGCGCCCGGCCGGCGCGCCGATGTCGGCATCGACGACGGCCGCGTCGTCGCCATCGAGCCCGGCGGCCTCACCGACGTCGAGGCGGCGCAGCACATCGACGCCACCGGCCAGGTGGTGACGCCCGGCTTCGTCGACATCCACACGCACTACGACGCGCAGGTGCTCTGGGACTCGATGCTCACGGTCTCCCCGTGGCACGGGGTCACCACGGTCGTCACCGGCAACTGCGGCTTCGGCCTCGCCCCCACCCGGCCCGAGCACCGCGACCTCGTGGTGCGCACCCTCGAGAAGGTCGAGGGCATGAGCGCCGACGCGCTGCGCGCCGGCCTGGGCGACGATTGGGGCTTCGAGACCTTCCCGGAGTACCTCGACGCCGTCGAGCGCGCCGGCACCGCCATCAACATCGCACCGCTCATCGGCCACACCCCGTTGCGTCTGTCGGTGCTCGGGGCCGACGCCACCGAGCGCGAAGCCACCGAGGACGAAATCGCCACGATGCGCGCCATCGTCGGCGAGGCGATGGCGGCGGGGGCGCTCGGCTTCGCCACCTCCAAGTCACCGACCCACGTCGGCGCCGCCGGCCGGCCGGTCCCCAGCCGGGCGTCGACCGTCGCGGAGATCACGGCGATCGCGTCGGTCCTCGGCGACACGCCCCACGGCGTCATCCAGGCCACCATGGGCCCGGACCTCGCGTTCGCGCAACTCGCCGAGCTCGCGCAGGCCAGCGGGCGGCCCGTCTCGTGGACGGCGCTGCTCGCGGGCGTCGGGGGCCCCGGCGTGTGGCAGTACCTGCTCGACGAATCGATCAAGCTGCTCGAGGCGGGCATCGACGTGCACCCTCAGGTGAGCTGTCGCCCCCTCAACTTCGAGTACACCCTCGCGGAGCCGTTCCCGTTCGAGAGCATGCGCCTCTTCGGACCCATCTCCGCCGCCCCCGACCTCGCCACCAAGATCGGCATCTACCGCGACGCCGCGTTCCGCGAGGCGTTCCGCACCAAGATGACGTCGGGCAGGGCCGGCCCCCTGGCCGGCAGTTGGGCGCGGACCGTCGTGTCGTGGTTCCCACCCGAGCCCGGCCTCGAAGGACAGTCGATCGCCACGCTGGCCGACCAGCGCGGTGTCGACCCCACCGACCTGGTGCTCGACCTCTCGATCGAGAGCGGCCTCGACGCGCGCTTCCGCCTCGCGGCGCTCAACTACGACGACGACGAGGTCGAGGTCCTGCTGACCGACCCGCACACGATGCTCGGCCTGTCCGATGCCGGGGCCCACGCGAGCCAGCTGTGCGACTCGTGCTTCTCGACCCACCTGCTCTCGCACTGGGTGCGCGATCGCCGGGCGCTGACGTTGGAAGAAGCGGTTCGCAAGCTCACGACCGAGCCCGCGGCGATCTTCGGCATCACCGACCGCGGACTGCTGGCGGCCGGCCGGGCGGCCGATGTCGTCGTGTTCGATCCGGCCACGATCGGGTGCTCGCCGTTGCGCCGCGTCGCGGATCAGCCGGCGGGCGCAGAGCGACTCATCGCCGATGCCGTCGGCATCGGCGCGGTCGTCGTGAACGGCACGATCCTGCGTCGTGACGGCGACGATCAGGTCGGTGCCGCCGGGCCGCTGCCGGGCCACCTCCTGCGCGGCGGCCACGCGTGACGACCCCGGCGGCCACACCGGCGGCCATCCCGGCGAAGACCCGGTGGGGCGACCGGGAGGGCCGCCGGCGCGACATCCTGGCCGCCGCCCGCGCGCAGCTGGACCGGGGCGGGTACCTCGCGCTCAACATGCGGGACATCGCCGCCGGAGCCGGGGTCAGTCCCGGCACCCTCTACCAGTACTTCTCCACGAAAGAGGAGATCTTCGCGACCCTCTACGCCGACGCGATCAGCCACCACAACGCCCGGGTCGAGGTCATCGCGGCCGAGGCCACCGACCTGGAGGGCTTCCTCGTGGCGCTGGCGACCGCCTACCTGGACCTGTACGGCGCGTACGGCCGCTACCTCACGATCTGGACCACGCAGCGGGAGCAGACGCGTCTCGCGGGCAGCCCGTTCCCCGCCGAGCTCAGGCGCGCGCTGGCCGCCGCCACGCGGACCCAGGCTCAGCTCATCCAGGGCGGCCTCGAGCGCTTCACTCCGCGCGGCCGGCCCCGCCTCATCAGCGACCCGCGCGCGCTCACCTTGCTGTGGGCCAGCTTCAACGGCCTGGCGGATCACCTGACCAGCGAACGCCACGCCCTCTCACGCGTCGACGCCGAGGCGTTCATCGGCTACACCGCGCAAACGCTCGCGGCCGGGCTGCTGACGCTCGCGAGTTGATCGAAAATCAGACGTTGACGGGCGTGGGATCGATCGCCGCGCCCGACGACTGCACCGATGCCGCGCCGACCGGCTTGGCCGGACCGGTGGTCCACAGACCCAGATCGGGGAAGGCGTTGTTCGACTCGTCGCGGCCGAGCACGGTCTCGCCCACGGTCGAGCTGCCGCCCAGGCGGTTGAGCATCGTGGCGTAGACGGCGCGGAAGTCGGTCGTGGCGATCATCGAGTCCGAGGACAGGTTGGCCGCCGCCAGGCTGGGCGGCGTGCCGTACATCCCGCCCTTGACCCCGCCGCCGAGGACGAACATGGTGCCGGCCTGCCCGTGATCGGTGCCGACCGAGCTGTTCTGCTTGAGCTGGCGCCCGAACTCGCTGTAGATCACCACGAAGACGTCGTTCTTGCGGGTCGTCTGGTTGAGGAGCGAGAAGAAGTTCGCCAGGCCGGCGTTGAGCTTCCACAGGTTGGAGGTGTGCGACGCCGGTTCCGAGCCGTGGTCGTCGAAGCTGCCGAGGCCCGTGATGTAGGTCTGGCAGGGGATGCCCGCGTTGATCAGCGAGGCGACGATAGACAGCTGTTGGGCGATCGACCCACCGTTGCCGCCGGCGGGGAACGCGGTGATGCCGTTGGCCGTGTCCATCGCGGCGAACGAGTCCGAGATGGCCTTCGACGCGATGCCCGCCTTGTTGGGCGCAGCCCCGGTCGGGTCGCCCATGGCCCGCAGCTGGGTGAGCCACGGTGCGCCGTCGGGCCAGCCGCTGTTGAACCGGAAGTTCGCCAGGTCGTACATGGCGACCGACGGGCTGTTGGTGGACTTCAGGGCGTCGTGGGACCCCATCATCGACACGGCGCCGAGCGCCTGGTGCGGGTTGAGCGCGTCGTTGTACCGACCCATCCACCCGGTGTTGAGCAGGTTGCCGCTGAACGCACCGGCCCACTTGAAGGCGTAGCTCGCGAAGTGGCTCATGTCCCGGCGCACGTTCTCGCCGACGCCGTGGATGACGGCGACGTCCTTGAAGCCCCAGTACCGGTTGGCCATCCACGGGAGCGAGCCGTGCAAGGCCCAGCCGCCGCCGAGGTCGTTGGCCGCGGGCAGGTTGTCGCCCACGACGGGGTTCGTGTACGGCCGGGTGGTGTTGACCCGCTTGATGCCGAGCGTCGGGCGGGCCGTGCGGTAGTAGCCGGTCCAGTAGGGGACGCTCATCGGGATGACTGTGTTGAGGCTGTCGTTCCCGCCGTGCAGCTCGATGGCCACCATGATCGGCTTGCCGGCGGGCAACGTCGGTCCGGTGATCGCACCGGCCGCGAGCGGATCGAACAGGGACGACCCGACACCCGCCATCGATCCCGCCACGCCGACGCCGAGCGCGGCGCTGATCCCCTGGAGGAACGTGCGCCGACTGAGGCCGCTGTCGGATTCCTTGTTGGTGATGATGGTGAGACCCACGGTCACATGCCCTTTCAGTTGGCCAGGAACTCAGGGGACATGAGCAGGAGGTTGCACACCCCGGCCGCGCGGTAGCGGTTCCAGAGGCCGGCTTTGCCGTAGGCGGTGAGGGCGTCGAGCGTGCGCTGGGAGGTGATGCCCCGCAGGCCGGCCCGGGTCGTGACGTAGTCGGCGACCGTGTTGCCCGTCGCGTTGGCGTACACCGTCTCGATGGTCGGGCAGATCGCCCCGGTCACGATGCCCGACGAGTTGAAGCCCTGGTGGCACATCAGCGTCGACATCTGGTTCCAGTCCTGCAAGCTGGTCGTGTTGAGCCACTGGTCACCGCGGGGCCAGCCCGACACGTTCGGCGGGTAGAACGGGTGCTGGCCCATCCCCCACAACAGGTTGATCAGGTTCGGCTCGTAGGACAGGCCCGGCCACCCGAGGAAGCGGGTCGCCGCGGTGATCCGCTCGACCGGCGACTTGGTGCGGTTGAGGATCGCGGCATCGGACAGGAACTCGGGCCGCTTGCAGATGGCCCGCACCGTGTTCAGGATGCCGCCGTCGGTCCCCCAGTAGAACGCCAGCTCGGACAGGACCTGGGCCGTCGCGGTCAGCCCCGTCAGCTCCTTGTAGATCCGAGATGGGACGAAGTGCTTGTACGACGGGTGGCCGGTGATCGCGGTGAAGAGCTCGGGCATGCCCGCGGCGCCGCGGGCGGCGCCCAGGAACGTCTTGGGGCCTTCGTCCCACAGGTTGGCATCGAAGGAGGAGGCGTGGGTGTTCCAGTTGTAACGCCAACCGGTGACCGCCCGGGCCACCTCGATGACGTCCTGCTGGGTGTAGTTGTCCGTCCCGGAGATCGGGTCCACCCGCCCGATGGTGAACAGCTCCATGCACTCGCGGGCGAAGTTCTCGTTCGGGTGACCCTTCACGTTCTGATCGCCCGTGAGGTAGCGGATCATCCCCGGACGGCGAGCGATGTCGAGCGCCAGCTGCTTGTAGGTGGTCCGGGTCGCGTTGCGCAGCCACAGGATGTGGTCGCGCATGTTGGCCAGGTCGACCACGTCCATGCCGACGATGAGCAACCCCTGCATCATCCAGGTCACGCGCTCCTGCACCGGGTTGTACTCCGGCACGGTGGTCGTGGACCCCCGGGTGTTCGGACCGAAGCACATCAGCTCCAGCAGCCGCCGCGCGTTGTCGTTCTCCAGTTGGCCCGCCCCTTGGGGGTAGGCCGACGCGAACGACACGAACGGCCGATCGATCAGCGAGTCGATGAGCGCCGTGGTGCCCATCGCACTGCCATTGACGATGTCCGAGTACAGCGGGCCAAAACCCAGCCGTCTCCAAATGTGACCGACCTGCGTCTCTACGCTTGCCATCCCCAGCTTCCTCGGCTCGTCGACCCCGGACAAACGCTCTGGGTAGGTAACGGCCCGGGTCCATCGCTCCTTGAGTCATTTGGCCCATTTGGCGGGTCGGGTACGCTCCACCGGCTCCACCCGGCTCGACCGGCAGGCACCGGCCAGAACGAACGGAGGTGGCCATGGCGGGCGAGGTGACCCGATTCGAGGAGCTGGCCCGCGCGCTGCGCACGTCGCGAGCCTTCGCCGCACCCGAGGTCCTCGCGGCCAAGGTCGGTCGCCTCCAGCGGTGGTTCGGGGCCGAAAAGCTCGACGCGGCGGTCGTGGGCGTCAGCGGCGGGGTCGACTCGGCCGTCACGCTCGCCCTGCTGCAGGCGGCGGCTGCACCGGCCGGTTCCCCGCTTCGCCGCGTGGTCGCCGTGCTCATCCCGATCGCGGGGCCGGGCGCCACCGAGCAGGAGCGAGCCGCGACCCGCGCCTCGCTCGCGGCGGACGCGTGCGGGGCAGAGCGGTGGTTGTGCCCGTTCACCGACGCGCAGGAGGCGGCCCGGCGGAGCCTCGAGGCGGGCTCGGGTCTCACCACCGATGGCTGGGCCGCTGGCCAGCTGCTCAGTGTGATGCGCACCCCGGCCCTGTACGGCGCGGCCGCCTTGCTGCGCCGCGCCGGCCACGCGGCCGTGGTGGTCGGCACCACCAACCGCGACGAGGGCGCGTACCTCGGGTTCTTCGGCAAGGCCTCCGACGCCATGGTGGACCTCCAACCGCTGTCGGATCTCCACAAGTCCGAGGTGGTGGCGCTGGCCCGGCTGCTCGGTGTCCCCGCCAAGATCATCGACGCGGCGCCCGCGGGCGACGTGTGGGACGGCCGGGACGACGAGGCGATGATCGGCGCGACCTACGACGAGATCGAGGTCGTCCTGCGCCTCCGCGAGCTCGGACGGGACCCGGTCGCGGTCGCCGCCGCGCTGGTCGACGGTGAGCGGCTCCGGCTCGCCGCCACCGCCGTCGATGGGCTGCACCGGCGCAACGCCCACAAGTACGCCGTCGGCTCACCGGCGGTCCACCTCGACATCCTGCCCCGGGCCGTGCCCGGCGGCTGGTCCGACACGCCGCTCGCGGGGCGCGGCGACCCCGGCCGACCCGAGGGACCCGTGCCCGGCGCGTGGGGCCCCCCCGTCGTGACCCTCGATCCGTGCGGCCCGCACGGCGGGCGCGGGCCGCTCCCCCGCGTCGACGAGCTCGCGGCTGGGGTGCTCCTCGCGCACGATGTGCTGACCGCGCGCGACTGCGACATGCTCGTCACCGCGATGACCACGACCGCCGCGCCCGAGCCGGTCGGCGTGTCCGGCCGCACCGACTGCGAGGACCTCGGGTCCGTCCGGGCGACGGCGTGGTCCCGCGAGCTCGCCGGCGACCTGTGGACCCGCCTCGCGCCGGCAGTGCCCGCCGTGTGCTTTCTCGGGCCCCTCGACGCGACCGACGGCTTCGCCACCGCCACCCGGGCCGGGCACCGGACCTGGCGCCTCGTCGGGCTCAGCCCGCTGCTGCGCTTCATGCGCTACGAGACCGGCGGGCGCCACCGGGGCCACTACGACGCGGGCTTCGACCACGGCGACGGCCGGCGCACCCTGCTCTCTGCGGTCTTCTTCCTGACCGACGCGGCGCCACACGAGGGCGGGTCGACGCGCCTGCTCGTCGACGGGCAGGAGCACGTGCCGGTCTGGGCGCGTGACCACGACGATTGGGACCGAGACGCGGCCGAGGACGAGGTGCGGCTCGCGATCCGGCCCGAGCGGGGCGCGGTGCTCGTGTTCCCGCACCGCACCTGCCACGACGTGCAACGCTGGGGCGGCACCGGACCGCGGATCATCGTGCGCGCCGACATCGTGTACGAAGCGGTGCCCGACGGGCGGATGCTGCCGTGAACCCGAAGATCGGGCGCGACCCGTACCTGCGCGCGGTGCACGCCCGGTGGGGCGCGGCGGCCGTGCACGAGGCCGGGTTCTTCGAGGACACCGATCCCGAGGACGCGCCGCTCGATGACGTCCACTGGTTGTGCACCCCCACCGCCGTCGTCCGCGACGCCCTGCCCGCCGGTCGGGGAGCCGCTTCGGGCCCACCCGTCGTCCTCCTGAGCACCGGCGGCTTCTTCCCGGTGCACGACGGCCACCTCGCCATGATGCGCGCCGCACGCGAGCGCGCGGCAGCCGCCGGGTGGTGGGTCGTGGGCGGCTATCTGTCCCCTGCCCACGACGAGTACATCGCGAGAAAGTGCGGGGCGGTTCCGATCGGCGTCTCGCAACGACTCGCGCGGGCCGAGGCCGCGGTGCAAGCCGACGGGTGCGCCGACGACCCGGCCCGCGACTGGCTCTCGATCGACCCGTGGGAGGCGCTCGCCCGCCGGGTGGCGGTCAACTTCACCGATGTCACGGCCCGGCTCCAGGCGTACCTGCGGGCCCAGATCCGACCCGACATCGAGGTCGCCTTCGTGGCGGGCGGCGACAACGCCCGCTTCGCGCTCGCGTTCGCACCGCACGGGCGGTGCATCGTGGTCGACCGGCCGGGCTCGGAGGCGACGGTGGCGCGCTGGCGCACCGACGACCGGATCCCGACCGATGGTCGGATCCTGTGGGCGCCCGGTGCCGCCGACCTCGCGTCCAGCGCGCTGCGCCCCGTCGAGTGGTCGACCACGGCACCGCAGCTGCTCGTGCGCCTCGAGGACACCCGGGCGGTGCGCACCCTCGGCCTGCCCGCCGCCACGTGGGCCCAGTTCCAACAGGACCTGCTCACCGAGCTCGCCCATCACCTGCCCGTGAGCGGCCGGGCGCTCGAGCCAGGCGACCCGGCCGCCGCGCCGCGAACGGGCCGGCGCACCCTGAGCCTCGATCCGCTCGTGCGGGGCGATGCCGATCTCGCGATCAGCCGCGTGTTCGATCTGGGGGGCTACCGCCCGCTGGGCCACGCGGCCCGGCCGGGCCATCCGCCTCTCGCCACGCAGTTCGCCGCACTCGCACCCGGGCCGTGGCGCCTGCTCGACGACGACCGCGCCACCGGCTCGACCGAGGCCTTCGTCCGCGCGCACCTGCCGGCCGAGGTGATCGTCGACGAGGTCGTGTTCGCCGTCGATGCCCGGCGCGGCCGCGACGTGGACATCGCCGACAGCCGGGACTTCCTCCTCGGCAGCGACGACGGCGGGCTGGTGCTCGCCCTGCCCGACGGCGACCTCGGACGCGCCCCGTACCTGCTGCCGTTCGTGGATCCGTCGGTGCGGTGCGGCCTTCCGGGCACCGACGCGCTCGTTTTCTCCGCGGCGGTGTGGGCTCGCAACGCCGCCGTGTTCGCCCCGACGGGCCTCGCCGTCGCCGATCTGCCCGCGCCGGCGCGGCGCACCGTGCTGGCCGCCGGTGCGGCGCTGACCGACCTGCTCACCGACGTGTGCCAGGGTTACGCCCAGACCCTCAACGCCCTGCAGGGAGCGATGCCGACGACGAGTAGATGACCTGGTCGGGCTCACCGGCGAGTGCCCTGATCGTGACGGGCACCGGACCGAAGAGCTCGTGCAGCGTGGCGGTCATTGCGTCGCGGGTCGCCGCATCGGGAAGGTCGTCGGGGTCGCCGTGGTCGCCACCGGGGGTGTCCACGCCCAGGCGCAGCGCCAGGTCGGCGTCCTGGTGCAGCGTGAACCGGGCGAGGGAGAACCGGCCCAACGCGACCGTGACGTCGATGGTGTTGACCGCTCGTCCGTCGATCGCGGCGAACGAGACCGGCGCGCGTCCCTCGAGCCCGACGAGCACCGGTTGGGCTCCGCGCCAGACCATCGCGCCGTGGTCACCCGTGCGGTAGCGCAGCAACGGCAACGCCGGGTTGAAGCCACCCGTCAGGGTGATCTCGCCGCGTTCGCCCGGAGGACATGGACGCCCGTGCGGATCGAGCACCTCGACGTACAGCCGCGGCTGGAGCACCACGTGCCCGGCCCCATCGGGAAGCGCAGCGGCGATCGGACCAGCCTCGTTCATGCCGTAGATGTCGATCACCGGGCACCCGAAGCGCGCCTCGAGGTCGACCTGCAGCGCGGGGAGCAGGGTCATGGCGGTGGACAGCAACGCCTTGGGACGCATCGTCGTGGGGAGGGTCGCGAGGTGGGCGAAGGCCACCGGGTCTCCGGTGACGACTTCCGGGTCGACGGCATCGAGGAACGCCACGACGTCGGTGGGCACGCGCCAGTCGGCGGGGTTGAGGTTGAGCTTCAGGATCGCGGCCTGCCCGAGGAACGACGAGACGCTCGCGTACGTGTACGTGCGGCGTTGCCAGCAGACCTGCGCCACCGAGGTGGTGCCCGGCCCGCCGTCGAGGCTGAGCCCACGGGTGCGCAGCGCCGCGCGCAGCAGCACCGCGTAGGACGCGGTCGCCTCCGGTGTGGACGCGATGTAGGCCACCTGGCCGTCGGTCGTCCCGGTGGTGGTGAACACGACCATGTCGTCGAGCGGGTGATCGTCGGGCACGAAGGACCACGGCGCCGCCACGAGGTCGGCCCGCGACGTCGTGGGCAGGTCCTCGAAACGGGCGGGCGGCGCGCCGTGGCGGCGGTAGGTCGGCACGGTGCGGGTGACGGTGGCGGCGAAGGCCACCGCCCACGCCGGTACCCCTGGCCCCGACGGCACCGCCGTCGCGCTCTCGATGTCGAAGGCGCGCACGGCGGCGAGGCCGGCCGCGGTGAGGCGGTCCCCGCACGTGTGGTTGTACCGAGGCGCGTGCTCGTGCTCGAGCAGGGAGCTGAGCAGTTCGTGCCCGTCGGCGTCGATGAGCGGGCGGCGGCGCGCCTCGGTCAGGGGCGGTCCGGGCCGGGGCCGGGGCACGATCGGCGGCGGGCTACTCACGGGAGGCCTTCGCGGCAGCTTCGGCGGCGGCCTGGTCGTGCATCGCCTGGCGCACCGCTTCGGCCCTTTCCTCGGCGTAGCGGGACGCGGCGATCACCCGGGCCTGCTCGGCCGAGTCGAGGGTGGTCAGGCGGTCGGCGGCCTGAGCCGGCGTCTCGCCGGCCGGGACGAGCTCGAGGAGCGCGAGGCAGCGGCGCGCCAGTTCTTCGCGCCGGTCGGGATCGGTGACGAGCAGCGGGGGGTCGACGAACGCGGCGATCTCCGCGATGCCGGTGCAGAGCAGGTCGCGCACGGCCGGGGCCCGCACGCGCCCCACGAACCAGGGATCGTGCAGGAGCCACGCCGTGATCAGCACGGCGCGCAGCCACCGCCGGTGCGCAGGGGTGTCCTGCACGCGGAACACGATGGACCAGTCCGCGGGGAGCGTGGCCAGGTCGGGTGCTCGTAGGTCGCGCAGCAGGTCCGCCACCACCGCTTCGGTGACGACGGTCCCCGCCGACCCCAGGCGGGGCTCGGCCAGAAAGTCGCCGGGCGTGTCGAGCAGGCGCCGAACCAGCGCGCTGATCGCGGGTCCTTCGGTCTCCCCTGACCCCGTCACGGCCGATCCCCCGCCGGCGTCGGCCCCGCCGCGTAGGTCCGCCGGCTGAACGCCCGGGCGAAGGCCACGAGGTCGGCCCAGTCGTGGACCACGTGGATGTCCCACCCGTCGGCCTGTGCGGTGACCAGTTGCGGGTCGCTCTCGATCGGGCGCCACAGGTTGAGCACCATCGTGGCGCCGCCGCCGGCCCGGGCCAGCGCGTGGTTCATCACGTCCCGGCCGTCGCGGCCGCGCTCGTCGGGGTCGAACATGGTCGTGACCCCGTCGTCGGACACGACGAGGACATGGGCCGGCGGCGCGTCCGCCGGCCGCGCCGCGTAGGTGTCGCGCGTGATGTGGATCGGGAACGCCGTCGAGCCACCGATGAAGCCGGTCACCACCCGCAACACCGCGCGCTCGTCGCGCACGAAGCCGTTGGTGGTCGTGAACTCGCGGGTGCCGCTCCACAGCGTGGCCTGCACCCGGGCTCCGGCACGGAGCGCCGAGAGCGCCACAATCGTGCCGGCCAGCGCCAGGTAGCTCACGTAGGTGCCGGGATCGGGCATCGAGGCGGACGAGTCGATGTAGATGTCGAGGTCGACGGGCACCACGGCGGGATCGGCACCGGCGCTGGTCCCCCACGACCGCCGCACGGTCGTGAGCCCCGGGATCACCACCGGGCTCCGCAGCGCCGTCTCGATCCAGTCCAGCTCGGCGAGCGGCGAGCCGACATCCCACGGCTCGACGCCCTCGGGCAGCGGGTCGAGCACCACCGGCGCCGGACGCGTGGGGAACGGGATGAGGTGACCCACGGCGCGCTCGCGGTAGTAGCGCGCCGTGACCTCGTGCTCGTCGAGGTCCACCCCGGCGGCCGCCAGCAGCTGGCCATACTCGAAGGGCTCGCGGAACTGCCCGGCGCCGCCGACCGGGGCCCCCGGGGCGGGCTCGGTCGGGTCGTGCGTGGCCGGTTCGAGCGCGGGGTGCACGATGTCGTCCTCACCGGGATCCAGGGCGGTGAGGCCATCGGGGAACCCACCCGCGCCGGCGGCGGTGGCGTCCTGCCACACCGCCCAGTCGCTCGGGTCCTGCGCCCCGCGCTCGTCCAGCAGGTACGGCAGGCACAGCGCCGCGAAGCGCCCGGCCCCGTCGAGCCACCGGCCGGCGAAGCTGCGGATCACCCGCGCCCCGAGCTGGGCATCCCCCTCGAGCGGGGCGTCGATCTCCCCCGCCGCGAGGGACGCGGTCGGCAGGGCCCAGAGGATCTCGTACAGGCGCAGGTAGAAGGTCCAGAACCGGTCGGGCGACGGATCGAGCGCCGCATACACGCCGGCCATGTTCAGGCCCCGGCTGCGCTGGAGGCGATCGTTGATGAGCGCATCGGCGAACAGGTTGCCCACCATGGGGGCCTGCCCCTCGACGGTGGGGAGCGCCCGGCGGACGCGGGCCAACAGGCGGGCGTTGTCCGCGAGATCGGCCGGGCACAAGATGTGGTGGCCGATCTCGTGGCCGAGGATCTCGAGCGGGAACGAACCGAGCGCCGGGGCGATCTGGCGCAGACCGATGACGACGGTCTGATCTCGGAGCCGGATCATGGCGAAGCTGCCGGTGAGGCCCTCTCGTTGCTCGTCGGCCTCGGTGAGGCACCACACCGGGGGTCGGAGTCGGGTGAACGGGCTCCACAGCGCGAGCGCCTCGCCCCAGCTCGCCGCCCAACGATCGCGCAGGGCCTCGAGGTCACGAAGGTCGGTCACGGGGTGACCTTCACGAAGGCGATGGCATGGGACAGCGCCGAGGTCGCGACGAGGGCGCCCGGCACCGCGACCCAGCTGGTGATCTCGGTGACGCCGGCCAGCGCGGCCGGGATGGTCGTCGCCGCCCCCGTTCCCGACGCCACGCCCGGGTCGGACCTGGCGGGGGCAGCCCGTCCCGACTCGGCGCCCGCCCGGACCACCGCGGAGCCGAACGCGTCGGCGAGGACGTACCACCGCTCGTCGCCGTCGTCGGCCACGACCCTGGCGCCCTCCAGCGTGACGACCGGTGGCCGCACGAACGGACCGCCGAAGCCCCGGAACCCCCCGACCAGCAGCGACGCCGGTCGGGAGGCCGAGGCGGACGCATCCGCCGGATCGAACCACGGATCGGCCGCCAGGCGCACCAGGTCCGCCGGCGAGGCCCCGAGGACCGCGTCGAGCACGGCGGGGTCCAGCGTCGCGGCGATCGCCAGCGCGCCGTCGCGGTGCTCGGCCACGCCGCACCGCCACGCGGCCACCTGCCCGGCGCGCCACACCACATCGATCGCCGCGCCGGTGGCGATCACGGCGACCACGCGGTCGATCCAGTCCTGCGCCCGGGCACCCGGGTGCGCCGACAGGTAGGCCAGCGCGTTGGTCAGCGGCCCGACGACGCCGGGCGGATCTGCCGCCAGCGGTCCAGCCAGCACGGGCAGCACGCGGGTCCACCCCTCGGCGATGACCGGCTCGAAGCGACCGGTCGCGTGCAGGTCGACGGTGATCCCGAACAAGGTCATCGCCACCTGGGTGGTGAAGCCGTGGCCGGCGCGATCGACCACGTCCACGATCGGGGCGACCACGTCGCGCAGGTCGGCGCTGAGCGCCCGCGCGTCGAAGGACGGCACCGTGCGCACGACCTCGGCGATCCGCTGGTTGCACGCGTCGCGGTTGGCTTCGAGCGCCGCGGCGAACGCGCCCGTGATCAGCGCTGCCATCGCAACCACGCGAGGTAGTTCGTGTAGCGCTGGTGGAGGTACTTGAGCACGAGGATGTCGTCGTAGACCGTGCCGTAGAGCTTGCGGCCGGTGCTCCAGCCGCCGAGCAAACGCTCGATGCGCTCGAGCCGGGTGCGGGCCTCGGCCTCGGTCACCCCCTCCAGCCCGCCGCGGAACTCGGCGAGCATCACGGCCACAGGGTCGTCACGGTCGAGGTCGAGCCGGTCGTACTCGCCGCAGGACAGATCGAAGAGCCGGCGGATCCACCCGATGCGATCCACACGCAAGGCCTGGTTGCCGTCCGCCTCGAAGAACGGCGCGTCGAGATCCGGCGTCAACTTGTCGTGCAGCACGAAGGGCAGCACCTGGCGCAGGTCGTCGAGGCCGACGACGGGCTGGCCCCGGAAGAACGCGAGCGCCTTGGCGTAGACGATCAACGTCTGGAGCGAACGCACCGACAAGCCGTTGGTCGTCTGTGCGCCGACATCGGCCAGGCGGTCGCGCCCGGTCTCGGCGGCGGCGAGCAGGTGCAGGTCCGCCCCGGCGAGGCGCGCGGTGTCCTTGGTCATGTACTCGAGCTGCACCGCAGCCGGCTCGAAGAACTCGAACTGCGAGGCGAAGTGCTCGAGGCGACGGCGCACCTCGGGCGGCAGCGCCACGGCGAGGATCGCGGCGTGCATGCGGTCGAGCTCGTCGGGCGTGAACACGATCTGGGGCGGCACGACCTCTTCGGGTCGGTAGCCCTGCTCGACCCGGTCGACCAGCTCGGACAGGAAGCGGTTGTTGAACGCGAGGGCCTGCACCACGACATCGATGCGGTCGCGCAGCGCCTCGATCACCGGGTAGGTGCCCCCGCCCCCGTCGTCGTTGGCGGTGAGGAACCACGCGGCCTCCGGACACTCGAGGATCTGGTCGTACATCTCGGCGTAGTTGTCCCCGAGCACCGTGAGCAGGGCCGACTGCGTGCGGGTCGGGATGCGGTTGTACTCGTCGATGATGCGCACCCGCATCGACAACCACGAGCGCCACCCGATGCGGATGTCGTCGGTGGACGTCGCCTTGAGCAGGTCCGCCGGGAGCGGGCTGCCGAGCAGGTCGGCGATCGTCATCTGCGGGTGGCCGTGCTGCATGGCCCGGCGCACGTCGCGCACCGAGTAGCCGGCGAGCACTCCCATCAGCACCGCGCTCGCCGTCTTGCCGCGACCCGGCCCGCCCACGAACAGGCAGCGCCGGCGCGTCGCGAACGTGAGCAGCGGCAGCAGCACGAAGCTCGAGTAGCTCTGCCCGGACGGGAGCCCGACGACGGTCTTGGTGTCCCCGAAGGGGAACCACGGACTCGGACCCTGCTGGTACTCGATGTCGTAGTGGGTCGAGATGATCGCCTGGTTCACGATCCAGAAGTAGGCCTGGCGCAGCTTCTCGTCGAGCGGCACCTCGTCGACCGGCGCCGCGTCGGCGACCGGGCCGCGGTACAGCTCGGCCACATCGAAGGCCGAGGCGCGGTCGTGCCCCTCGGCGGGGGGCAGCGTGGGCGCCTGGGGCACGTGCGACGCCGGGCGTCCGCCTGGTCTCGCGTCCATGGACCCGTGACTGTACCGGGCACCTCGGTCGGTCGCGGGAAGTACCATGCGGAACCTCGGGGGGTGATCGACGTGGTCGACGATGTGAGTCAGCAACGGGTGGATCGAGCAGTGGCGACCCGGCGCCGATCGCGGGGACCGCGCCGCGGCGCTGCGCTGGCGGTCGCCGTGCTGACCCTCACACTCGTCTTCGTCGTCGCCGTGGGCGTGCCCGACGCGGGCGCGGTCACGCCCGGCGAGCCGGCCCACCGCGAGCTGTTCGACGCGGCGGGCAACCGCTACGACCTGGGTCAGTTCTCGGGCACGGTCGCGTTCGGTCCGGGACCGGGCGGCACCCTGACGGCATACGGCAACTTCAGCGTCTTCGTGGCGTCGTACACCTCCGGCGGCGCGCTGCGCTGGGTGCACCGCATCGCGAGCTACCAGGGCGGCAGCTACGGCGGCTTCGCCGTCACCCCGGGCGGGTCGGTCGTGGTCACCGGCTCGGTGGTCGGGGCGACCCGCATCAGCACCCCGTTCGGTGACCGGGTGCTCCCGGCGAAGGGCACGATCGACGCCTTCCTCGTGCGCTTCGTCGGCAACGACGGGCACATCGAGTTCGCCCGCAGCGACAGCGGTCCGGGCACGGATCAACCGGGCGACGTCGCGCTCGACGGGTTCGGCAACAGCTACGTGACCGGTCTCTTCACCCAGACCGCGACCTTCGGCGATCCGCCGACGGCCACCACGATCACGAGCGCCGGGTACTACGACGGGTTCCTCGCGAGCTACACGCCCGGCGGTGCGTTGCGGTGGGTGACCCCGATCGCCGCCGGGGCCGCCATGGGCTCGGGTGAGCACGTCACCATCGGGGGCGGCACGCTCTACGTCAGCGGCTCGTGGTTCGGACGCGCCACCGTGGGATCGACCTCGTTCATCGCCTCCCCGAACGGCTACGACGCGTTCGTCGCGCGGATCGATCCCAGCACGGGCACGGCGGCCTGGGTGCGGCTCATCCACCGCCGCAACACCACCAACGGGGTCGCGGCCGTGCTCTCGCTCGCCGTGGCCGCCGGCGGCGACCTCCTCGTCGAAGGTCAGTCCGTGGGACCGGTCGGCTTCAGCCCTCCCGGCTACTCGCCCACGATCATCTTCGGGGCCGACGGCCCACCCGCCTTGTTCGAGGCCCGCTACGCCGGCAACGGCTTCCTCCGGTCGGTCGTCGCCGCGCCGTAAGCCCCAGGCCACCCGCGTTCTTTGCAGCCTGGCGCCGCCCTGGTCGGCAACCAACTGCAACGAACGCGTTTCGCACTGGATCGGGACGACCCCGTGCGCTAACGATGGCGCCGTGCCCGGGACCCGACGATGACCCAGGACGCGGCCACCCGGGTGGGCCTGGGCACGATCGTGCGGGAGTGGGGCCGCATCGGCGTGATCGGCTTCGGTGGCCCCCCGACCCACATCGCCCTGCTGCGCAGGCTCTGCATCGACGAGCGGGGCTGGCTCAGCGCCCGCGACTTCGAGGACGGCATCGCGGCCACCAACCTGCTCCCCGGTCCCGCCTCGACCCAGCTCGCCATCTTCTGCGCCTGGCGCCTGCG
>JBBQHT010000023.1:0-27608 GCA_038324235.1 Acidimicrobiales bacterium
CACGCAGAACGGGCCGGCGAAGCTGAAGTCGAAGTCGTTGGTGATGCCCGAGCCGGGCGCACAGATGTGCACGGCGATCTCGTACAGCTGGCTGCCACCGGTACCGGTACCGGTGACGGTGATGCTCTGCCCGTTGGTGAGACCGGCCGTCGGCGAGACGTCCACGCTCACCGGACCGGTGGTGCCGGTCAGGGCCGACGCCGCGGTGGGCGCCAGGAGCGGCAGGGCAGCACCCGCGACGGACACAAGGGCCACGCCAAGGGCGGCTGCACGGCCGCGACGAATGGGGGAAAGCTTTCGCAAGGGATGCTCCTAAGAGAGGTGTTTTGAAACGGCGGGAACTTGCGTTTCTGACTGCGCTACTGGGTAGCTGCTTTGGTACGTGCGATCGGGCGTCCGATCGGACTCCCGATCGAGGTCTCCGTGTGGGGGCCGGCGACGACCCCCACACGGACACTGCTCGGTGGCCTTTCGCCGCCCAGCAGCCCTTCACCAGACCTGCGTCAGCAGGCGGAAGGCGGCTCGGCGACGGGACGGCCGGATCAGCTGGTCTCGAGCTTCAGGCGGCAGGTGACGCCGGGGTTGCCGTTCTGGGTGCTCGCCGCGATGGGCAAGAACCCCTGCGACAGGATGACCGACGACTTCGAGCCGGCGCAGAGCGGCGACTTGGCGGTGGTTGCACCAGAGATGTCGTAGGCCACCAGGCCCGCGGCGGTGGTGTAGCTCGGCGAGTTCTGGTCGATGACGTTGTAGACGAACCGCACGCCCGGGTAGGTGGGCGTGGGCGAGCCCTCGTTGGTGTCGTTGACGACGGCGCTGTTCAAGAAGAACTTCTTGGAGCCGGCGTTCCACGTCACGGGGTAGGTGCTGCCGTTGGTGCCCGCGGCCGTGGCATCCCACGTGATCGGGTTGCTCGGGTTGGCCGGGCTGGCCTGGTTGGTGTTGGTGAAGCCGCCCAGACGAACACCGGCACGGATGTCAATGGTCGGGTTGGCGGAGTTGTTCGCCTGGTAGGAGTACTTGGCAGAGGAGTAGGGCACGATCGCGTTCTGGTAGTCAGCGCCGAGCAGCAACGGGTCGTTGCCGTGGTTCTCGACGATCGTCACAACCGCAGAACAGCCGAGATCGAGCGAGCCGAAGGTGGCGGTGTCGATGGCGCGAGCCGCCGCCGGAGCCGCGCCGCCGAGCACCTTGTTGGTGAAGGTGGTACCCGTACCGGAGCTGAGGCTCGGGTAGTAGCGCTTGATCGCGCCGCTGCCGCCGCCCGGGAGCTGCGCCCAGTTGGTGATCTTGCAGGAGTAGATGTCCTTGATCTGCTGGTTGGTCAGCGTGCCCGGCGCGTTCAGGCTGGGGCTGGCCCACGTGACCATGTCCAGGGCGAAGGCGTAGTACTCGAAGCTGATCAGGTCACCGCCGGCGGTCTGCCGCGGGTCGGCCGATGAGCGGGCGATGTCGACGCAGCCCTTGCCCGCGCCGACCGTGGCGTCGGGGAAGGTGCCGGCGATCGAGTTCTTGACCGCGTTGCGCCCAGCACCCGAACCCTGCGGGGCGACGAAGTCCGGCGCGACCGCGGTCGGGCTCTTGTACGTGGCGACACCGCAGCGATCATCGGCGGGAACCGTGTAGCTGAACGTGATGGCGGGATCCTGGGAGTGGATGTTGGTCTGGTTCGCCCCGTTGAGGATCTGGTCCATCAAGAGCTCGGTGGTGTCCGAGCCGGCGGCGGTGATCTGGATGGGGAGCGTGTCGGCCTGGACCGGCGACGGCACGGCGAAGGCAACGATGCCCGCAGCAGCACCGAGCGACAGGCCAACCCGAAGGGTTCGCTGACGAAGAGAGAGACTCACAGCAACAATGTCCTTTCATAGGGACGCAAGAAGGGGTTTTCCAGCAGGTCCCGCGGCCAGGTGCGAGACCCGTCCCGGTGACCTCCCTGATTCACGCATGCGAAGGTGAATCAGAGGGGTTCCGGTTCCCAAACTCCGTCTGAAGAGAAGTGAACGGTTTGCTCGCAGCGAGACGGCCGGAGGGTGGCGCGCTCCCCTGCGCACCGACGCGCCCCGATGAACCCACCTGCGCCAACAACCGCCTGGCAGCCTGACGCCGGTGGCGGGGTGCCGATCAATGAACGTGATGAGCGACCGTGGCTGTACGGGTAGACGTCTTCACGATGTTCATGAACTGTTGGTGTGGCTTCCACGCCAGCACGACGACGACGCGATGCGTCCCCGCACTGCTAGCATTGCTAGCACTGGAGGTGGTCGTGATGGCTGCAGTGAGTATCCGGAACCTGGACGATCGGGTGAGGGAACGGCTCCGCGTTCGTGCCGCGGCCCACGGCCGATCCATGGAGTCCGAGATCCGCGCCATCCTCACGGACGCCGTCCGCGAGCCCGACGAGGCCGACGGGCTTTTCGCCACCCTGCTGGATCGCTTTCGTGATGTCGGCGGCATCGACCTCGAGCTTCCCGAGCGGTCCACGCCCGTGCGCGCCGCGGACTTCTCCGCATGATCATCCTCGACACGAACGTCGTGTCCGAACTCATGAAGCCACGGCCCGACACGTCGGTTGCGAGCTGGGTTGTGACCCAATCCACCGGTGATCTCTACACGACGTCGGTGACCCTCGCCGAGATCCTGTACGGCATTGAACGACTACCGGGCGGCAAACGCCAGGAGCTCCTGCGCACGACGGCGTCAACCGTGTTCGAGGCCTTCGCCGAACAGGTCCTCCCCTTCGATGGCACCGCCGCCGACCACTACGCGAAGATCGTCACCGCCCGCGACCGACTCGGGCTGCCCATCGACGGCTTCGACGCGCAGATCGCCGCTATCTGCCGGGCCCACGACAGCGGTCTCGCCACTCGAAACATCAGAGACTTCGAGCACACCGGCGTCGACGTCATCGACCCCTGGCACGGATAGCCGACCGGCTGCCAAGCACGGAGCCACGACGAGCAGCACTGCGGTGCTGAGCCGCGCCGCGGTCCTTCTCTCGCCTCGGACGAACTGATTGCTGACTTCGGGCCCATGCGGAGACAGGCCGCGGGTGACGCACCGTCCGGTCCGGTCAGGTTCGCTCGCGGCGAGAGCGGATGGCGCCGTAGATCGTCGGGGGCAGGATCACCAACCCGAGCAGCAGGAGCAGCGGCCACATCGACGCTTCGCTCGGGCTCGGTCGGATGTAGGCCAGCGGCGCGGGGTTGCGCCAGTTCGCGCTCCCACCGCCGGCCGAGCGCACGGCGCCGACCGAGAGGTCCTCGGTGGCCGCCGTGTCGGTGGCGGCGACATCGGTGGGCTGGCCGTCGGCGGTCGCCGCCGTGCCGCTCGTCGCATTCGAACCCGACGCGGTCTTGGCGCCACCGTTGGCGCCGGCCGCTTTCGCGCCGCCGCCCGCGCCGGAGCTACCCGTCGCACCGCTGCCACCGCCCGCGCTGGCAGACCCTCCGCCACCACTGGTCGAGCTACCGCCACCGCCGCTGCCACCACCGCCACCGGCGCCGTTGCCCGCGAGCGAGTCGATCTTCTCGTACGGATCAGGCGGGCTGAACGCGCCCGCGCCGAAGGATCCCGAGAAGCGCGGGTTCGCGCAGTTGGCTGCGGTCAGCGTCTCGGGGGGGGTGCTGGTGAGACGGCCGATCGAGTTGGCCATCTCTTGGGACAGGTTCTGCGGCAGCGGCGAGTACCCGATGCGGGCCATGTTCACCTGTCCTTCGCACGCGATGTACCGCATCCACTTCGAGAGCGTCTCGGTGACCCCGGGGTTCGTGTAGGGCTGCGCACATGAGGCGCGCCCGGCGCTGGGGGCGCACTGGGTCACCATGTAGCTGTAGGCCGAGATCGGGTACGTCAGGGCGTTCGTGCTCGTGTAGACGCCGGATAGTTCCTGGCTGAAGTCGGCGTTGAGCGTGGCGCTCTCGAGGGCGGCCGAGATGTTGTTGGCGTAGGGCTGCACCCACTTCCCGCTCTCGTTCTGCACCCAGGCGGTGTTCACGTGGTACGTCTTGGCAAAACCGAACTCGTCGTAGCCGATCGTCCACTTGCCACTGCTGTCGTTGGCGATGCCCTGGGCGATCTGATCCGAGCTCGTGTACCCCTGCACCTTCGGCGCCCAGCCCTGGGGCAGCGAGATGATGCGGCGGTCGGTCTGGATGCCGTTGCGGGCGGCCCACGACGCGAAGACGTCGGGCGCGGAGTGGGCGACGAAGTCGTAGAACAGGGCGGTGGTGCCGGATTGGCCGCTGCGGAACACGACGCTGATGGGCTGATCCGGCAGGATCAGGCCCTTGTTGTCCGCCGTGATCGCGGGATCGGCCCACGTGGTGATGTCGCCCATGAAGATCCGCGCGATCGTGCGGCGGCCCAGGTGCAGGTAGTTGACCTTGCGACCGGCGCGATCGTCGACGTTGTACATGACCGCGACGGCGCCGGCGACGTCGGGGACGTACTGGTAGCCGCGGCTGCCGGCGGTGTTCACGCCGAGCGCACTGAACTCGGCTTCGGTGCCGGCGAAGTCGATGAGCGAGTTGAGGTACTGCTGCAGGCCGTCGGGCGAGCCGGTCGGCAGGTAGTTGACCTTGAGGCCGTTGCTCTGGCCATCGGCCACCCATTGCTGCATGGCGAGCGCGACGTAGCTGGAACCGGAGCCGTTGATGTTGGCAGGCGCCGCCGAGGCGGCGGTGGCCGGGCCGAGCAGGCCGGCCAAGACGGCTACGAGCGCCGCCGCAACCAATGCGGCGCGGTGCAGGTGACGGGTCATCCGAAGCGGCCCTGGACGTAGTCGAGGGTCCGCTTGTCCTCGGGGTTGCTGAAGAGCTTCTCGGTCGGGCCTTGCTCGACGACGTAGCCGGGCTCGTTCTCGGCGGCGAGGAAGAACGCGCAGCGGTCCGACACGCGTTGGGCTTGTTGCATGTTGTGGGTGACGATGACGATCGTGACCTGGTTCCGCAGCTCGTGGATCGTCTGCTCGACGCGGTTGGTCGAGGTCGGGTCGAGGGCCGAGCAGGGCTCGTCCATCAGGAGCACGTTGGGGTGCACGGCGAGCGAGCGGGCGATGCACAGCCGCTGCTGCTGGCCACCGGAGAGCGCGCCGCCGGGCTGGTGCAGGCGGTCACGCACCTCGCGCCACAGACCGGCGCGCTCGAGGGACTGCTCGACGAGGAGGTCCTTCTCGTTGCACTTGATGCGCGCGAGCTTGAGGCCCGACAGCACGTTGTCGCGGATGCTCATCGCCGGGAAGGGGTTCGGCTTCTGGAACACCATGCCGATGCGGGTGCGCACCTGCTGGGCGCGGGTGCCAGGTCGGTAGATGTCCTCGCCGTCGAGGAGGATCTCGCCGTTGAGGGCCGCGCCGGGGATGAGCTCGTGCATCCGGTTCAGGAGGCGGAGGAAGGTCGACTTGCCACAGCCTGACGGTCCGATCAGGGCCGTCACCTGGCCGGCGGGCATCACGAGAGACACGCCCTCGAGGACGAGGCGCTCGCCGAACCACGCACAGGCATCGCGCGCGTCGAGGGTGGCGGCGCCCGGGGGCGGTCCGCCGATGAGGTCCACCTGGGCGGTGGGCGAGGCTGGGTTCGTCCCGGTGCTCGACGGGCCTGGGCGGGTGACGAGGTCGGTCACGCGAGGTTCTCCTGGGTGGGGGGCGAGGCGACGACGGATCGTCGGGTGGCGCGGCGGTTCTTGCCGGTGGCGCGGTCCCGGCCGATGAAGCGGGCGATGGCGAACAGGATCAGCACGATCATCATGAGCACCAGGGCGCCGGCGAAGCCGCGGTCGATGGCGTTGACGTCGGGCTTGCGGATGTTGCGGTAGACGAACAGCGGCAGGCTCTCCTGCGAACCGCTCGTGGGGCTGGCGTTCATGAGGTCGTAGCCAAACGCGGTGAACAGCAGGGGCGCGGTCTCGCCGACGATGCGGGCGATGCCGAGCACCACGGCCGTGGTCATGCCGGTGCGAGCGGTCGGGAACACGACGGACCACACCGTGCGGGCCCGGGAGGCACCCAACGCCAGGCTGGCTTCGCGCAAGCCATCGGGCACGAGGCGGAGCACCACCTCGACCGTGCGGGTGACGGTGGGCAGCATGATCATGGCGAGGGCCAGGCTCGCCATGAACCCGTTGAAGCTGAAGAGCGTGTACGTCTGCGCGTAGGGCAGGATCAGCACCGCGTAGATGAACAGGCCGGCCACGATCGAAGGCAGGCCGCTCATCGCGTCGACGAAGATCCGGACCGGGCGCCGCCACTTGCTGCGCGACTCGTTGAGGAACACGGCCGCCGCCAGGCCGAGCGGCAGGGACCAGAGCAACGCCATGCCGACCTGCTCGATCGTGCCGACGATGGCATGGGCACCACCGCCGGCCGTCGCCGGCAGGATCGGCGTGATGCCGGTCTGGTCCTCGAAGAAGAAGTTGAACCGCAGCGCCGAGGCGCCCCGCACGACGATGTACCCGATGAGCCAGACCAGGGGGATCAGCAGCACGACTGCGGCGGTGGTGACCAGCACCGTCACGACCCGGTCGGTGGCGACCAGGCGACCGAGCCGGTCCGCCGTGACGATGCCGAACAGGACCACGAAGGCGACGTAGGTGCTCACGATGAAGCCGAAGAGCCCGAGCCCGTCGGTGAGCCGGGCCGAGCTGAGCCAGCAGAGGCAGATGGCGCTGACGAGGCAGCCCGCGAACGTGGCGAGGTCGGCCGGCGTGAACTCGCGGGGTCGGCGCCGGACGCGGCCCGGCGCGATCGGCATCACGGTGGCCCCCCGTGTCGACGTCGTGCGATCCCGTTCGAGGGTCTGGGGCGGGGTCACAGATCCACCCCCGCACCCGAGCGGCTGCGGGACACGACGACCGACGCCATCATGTTGGTGGCCAGCGTGATCAGGAAGAGCACGAGGCCGGCGGCCATCAGCCCCGAGACCGTGAACTCATCGCCGCCGGCCCGCTGAGCGATGAAGCCCGACACCGTGGCGCCGCCGTTCTGGAGGATCTTGGCCGACACCTCGGGGATCTGGGGCAGCAGCAGCGCCACCGCGATCGTCTCGCCCAGTGCCCGGCCCAGGCCGAGCATGCTCCCACCGATGATGCCGCCCTTGCCGTAGGGCAACACGACGGAGCGGATCATGCCCCAGCGGGTGCTACCGAGCGCCAGCGCCGCTTCCTTCTCACCCGCCGGCGTCTGCGCGAACACCTCCCGCACGACCGAGGCGATGATCGGCAGGGTCATCAGCGACACCACGATGCCGGCGATGAAGATCGAGCCGGTGAACTTGGCGCCCGGGTCGGTGGCGAAGATGGGGATCCAGCCGAAGTGCGTGGTGAGCCACTGGGACAGCGGGACGATGAGCTCGGACAGGTACAGGAAGCCCCACAGGCCGAACAGCAGGCTGGGGATGGCGGCCAGCAGGTCCACGAGAGCCGTGAGGTAGCGCCGGCCCTTGGGCGAGGAGTACTCGGTGATGAAGAGCGCGGCGCAGATGCCGAAGGGGATCGCCAGCGCGACGGCGACGAGCGCCACGAGCACCGTGCCCAGCAACAAGCCGAGCACGCCGATCTGGGGCGGGTTGGTGTCGACGCGCCAGTCGGACTCGGTGAAGAAGCCCCAGCCCATGACCTGGAACGCGCCGCGGCTGCGCAGGAGGAGGAAGAGGCCGACGAGCGTGAGGAGCAGGAGGACCGTGAGCCCGGCGACGAACGTGATCCGGTTGAACCATTTGTCCGCCTGGCTGGGCTCTTGATGGACCAGCCGGGGGACGCGGGGACCCGCTCCTCCCGAGGCCTCGGGCGTTGCGACATCCGGTCCTGCACTGGCCACCTGGTGCCACCTGCTCCTGCTGCTCAAAGGTCGGTCGGTCCGCCGCGAGCATCACGCGCGACGCGGGACGGCACACGGGCCGATCACCCGCCAAGTCTCCTGGGCGGGGCCCCGACCGACAACAAACGGATGGGGAAGTTTGGATGAATGCATGCACAGCAAGTGAACGACGGGTGAACGGCGGGTCCACGGTCTGTCAGGCGGCGCGCCCGCGCCTCGTACGGCGCCGGGCCAACGAGGTGCACAACCAGCCGAGGTCCACGAGGATCAGGCTCAGGACGAGCAACCGCAGGGTCGAAGGATCCAGACCGGTGGGTGGGAGGAAGGCGCCGTTGGCGGCCCCCGAAGGTCCTCGCCCGGCGCTGGTCGAGCCGCTCGGCCCCAAACCGAGCTCGCCCCGCGAAACGCCGCCGGAGGTCCCCTTCCCCGGTGCGGTCGTCGTCGTCGTGGGGGACCCGGTGTCGTGGGGCGGGACGATCACGGTGATGACCTGGCCGACCGACCCGCCACCGACAGGCAGCGCCTCGTTGGCGCCGAGTGCCACCCCGTCGCCGGGATCGACGTCGGGCGCGACGCGGGGCTCGACGCCGGGCGCTGGCATCACAACACCCGCCGGGGCGAGGGCCACCGGTGCTGGGGCGGCGGTGATCCCGGGCTGATCGAGCGGGACCGGCACGATCTCGGCCGCGGGGACTGGCGAAGCCACGGTGCTCACCGCAGCTGGGGTTTCCTCGTCCGACACGAGACCAGGTGAGCCCGGCCCGGGCGCGGGGGCGACACCCGCAGGCACCCCGCGCGAGAGGGCCTCGAGAGGGCCGCTCCACAGCAGTCCACACGCGACCAGCCCGAACGCGGCAAGGGTCACGCGGACGAGCACGCCTGCGCCGCTCCCCCGCCTCGCGTGCTGCATATCACCTCGTCTCCTACTCGCGCCGAGATCCTCAGCGGCGTCGATGATCCCTCGCCGGATCGCCAGCCCATCACCGGATCAAGGGATCGGGTCCTTGCGGCAGGTCACGAGCGGGTTGCCGCCGGGCGACGTGGCCGGCGCCAGGGGAAGGTAGCCCCACGAGAGCAGGGTCGAGACCTTTGCGCCACTGCAGAGCGGGCTCTTGTCGACGCCGGTGTCGTCGAAGCCGACGGCGGCGTCCCGGGCGGTGAAGTACCCGGTCGTCAGGTCGTTGTCGATCACGTTGTACACGTACACGACGCCGGCGAGGACCGAGGTGTCCGCGGGGTTGGCGACCGCCGGGTTGGCGTCGTTCACGACGAGCGAGTTCATGAAGAACCGCCTGGCGGGCCCTGACCACGTCACCGGCAGCACGCCGACGCCGAGGCTGTTCTTGAAGCCGCCGAGGCGCGCCGCCCCCCGCCGGTCGAGCGTCGGGTTGGCCGCGTTGGTGGCCTGGTAGATCCACGCGGCGGTCGAGTACGGCAGGATCGCCGACTGGTAGTCCGCCGACTGGGTGATGAGCGGGTCCGCTCCGGCGTTCTCCGCGACCGTGGTCACCGCCGGGCATCCGAGGTCGAGCGCCCCGTAGGTGGAGGTGTCGGGGCCCCGCCCCACGGCAGGCGCCACACCGCCCAGCAGCCGCGACACGAAGAGCTGGTACAGGTCCGTGCCGGGAGCTGGCATGAAGCGCTTGATCTGCCCGCCGCCGCCTCCTGGGAGCTGATCCCAATTGGTGGTCTTGCACGAGAACACGTCGCGCAGCTGCTGGACCGTGATCGTGCCGGGCGCGCGGAGGCTAGGGCTCGCCCAGGTGATGGCGTCAAAGGCGAAGGCGTAGTACTCGAAGGTCGCCGTGTCACCCCCGGCAACGGTGCGCGGGGGGAGCGTCGAGCGGACGACGTCGATGCACCCGCGCTGTGCCGTGGGTCCCGATTCCTGGGCCGCGAGTGCGTTCAGGCCCGCCGCGGAGCCGTTGGGGGCGAGGGCCTGGCCCGCCCCGGGCGCCGCGGCCACGTAGGCGAGCGTCGGGCACTCGAAGTCGTTGGGCACGGTGAAGGGGGTCGTGGGCACTGCCGGGATGTTGTACTGGTTCGCGCCACCCGCGAGGACCGCGCCGATGGCGCTCTGCGGCCCCGGGGCACCGGCCGCGGCGACCGTCGCGACGCAGGTCCCCAACCCGGTCACGGCCGTGACCGCGTCGACGAGGCCCGAACCCACCCTGGGCACGCCGAACGCACCGACGGGTCGACCGGACGCCTTCAACGCGGCGATCAGCTCGGTGTTCGACCGGCAGGGTTGCTTCTGGCGTTGCAGCGCCACGATCGCGGCGGCGTGCGGGGCCGCCGCGGAGGTTCCGTAGAACCGGAAGACACCCCCGCTCTGCTGGAAGAAGAACGACGTCTGCGCGCCGTCGGTCGCAGCCACGTCCGGCTGCTTGATGAGGCACGGTGAGATGCCGGCCGCCGCGATGGCCCCGCTGACGGGTCCCCAGCACGTGCGAGCCGGGCCCGTGGACGAGAACGGCTCCACCGTCGTCGAGTCGTTGTAGGGCACGGCCGCGACCGAGACCGCGGCCTGCGCCGCGCTGTGGCCGAACAACGAGGGGCCGAACAGATCACCACCGGCGTTCGTGTTGAAGCTGATCGCGGTGACGCCGGACAGTTGCAGGAAGATGATCTTGAACTGGGGCAGGTTGCCCGAGTAGCGGGCCACCACGAGCTTGTAGGTCTTGGTCACGCCCGAGTGGTTCGTGTACCCCAGCGTCTCGAACGCCTGGCCCGTGCCGAAGACGTTGTCGGTATCGGCCTTGAGCACGATCGCGTTGGTGGCCGTGTCCACGAGGTACAGATCGAGGTCGGTCGTCAGACCGAGCTGGGGCTCGTTCCAGCCGAGTATCGGCTGCACCGTGCCGCCGTTGTCCACCGTGATCGTGTCCCCGTTGGCGACGCCGGCGCCGGGGTCCCAGTCGTGGCAGTCGAGGGTTCCGGCATCGACACCGACCGGACATGCCGTCGGCCGGTAGCCCCCGGTCGCCTCGTAGGACGAGACGTCCTTCCCGCCGATGGTCGTGGTCTCGTTGCCCGCCGCGGTCAGGTACGTCGTCCCGCCGGCGGTGACGTCGTTGATGGCCTTGGCCACGATGCCGTCCTGGTACATCGGCTCGTCCAGGTAGGCGACGTCGTCCACGATGACCTTGGCCCCGTTGACCTTGAGGTTGCGGATCTGGTTCGCGAAGTCGGCCTCCCCGACGTACGCGGTGGCGAACGAGAGCGGCGCCGCGGGAGCCAGGTCGTGCACGATCTGCAGCATCGCCCGGCCCTCGTCGGTCCCGAGGCCGGCGCCGATGTCAGCCTGCACCGTGACCGGGGTCGTGTACCCGCAGGTGTTGGTCGGGCCGGGCAGGTCCCCCGCGGTGACGTCGGTCGACGCGCCGCCGAGCGAGTTGTAGGAGTCCGAGATGACCCCGACCCGGACACCGGCGCCCGTCACCGCGAGGGTGGTTCGCGCGGTCGCCGCGTTGAGTTGGGTGTCGCCCTCGCTCACGACGCCGGTGCACAGCGGGCTGGCCTGCACGACCGCGCCCGTACCCGCCGCCCCTTGACGACGCGACCCGACCTGCGGGGCCAGCACCTCGGCCACGTAGCTGACCGGCGCCGCGCTGCTCAACGCACCCAGGTCCGTCGGCGCGACCTCGGCGGTGATCGTGCGCGTGTCTGCGCTGACGGCCACGACCTGGGCGCCGGCTGCGGCGATCGCGGCCACGGTGGCGAGCGAGGTGTCCGCGACGTGGACGTCGACCAGGACGCGACCCGCGGGTCGAGGGATCAGGCTCCCCGGGCCGGAGGCGGGCACACCGGCCACGCCGGCGCGAGCAGCCGGATCGAGGGACCGGGTGGTGGCCAGGGACGTGAGGCGGGGCGAGAGGCGACCTCGGGGTCGGCCCGGCCGCGTGGCGCTTGATCCCGCTGTCGCAGGTGCCGCCGGCGTGGCCGCCGCCGCGGCTGTCGCAGGTGCCGCCGGCGCGCCCGGCGCCGCGGATGTGGCGGGCGTCGCCGGCGTGGCCGGCCTCGCCGGCGGCGTGGCACCGGCCACCGGGGCGGGCCCGAACCCGGTCGTGGCGGACAGGCCCAACACGCAGAGCACGGCGAGGAACCAGGACCGCCGGCCGCGAGGATGCGCTGGTGGTCGCGTCGGTCGTGTGGGCATAGGTCCTCCCGCGCGGGTCAAAGGGCACCGCCGCCGGCGGCCCCGATGAGTCAACTCCGGCGAGATGACCAGCCCGCGAGGTTCAGGCGACCTCGAGGCGAATGGTCGGAGGCGTCCGGGTGAACCTTGCGCGAACACCGAGCGTCGGGCGACGGCGGCCCAACGGTCGCTCAACCGACATTGACTCATCTGAACACGAGTGGAACACTGCCCGCGTGAAACCTCCGCTGAGCGTCGACGACCGGGCCGCGCGCCACGCAGCGCTGGGCGACCCCGCCCGACTGGCCATCGTCGATGCGTTGACCGGCTCGGACCGTGCCCCGGTCGAGCTGCGGCGCCGCCTCGGGCTGGAGTCGAACCTGCTCGCCCACCACCTCGATGTGCTCGAGCAGGTCGGGCTGATCGAGCGTTCCCGATCGAGCGGTGACGGCCGGCGCCGCTACGTGCACCTGCACGCCGAGGAGCTCGCGGCCCTCGCCGCCCCCCGCCATCACGCCACCGGCCGCGCCCTGTTCGTGTGCCGCGCGAACTCCGCGCGGTCCCAACTCGCCGCCGCGCTCTGGCGCACGACCACCGGGCACCCCGCCACCTCGGCGGGCACCCACCCCGCCCCCCGTGTTGATCCCCGGGCGGTCGCGGCCGCCCGGCGGGCCGGCCTCGACCTGACGGATGCGGTCCCGCAGGCCCTCTCGGATGTGCGCGCCCGACCCGCGCTGGTGATCACCGTGTGCGACCAAGCCCACGAGTCCCTCGAGCCTGACGACACCTGGCTGCACTGGTCGGTCCCGGACCCAGTCGCCGTCGGCACGCGCGCCGCGTTCGACGCGACGGTGCGCGAACTGCGCATGCGGATCAGCACCTTCACGGCCGTCGAGGGGCGGGCCTCGTGAGCGACGACCTGCACCCGTCGGACATCGAGCTGTCGGTCGAGCCCGAGACCGGCACCGGCGCGCTGCGCCTGGATCTGGTGCGCCGCCTCGCGGCCGAGGCGTTCGGCACCGGGATGCTCATCGTGGCCGTCATCGGCTCCGGGATCATGGCCAGCAAGCTGTCCTCGGGTGACCTCGGCCTGCAGCTGCTCGAGAACGCCGCCGCGACGGCCGGGGCCCTGATCGGCCTCATCCTCATGTTCGGCGCGGTGTCCGGCGCGCACTTCAACCCCGTGGTCACCGTGCTCGACCGGTTGCTCGGCACGACGACCACCCGCGACACCGGGCTCTACATCGTCGCGCAGGTGATCGGCGGCTGCCTCGGGGCGATGCTCGCCAACCTCATGTTCGAGCTGAACGCGGTGAACATCTCCACCAAGACCCGCTCCTCCCCCGCGCTGTGGCTCTCCGAGGTCGTCGCCACCGTCACGCTGCTGCTCGTGATCCAGGGCTGCGTGCGCACCGGGCGCGCCAACGTCGTCCCGTTCGCCGTCGGGGCGTGGATCGGCGGGGCGTACTGGTTCACCTCGTCCACCAGCTTCGCCAACCCGGCGGTCACCGTCGCCCGCACGTTGTCCGACACGTTCGCCGGCATCGCACCGTCCTCGGCCCCGATGTTCATCCTGATGCAGCTCATCGGCATGGTGATCGCGTTCGGCCTCGTCCGTCTCTTCTACCCCCACGACCACTCGGAGAAGCCCGATGGCTGACACCCGCCCCGAGGTGCTGTTCGTCTGCATCCACAACGCCGGCCGTTCCCAGATGGCCGCCGCGCTGCTCGCCCACCACGCGGGCGACCAGATCGTGGTCCGCTCGGCCGGCACCGCGCCGGCCGACGACATCAACCCGGCCGTCGTCGCGGCCATGGCCGAGCTCGGCATCGACCTGCGCGGCTCCGGCGCCCGCCCCAAGAAGCTGGAGAACGCGGCGGTGCACGCATCCGACGTGGTCATCACGATGGGCTGCGGCGACGAGTGCCCCTTCTACCCGGGGACGCGCTACCTCGACTGGCAGCTCGACGATCCGGCCGGCCAGGGCGTCGAGGCGGTCCGCCCGATCCGCGACGAGATCGACCGCCGCGTCCAGGCCCTGATCGCCGAGCTGCTCCCCGAGGTCAGCACGGACACCTGACGCAGCTCGCTCTGCCCTGCGGGGTCGCCCGGCGCGAGCGCGAGCGACACGATCTGGCGGCGATGTCGTGGCTACGGCGCCAGGGCGGTGCGCAGGCCTTCGAGGCGTTCGGGGACCACGCGGTACCAGGCCCACTTGCCGCGCTTCTCCCGGGACAGCAGACCGGCTTCGACGAGCATCGCCAAGTGGTGCGACACCGTCGGTTGGGAGCGACCGACCGGATCGACCAAATCGCACGCGCAGGCCTCGCCCGACTCGGCGGCGGCGACGAGCGACAGCAGGCGCAGTCGGGCCGGGTCCGCCAGCACCTTGAACAGCGCGGCGAGCTCCTCGGCCTGCGCCTCGTCGAGAACCGCGGCGGTGACCGGAGCGCAGCACACATCGAACAGCTCGTCACTCATGGCGGACCTCGATCCCACGCTCGCCGGAAACCCCGAGACAACGTATTGACACTTATCGATATATGGGTAGAGTGACCCTCACATCGATCAACGTCAATACACCATACCCGGAGGATCACCCCATGGCCCGTGTGCAGCTCGCCCTCAACGTCACTGACCTCGACAAGGCCGTCGAGTTCTACTCCAAGCTCTTCGCCACCGAGCCGGCCAAGCGCAAGCCCGGCTACGCGAACTTCGCCATCGCCGACCCGCCGCTGAAGCTGGTCCTCTTCGAGGGTGCCGAGGGCGGCACGATCAACCACCTCGGCGTCGAGACCGAGACCGGTGACGAGGTCATCGCCGCCGAAGCCCGCCTGTCGGGCACCGGCGTGGCGACCACCGGGGTCGACGACACCGTCTGCTGCTACGCCACCAAGGTCGAGACCTGGGTGACCGATCCCGACGGCGCCAAGTGGGAGTGGTACGTCAAGACCGGCGACGCCGAGCAACTGACCAACCAGATCCTCGGCGAGGGCGAGACCGCCATGTGCTGCGCCCCCGAGACCGCCGCCGCCGCCGAACCCGTCACCCTCGGCCGCACCGCCCGCTGACCAGCCCCTCGGTTCTCGGCTCCGCTGCGGCCCCTCCCCACCCGTTCTCGGCTCCGCTGCGGCCCCTCCTCCAGCTACGTGGCGGGCAGGATCCTGTGATGGCCGACGTGCCCGAAGAGTTGTTCCGGTGTTCCCGCGCCGTTCGCCATCTCGTCGGGTCGCAGGTCTACGGTTCAGATGTGGATGACCTCGCGGTGTCGGACAGCGACCGGGCGAACACCAGCGTGACCATGACGGTGCGGCGATCGTGCACGCGAGTCGTCGGCGATCTGCATCATCGGCCTGTCGGCCCGGCGACGCCATGAGCCGCAAGGCCGACCGGACGAAGCTCTCGCGGACCGCCGTCGCGCGGGCCTTCGAGGATCGGCACGCCGTCCGCGTCACCCGCACGATCCGGGGCATGGACCCCGTCGAAGGATTCGTCGCGGCCGCCGGGCTCCGTTGGCTCCTCATCCATCGGATCTCGGACGACCTCGACCTGGACGGGTACACCGCGCTGAGATGGAAGCACGTCAAGCGGGCCACCCCGCTCGGCGCCGACCACGTCGCGGTTCGAGCGCTGGCGCACCAGCGGCTCGCGCCGCTTTACCGCCACGCACCTGTCGGCCGTCGGCTGACCGATCCAACCCGCACGCGAACGCGCACCGGCGGTCAACGTCCCGGCCACTGCGCGGCAGGCCCGGGCCGGCCGCGAACTGCCGCTTCCCTCTGCGCGGACGATCGCCCGGCACCTCGACGGACACCCACGGAGCCCGAGAAGCAGATGCAATGCCCTCACAGGGGCACCCACGGAGCCGAGAAGTGAGGTGCACGCGGGTTCTTGCGTTGTTCGGTGCCAGAACCTGATGGCCCGTCAGGGCCTCTGACCTGGGCCTTTTGGCCCAGATCGCGCCTACGGAACGTGACCTTTGACACGTAGCGTGGTATTCCGGCACACTAACCCTGACACCGCCACTGTCACTGTCACGGTTCACCGTCGGACGGCAGAGGCTTCACCAGCATGGTCACCGGTCCAGAGTTCTTCTTGGCGCACAACGGTGACCATCACCTGCAAGGGGGATTACCTGACATGACATCCACACGACGCCGCACGGCCCGCCGGGCGAGCATCCCGGTCACCGTGCTCTTGGCGAGCACGCTGCTGTTCTCGGTGCTCGGCACCGGGGCGGCCGAGGCCAGCGCCACCACCTGCACGAAACCCGCCGGGGCGTTCGCCGCGTTCCACGCGAGCTTCAGCAACGGCTCGATGAAGCTCGGCAGCGCGACCGGCAGCGGCCTCGCCGCTGACGCGTGCGGCTCGATCAGCGCGGTCGGCGGCAAGCTCGTCGCCACGGTCCTGCCCTCTGACATGAGCTTCGCTCCCGTCTCGGTGAAGGTCCTCTTCCTGAGCCTGCCGGCGAACATCGTCGTCAACGCGCCGGTCACCGGTCCCGCGGGGATCAGCAAGGACCTCAAGAGCGCGGACATCAGCCTGACCGCGAGCATCACGGCGTCGGCCAGCTTGCTCGGCTTCAAGTGCGACATCGGGCCGATCGCGCCGACGCTCACCACGGGCAAGAGCGGCTCGCTCACCGGCAAGACCTTCACCGCCTCGGGTGGCGTCTACAGCGGCACCGTCGTGGCGAACGACTTCGCCGTCCCGGGCATCAAGAAGTCCAGGGCCTGCCCCGGCCTCGTGGCCTTCCTGGCCAACACGCTGGTCGGCCTCCCGGCCGCCCCGGGCAAGGCCTCGATCCAGATGGACGGCACCATCAAGCTCGGCTGATCCTGGCGCGGGCGCACGGAGGGTCGGGACGGCATCGTCCCGACCCTCGCCGCGCCACCCGGCCCTTCGCTGGCCATCACCTGACCGTCCGCCGCCGCGTCACGAACTTCTCGTCGACGCGTCGGCCGACCGGCCACCCGCCCCCGGGCGCGCGATGATCGCCCCACCCCCGACGTCTGCTCCCCTCCCGCTCCCCCATCCGCTCCCTCGATCTCGTGCTCTCAGGAGTGTCCATGCGCACCAGCCGACCAGCCGTGGCCATCGCGCTCGCGGCGGCGATCGCCCTCGGGGTCGTGGGGTGCTCGGGGAGCGCCCCGGCCGCGAGCGCCAAGACCTCGTTCCAGCAGCAAGCCAACACGATCTGCCGGCAGATGAAGGTGAGGGGCGAGGCGCTGACCGCGCCGGTCTCCACCGCGAAGGATCCCGAGGCGCTGCCCAAGGTCCTGCGCCAGATGAACGAGCTCATCATCGACACGGTCGGCCAGCTCCGGGCGTTGACGCCTCCGCCGGGCGACGAGGCGACCGTCGCGGCCGCCCTCGATGCGCTCGCCGAGAGCGGCGCCGCGGCGGCGAGCGTCGCGGACGTACCCGGCGACACCGCCAACCAGGCGACGGTGTCCTCGGTCCTGAAGGTGCAGGCCGACGCCCAGAAGGCCTCCGATGCGGCGATGAGCGCCTACGGCCTGAACGACTGCGTGTTCGGCTGAACGACGACACGTTCTCATCCGCGGCGGAGCGGGTACAGGATCACCGTCCGCTCATCGGAGGTGTCTGTCGTGAAGAACGTCTGGAAGGGTCTCATCATCGGTGCGAGCACGGGAGCCGTGATCGGCGTGGTGCTCGACGGCCTCTACGGCGGGGGGCGCATCGGACGCGAGCTGGCCGATCAGGGCCGTGAGAGGCTCGCCAGCGCGCACCTGGGCGCACGGGCGCATGACGCGGTAGCTGACCTCGCCGAGGTGCTGCAGTCCGATGTCGCACCCGCGGCCAGGGACGCCTTGACCGCGACCTCCGAGGCGGTCAGGAGCGACATCGCACCCCGGATCGACCAGGCGCTGAGCGCGATGCAGGACAAGGCCACCGGCTGACGGGTTCCTCGTCGCGGTGGGGGCGCGCCGCTGGGAGGGAACGGTCAGGCGAACTGGAGCACGGCCGAGCCCGAGATCCGGCCGTCGCGCAGACGGGTGAGCGCGTCGTTCGCCTGATCCGGGCCGAACACCTCGATCTGGGTCTGGACCGGCACCGCGGCGGCGAGGTCGAGGAACTCGACCACATCGGCGCGCGTGACGTTGGCGACCGAACGCAGCGACCGCTCGAGCCAGAGCTGGTCGTAGTCGAACTCGGGGATGTGATCGAGGTGGATGGCGTTGACCGCCACGATCCCGCCCCGGTCGAGCGCCCGCAGCGCGTCGATCACGACCGAGCCCGCCGGCGCGAACGTGATGGCCGCGTCGAGCGGCACGGGCGGCGGGTCGGCGTACCCGCCGGCCCACACCGCGCCGAGCGCGATGGCCCGCGCCCGTTCGGCCTCCGAACGCGTGGCGACGAACACCTCGCACCCGGCGTGCACCGCCAGCTGGATCACGCAGGTCGCCGACGCACCGAAGCCATACAGGCCCAGCCGCGTGCCGGCAGCGTCGCGGAGGTCGACGCCGGCCACCTTCAACGAGCGGTAGCCGATCGTGCCCCCGCACAACAGCGGCGCCGCGCGCAGATCGTCGAAGCTGGGCGGGATGGGATAGGTGAAGTCGGCGCGGGCGACGACCTGCTCGCCGTAGCCGCCATCGATGTCCCAGCCGGTGAACGCGGCATCGACGCAGAGGTTCTCGCGCGCCGTGGTGCAGAAGCGGCAGATGCCACAGGTGGAGGCGATCCACGCGATCCCGACGCGAGCGCCGATCGGATGAGTCGCCGGATCGACGCCCGAACCTCGCGATGCGATGTGCCCGACGACCTGATGACCGGGCACGATCGGCAGGTGCCGGGCGGGCAGGTCGCCGTCGACGATCTGCAGATCCGTGCGACACACCGCGCACGCGTGCACCTCGACGACGACCTCGCCGGGACCCGCGACCGGCGCTGGTCGGTGCCGGGCCTCCAGCCGCCCGGGCTCACCGTCGCGACCCGGACCGGCCAGCTCCATGACCTGCACGGATCAGCTCCGTCGCGCCAGCTGCGCCGCGCCGGTTATCGGCGGGAGGTCGAGCGGGCTCAACGGGCCCGGCGCGGCAGCGCATACCGCCGGGATGGCGTTGACGATCCGGTTCGCCGCCGTGGCGTTGCCGCCGCCCGCCGCACCCGGCTCGCCCACCTCGGTGCCGTGCACCGAGACCTCGAGGTTCGGGTGCCCCGTGATCTGGACCCAGTGCTCACCGCCGGGTCGGGTCGACTGTTGCCAGTCGGGTGCGCACTCGTCGTCGATGCGGGTGACGTGCTCCACGACCAGCCGCGCCTCGCCTTCGACGATCCCGCGCACCTCGAACCGAAACGCGCCCTGCGTCCCCGCGGCGAACGCGCCCATGCCCGGGACCTCGATGGTGCGCTCCAGCGGGCGACGCTCGACGTGGATCTCGATGCCGTCGAGCTCGACCTCGAGCAGGTCGGCGAGGATCCGCACCATCGGCGCCCAGACCATGTCGAGGCTGAAGTCGAGCAGCATCAGCGGCAGCTCGTCCATCGGCCCGCCGAACCCGATGACGTCGCGCACCACATCAGGTTGGTCGTACAGCGCGTAGTTGAAGATCTCCTGCACGCGAACCTCGGTGATGCCGGCGCTCACGCCGCTGATCAACGCCGGCAGGATGTCGAGCGCCCAACCCGGATCGATGCCGGACACGAACACCGACGCCGCCCCCTCGCGGCACGCCGGGAGGACCTGATCGAGCAGCTCGGCCGGTGCGCTCGCTGGGTGCAGCAGCGGGTAGAACGCCGTCGACACGACGTTGACCCCGGCGCGCAGGCAGGCCAGCAACTCGGCGTAGGCCTCCTCGGGCCGCGTGTCGGCGGTGGCCGCGTAGACCACCGCGTCCACATCGGGCGCGAAGGCGATGCTCGTGTCGTCGGTCGCCAGCACGCCGAGCGGATCGAGTCCCGCCAGCGTGCCGGCGTCTCGCCCCACCTTGTCGGGGTTCGCGACGACGACACCGACGAGCTCGAGATCGCGGTGCGCCGCCACCGCCCGGATGGCCGGCCGGCCGACGTTGCCCGTTCCCCACACGACGACTCGATAGGTCATGGCGGGACCCTACCGCCATGGCCGCCGACGACCGGTCTGCGACCCGGCCGGCCGAGCTTCGTCAACACGGTGCGGGCGTTTCGATACCGCGTCGACCGCGACGCGGGCGATGCGAAGCCGAGGGCGCTAGCGCTCGGCCTCGACGCGGCCCAGGGTGTAGCGCACGCCCTGATCGAAGCCGATGCGGCCCTGCGCGTCGCGACAGCGCTCGACCTGGACAACCGCGCGGGCGCGCACGGCGTCGAACTCGTCGGGCGGCACGGCATCCCACATGCGGCGCTGGCCGACCGACATCGACCACGCGTACCACTGGTCGGCGTCGACGAAGCGCACCGGCACCGTGCGGGTGACCGTGCGGACCTCGACGTAGCCCGCACCGACCAGCAGCGCCTCCATGGCTGCGTCGGATCCGAAGGGGCCGCCTTCGCGCGTGCGCGGATCGGCCGCGGCCGTCGGCATGAACGGGCGCAGCACGTCGTCCACCGCTCGCCACTCCTCGTTGGTGGCGCCGAAGGTCGACACCCCGAGGCGACCGCCGTCGCGCAGGAGGTCGCGCCAGGCGCGCACCGCGGCGGCCGGGTCGGGCAGGAAGAACAGCACCAGCGAGGACGCCACCAGGTCGGCCGACCCGGCCGGCAGATCTGGGTGTTGGGCATCGCCGATCCGGACGTCCACGAACCCGGCCAGACCCGCGGCCGCGACATCCTGCGCGGTCGACTGCACCATGCGCGGCGACAGGTCGATCGCGGTCACGCGGCCGGTCGGGCCCACCGCCGACGCCACCGGATGGGTCACGGCGCCGCGCCCGCAGCCGATGTCGATCGCCACCTCGCCCGGTTCGGGGGCCAGCGCGTCGACCAGGCCTGCCGCGATGGGCTGGAAGAAGTCGACACCGACCGCGTCGTAGGTGGAGGCCACCAGGTCGAATGTGGCGGCGACCTGCGCGCGCTGCTGCGCGGGGTCCGGCACAGGCTTGGGTCGTTGGTCGTCCACTGCTCCACCCTCCATCGCGAGCCCGCCTGCATCCGGGCAGGCCCGGCCCGGAAGGTAGCCCGTCGCGAGGCGCGACGACAGTGCGCCGGCAGGCTCGGTGCGATCAGCCGGTGACGGTGCGCGACTCGAGGGCCGCCGCGGCGATCGCGTCGGCGTCGATCAGCAACGGGCGGAGCCGCTTCGCCGCGAAGTCCTCGAGCTGGTCGCTGTGGTGCGGCGAGGCGGGATCCGCGGATTGGCCGTACACGAGCAGGCCGCGCGCCTCGGGCCCATCGTCGGTGTAGGCCAGCACCATCAAGAAGCTGACGCCGTAGACCGCGGGGTACCCGCCGTGACGCAGGCCCGTGACCTCGGTGCGGCCGGGCACCGGATCCGGGAGGTCGGGTCCGGGCTGAAGGTCCGCGCGGGCCAGCGTGCCGACCGGCGCGATCACGTTGGCGATGCCCTCGGCCTCGAAGCCGCCGTGGATCGGCCAGCGTCGTCCACCACGCGCCACGTACTGCACGGTGCCGAGCGGTGCGTCGAGCGCGACGCCCGCGGTGGTGAGGGCGTGGATGGCTCGACCCAGCGCCACGACGAGCGGGTCCGGCCCGGTGGCCGGGGCCGGGGCCAGGCCGCGGGGGGTGCGCACCGGATCGTTCGGGTCGTAGGCCTCGGCGAAGAGGGGTCCGGCGTCGGTGCGCTGCGCTTCGGTGAACGACGCGACCAGCTCGCGCCAGACGATCGCGCCGACGGACTCGATGTCGAAGCGGCGATCCCACCCCGCCAGGATCTCGGCGGCGGCGCCGACGTCGGCGGGCCGGCCGTCGATCTCCACGACACCCGCGTCGCCCACGCGCCCGAGCACGTCGTCGAGCAGGAGCTCGGCGAGCAAGGAGTGGTTGCCGAGCACGGAGGCGAGCACGTCGTCGGCGGTCATCCGTCCGTCGGCGCCGGATGGCGCGACCGGTCCCCGGCCGCTGGCCAGGAGCGCGTTGATGCGGGACCGGGCCGCGATGCGGTCGTGGTACAGCCCGCACATCGGGGAGTGCTCCGGGATCTGCACGTCGGCGTGCGGGAGCCAGTACGGATCGTTCGAGTTGAAGAGGTGGTCGTCGCGCTCGAGCTGCGGCAACGACGCGAACGGCAGGAGGCCCGGTTCGGGCGCGGCCGGATCGTCCTGCCACTCGAACCGCGGATCCGAGCCGTCCAGCAGCACGACCCGCAACGAGTACGCGAGCTGGGTGATCGGGTCGTTCGCGAGGTTGTCGACGAACATCGCGTTCGCCTCCTCGGTCAGGTTCGGCGTGGTGCTCGCATCCACGTACCACGCCCGGCCCTCGCGATCGGCGGCGAGCGTGTTCACCCAGGGCAGGCCCTGGTGGGTCGCGATCGCGTCCTGGAACGAGTCCATGCCCGAGGCGGTGTCCATCGCGAGGACCTGGGGGAAGAAGCGGTCGTTGGCGATGTTCGCGTCGCGGTACGTGAAGCCGATCGCATCGGACCACCCGAGCATCGGCAGGTTGAGCATCGGGCCGTGGTGCGAGTGGAACATCGTCCGCTCGATCGTGCCGATCTCATCGTCGTCGCCGAGGACCTCGACACGCAGCACCGACTGCTTCATGTCTCGAACCTCGTCGCCGTAGCGGTAGGCGGTGGGCCGCCCGTCGGCCAGATCCAGCTTGTAGACGGTGAACCGGCTGCCCCGCGAGAAGGTGTGCGCCCATCCGACGTCGCGGTTGAACCCCATCTGCACGAGCGGCGTGCCCACCAGCGACGCGCCGTAGATGTCGAGCTCGCCGGGCACGCGCAGGTGGCACTCCCAGAAGCGACCCTCACCCCACCACGGGAAGTGGGGGTTGGCCATGACCATCCCTCGCCCGGTCGCGCTCGCGGCCCGCCCGAAGGCCCACGCGTTGGAGGCCAGCCCGGGATCGGCGGTGAACGGTTCGGGCGGCGGAGGCGGCACGGGTTCGGACACGGCGGCGCCCGGCGGCACGGCGGAGCCGATGTACTCGACGAGGTTGCGACCGCTGGCCATGATCGCCAGGTCGACGTACACCCGCCACAGGTCGAGCGGCTCGATCGGACCGATCCAGGTCGCGTCACGGCACCAGTCGGGCAAGCCATCACGACCGTGCTCGGCGAACCAGGCGTTCACGCCGGCGGCGTAGCCCTCGACGAGGTCCCGGATCGGTGGCGGCTGCGCGGCCGCCATGCGCTCGGCCTGCGCGGTCATGCCGAGCGCCAGGTAGCCGAGATCGGTGTGGAGGTGCTGATCGCCGACCCCGCGACCGAGGTGCCGGGCCCGTTCGCTGCGGACCTTCACGACGTGGTCGACGATCGCGGGGAAGTGATCCCGCGAGCACGCCCACCCCTGCCCGAAGCCGAGGCTCCCCCAGTCCGGTGCCGAGATGTGGGGCACGCCGTGCGTGGTCCACGTGATGTCCGCCTGATATCGGCTGTCGCCCGTCCGCACTTCCGCCATGCCATCCCCCGATACGTGCTGTGTCCGCTTGATCTACCACAGTGCCCGCCCCAGGGCCCGCGGGAAGGCGATGCTCCCGCATGGGGATGGCGTCTCACTGGTGACCGGCCCGACGGGCACCTACGCTGCGCAGATGCCGATCGATGGAGAGTACGAGCCGAGCGCGTGGGACTGGGTCCGGGAGCAGGTCGCCGCTTACGAGGCGTCCGGCGGCCGCGAGGCCAACACCCTGATGGACACCGGCTTGCCGATCATCGTGTTGACCACGCGCGGCAACAAGAGCGGCAAGGTCCGCAAGATGGCCCTCATGCGCGTGGAGCACGATGGCGAGTACGCCCTCGTGGCCTCCCAGGGCGGCATGCCGACGAACCCGTCGTGGTACTACAACCTCACCGCCGATCCGACCGCCCTGGTGATCCAGGACGGCCCCGAGGCCCACGACTACGTCGCCCGCGAGGTCACCGGAGACGAGAAGGCCATCTGGTGGGAGCGGTCCGCGGCCCTGTACCCGCCCTACGACGAGTACCAGGCCGCCACCACCCGGGTCATCCCCCTCCTCGTCGCCCGGCGCGCCACGACCTAGCGGTCGAACCGACGCCGAGCGGGGCCCGACAGGGGCCACCACGGAGCCGAGAACGCAGGTGGGGGCCACCGCGGCGCCGAGGACGCACGTTCGGCGCGGGTTGGCGGGTGGGTGCTACTGCTGGGTCATCATGCGGGTCATCTCGGCTTCGGGGTGCACGAGGGACTCGCCGGTGACGTCGAGCACCACCTTGTGGATCGTGCCGGTGAACGTGAACGGCGCGACGTACGCCAGCGGGTCGACGCTGTCGTACGCGGCGTACCCGCAGCTCAGACCGACGATGCCGAACAGGTTGGGCACGGTGTGGGGCAACGCACCGAAGCCCACCTGCTCGTCGCCCACGAAGAGGCGCACCTCGGCGGGGCTGCCGTGGCCGAGGGCGAAGTTCGGGCCGCCCGTGGTGACCAGCTCCATGCGCACGCGGACCTCGCCCGACGGCACGGGCGTCGTCGCCGACACCGTGAACCGGTCGAGGCCCAGGTGGTTGTGCACGTAGTGCAGCCGGCCGTCGGCGACGTACAGCGCGTAGCCGCCGTGGCGGTTGCCGTGGGTGAGCAGGATGCCTTCGGCCCCCTCCTCGGGCACGTGCAGGTGCGCGGTGATGCTGTGCGGCCGGTTGTAGACCCGGGGCGCCACGGCGAACGGGATCGGTGAGCCGCCGGGATAGAGCTCGAACACCTTGCGGTACTTGCCGACCGACGGGCGTCGGGCCAGCAGGCGGGTGATGTCACCCGTCGCGATCGGCAGGGCGCCGTAGCGCTCCGCCTCGGCCCACCACAACGCGATCATCTCGGCGAGGCGATCAGGCTCGGTCGCCGCGAGGTCGTGGCACTCGGCCGGATCGGTCCCGAGGTCGTAGAGCTCCCAGTCCTCGGCCTCGAGCCGATCGAGGATGGCCTCGGTGAGCAACGTCCCGAACGGGTGCCCGCGCTCCGCGCCCTCGGCCAGGCTCGGTCCGGGGTACGGGCAGACCGCCTTCCAGCCCGCGTGGTAGATCGAGCGGTGCCCGAACATCTCGAAGTACTGCGTCGTGTGCCGCTCGGCAGCGGCGGGTTCGGTGAACGTGTACGCAAGGCTCGTGCCCTGGATCTCGGACTGGGCGACGCCCCGGATGTGGCTCGGCGCCTCGATCCCGATCACCTCGAGCAAGGTCGGCACGAGGTCGATGGCGTGGGCGTACTGGTGACGCACCTCGCCCCGCGCCGCAATGCCCGCCGGCCACGAGACGATGCACGGATCGGTGATGCCGCCGCGGTACGTCTCGCGCTTCCAGCGCCGGAACGGCGTGTCACCGGCCCACGTCCAGCCCCACGAGTAGTGCGCGAACGTGTCCTCGCCGCCCCACTCGTCGATGACCTCGAGGTTGTCCTCGAGCGTCTCGGGCGCCAGGTTGAAGAACAGGCCTTCGTTGCGGGTGCCGTGCTCGCCGCCTTCCGCGCTGGCGCCGTTGTCGGACACCGCGACCACGATCGTGTTGTCCAGTTCGCCGATCGCCTCGAGGAAGTCGAGCACGCGGCCGATGTGATGATCGGTCTGGCTCAAGAACGCGGCGTACACCTCCATCTGCCGGGTGTACATGCGCTTGGCGTCGTCGCTCAGCGTGTCCCACGCCTCGACGTCGGGATCGCGCACCGACAGCTCCGTGCCCGGGGGCAGCAGCCCGAGGGCCTGCTGGCGCTCGAACACGATGCGGCGGTACTCGTCCCACCCCATGTCGAACGCGCCGGCGTAGCGCTCGATCCACTCCGGCTCCACCTGGTGCGGCGCGTGTCCCGCGCCCGTGGCGTACCAGAGGAAGAACGGCTTGTCGGGCGCGTTGGTGTGCGCGTCCTTCACGAAGTCGATCGCCCGGTCGGCCAGGTCCGCGTTGAGGTGGTAGCCGTCCTCGGGCATCGCCGGCTGGCGCACCGAGTGGTTGTCGTAGGTGAGGTCGGGGTGCCACTGATCGGTGTCGCCGCCGAGGAACCCGTAGTAGCGCTCGAAGCCGCGCCCGAGCGGCCAGCGGTCATACGGCCCGGCCGGCGTGGTCTCCGGTGCAGGGGTCAGGTGCCACTTGCCCACCGCGAAGGTGTTGTAGCCCTGTGCCACGAGCATCTCGGACACGAAGCCGTGCTCGAAGCCCATCGTCGCGTTGTGCGCGGGGAAGCCCAGCGCCAGCTCGGTGATCGCCGACAACCCGAGCGTGTGGTGGTTCCGTCCCGTCAGCAGGCACCCGCGGGTCGGGGAGCACAGCGCCATGGTCTGGAAGTTGGCGTAGCGCAGGCCACGGTCGGCGAGCCGATCCAGGTTCGGGGTCTCGCACAACCCACCAAACGCCGAGAGCTGCCCGTAGCCGACGTCGTCGAGCACGATGACCATGACGTTCGGCGCGCCGTCGGGAGCCTGCGGACGGCCGGGCCACGCCGGGCTCGAGGTCTCGAGCGTCCGGCCGATGGTGCCGGGAAACGGTTGATCGGGCGGGTACTGGATCGGTTCATCGGCCATGGCGCGCTCCCCCTGGTTGCGGACCGAGCGGGTCTGGTGGGCGGCTCGCGCTCGGCTCTCGAAAGTTCTAGCACTTCTTGTGCCACTAGTCCGGGGACACCAAGGGCCCCGGCGGCTCAGGCCGCCGTGGCGGCGGCCACCATGGCGCGCATGACCGTGTCATGGCCCCCGCTGGAGGCGCCGGGCAGGGTGGCCGCCACGAACATGACCGGGTGGCCATCGACGTCGACCCCGCACATGAACGACCGCGAGTCCGCCGGGAGCTGGCCCAACCCGTCCGCGATGGACACGAGACACACGGCGTCCCACCCGCCGAGCGTCGTCTCCTCGACCTGCTCGGTCGTCCCGAACGCCTGGGGCGTGTGCAGCAGTGCGTCCCTGGCGGAGGCCCAGTCCGACTCCAGCGCGGTCACGTACACCGCGACGACGGGTAGTTCGGAGTTTTGGGGCACCGTGATGGGAGCGGGGTCGAAGGCCGTGCACGTCGGTGTCGTGGACCACACCGTCGGGTAGTGCAGCACCAGGCCCAGGTTCGACGACGTGCACACCTGACCCAGACCGACCGGCCCGCTCGTCGCGTTCGGTGACGTGGTCGAGGAGGCCCCACCGGGTGTGGCCGTGACCGGAACGCTGCTGCTCACCGCTGTCGGACCCGCGGTCGCGGGTTCGCTGGTCGCGGGCGCGCCGGCGCCGGACACGACCGTCGGGGGCACGGCCACCGTCCCGGTGGTAGCCGAACGGGTCGGGTCGTCGTCCCGCGTCGCCATGATGGCGATCAGCGCCCCGATGATCATCAGGCAGACCACGCCCGCGGCGAGGGCGATGAGCAGCCGGGAGCGAGGACTGGACCTGGCGTCGGGTGCGGTCATGACGGCCTCCTCGGAACAGGACAGCCCGATCGGCTGAGCGGGTCACTCCGCGACCACGCGGTGAACGGCGAAGGCCCGAGCTGATCGTGCATCAGCCCGGGCCCTTCCACCAGGGACCGATGTCACCACCGGACCCACACGAACACCACGGTTACTGCACGAACTGCTTGGACTTGCCCTCGAAGCTGA
>JBBQHT010000024.1:0-27504 GCA_038324235.1 Acidimicrobiales bacterium
CGCGGTGACGGCGTTGAACCCGATGTGGGCCCAGATGCTCGGCCCCAGACGCCCGTAGCGGTTCGCCATCCACCCCAAGATGAGCCCGAACACGACCAGGGCGGGGAACTGCAGGATCTGGCCGTGGGCGAAGGCGAAGAAGACCGCGGAGACCGGAATCGCCCACAGCGGACCGATCCGCTTCGCGAACGCCCGTTGGCTCAGGCCGCGGAAGAACAGCTCCTCGGCCACGGGAGCGCCGAACGCCACGATCGCGAAGAGCAGGAAGATCTCGGCCGGCGAGGATGCCTTGTCGGTGAGCTGGCGCGCCGCGGCGGACACGTCCTGATCGCCGATGAAGATGAAGAGCACCTTGTAGATCGCCCACACCACCGCCAGCTGGGTGAACACGCCGACCGCGAGGCCGAGCGGGATGTCCTTCCACTCCATGGAGAAGCCGAAGTCCTTCTTGATGCTCGTGCCCTTGCGCCAGGCGACGTAGATGGGGCCGCCGATGAACCCGATCCACAAGGGGACCTGCAGCGCGGTCGTGAGCGTGATCGGCATGTCGGCGATCGTGGTGGTGACCGACGGGGCCTGACCCACGCCGACGCGTCCCACCACCTCGCCGAGGCGGGCACCGTTGCCGATCGGCCAGTTGAGGTTGTAGTTCCCCACCACAGCGGCGACGTAGTACGCCACGCCGGCCGCGATCTGCGACACCAGGAACCAGACCCCGATGTCGCCCATCCCCCACCACGGGCGGGGTCGGTCCTTGGGCTTGACGTAGTCGGGATCGGGCGAGCCGAGCAGCGAGCGCCAGCCGGTGAGCTTCTCGGCGGGTTCGGCCTCGGCGTCCCGCCCCGTGCGGGCGTTCGAGCCTCTCCCGCCGCGATCGGCCTTCGCGGCCGTCGTGGAGGGCGCCGCCTTCGTGCCCTGCTTCGCCTTGGCCGTCTGCTTCGCCTGCTTGGCCTTGGCCGCCTCGGATGCCTGGGGCACCCGAGCCTTCGTCTTGCGGGCGCGGGCGGACCCGCTCGGGTCCGCGGAGGGCGTTGCGCCCGACGCGCCCCCGCCCTTCGTCGCGCCCGTGGACGAGTCGGTGCTCTTGCCCGCGCCACTCGCCTTGGACGAACCCTTTTCCTTGGACCGTCCCGTGGGCCCCTCCGCGCCGGAGGCGCCCGACGATGGCTTGGACGACGGGGTCACCCGTCCCCCCGAACCGCGTCCCTGAGGAGGTCGTTTTGGCATTCGACAACGTTAGGCCCTTTGGACCACTCCCCCCAACGCGGGCGGCGGGGGTGGTGACGACCCGAGCATCCCCATCCCCACCCGGAGCGCTCGGTACCCTTTTGCTCATGACGCGCCAGTGCAACCGGACCGGGTGCTGCGAGCCCGCAGCGGCCACGCTCGGCTACGACTACGCCGAGCGAGCTGCCTGGCTGGTCGATGCCACCGACAGACCGCACCCGGCCACCTACGACCTGTGCCATCGCCACGCCGACGGGCTCAACGTGCCGATGGGCTGGGCGCTGCACGACCAGCGTCGCATCGTCAGCCCGCTGTTCGACACCTCGGCCCAGGCCTCCTGACCGGGCGGCGGCGACCGTCCGCCCCTCGTCCGCCCCTCGTCGATCACCTTCTTGCTTTTCGCGGCGCCGTCGCGCGGTGCCGTCACGCCCTGAGGCGCCGGAGTTGGTCGGCGCGCACAGGGATTCGGGTGACGGTCCTCTAGTCTGTACCCCATGGATCCGGACCACTCCTCCCCTTCGGGATCAAGCGACGGCGACAGCAAACCCAACCGCTTCGGTGGCGAGCAGGGCTGGCCGCGTTGGATGATCGGCGTGCTCGTGGTGGCCATCTTGGGCGTGCTGCTCCTCCCGAGCCTCCTGAGCACCAGCACGGGCAACGAGATCGACTACGGCGACTACAAGGCCAAGCTCTCCGCGAACCAGGTGAAGGAATCCACCTTCGACAACACCAACGGCCACATCTCGGGCACGTTGCTCGAGGGTGACAAGAAGTTCACGTCGACGGGCCCGGTGCCGCCACCGGACAACGACGCCAACCTCATGGCTGACCACGGCGTGAAGTTCATCACGCCGACCGAGAACATCTGGGCCTCCCTGCTGCCGCTGCTGCTCCCGATCGGCCTGATCATCGGCATGTTCGTGTGGATGCAGCGCCGGGCGTCGTCGCAGATGGGCGGCATCATGTCCATCGGCCGGTCCAAGGCCAAGACCTACTCGACCGAGCGCCCGGGCACGACCTTTGCCGACGTCGCCGGGTACGAGGGGGTCAAGCAGGAGATCACCGAGGTGGTCGACTTCTTGAAGTACCCCGAGAAGTTCGCCGAGATCGGGGCGCGCATCCCCAAGGGCGTGCTGCTCGTCGGCCCGCCCGGCACCGGTAAGACCCTGCTCGCGCGCGCCGTCGCCGGCGAGGCCGGGGTGCCGTTCCTGTCCGTCACCGGCTCCGACTTCATGGAGATGTTCGTGGGCGTCGGCGCCAGCCGCGTGCGTGACCTGTTCCAGACCGCCCGCAAGATGGGCCGCGCGATCATCTTCGTGGACGAGATCGACTCCATCGGCCGCAAGCGGGGCGCCGGCCTCGGCGGCGGGCACGACGAGCGGGAGCAGACGCTCAACCAGATGCTCGCCGAGATGGACGGCTTCGAGGTCACCACCGGCATCGTGATGATGGCCGCCACCAACCGACCCGACATCCTCGATCCGGCGCTGCTGCGCCCCGGGCGCTTCGACCGCCAGGTCGTCGTGCCGCTGCCCGAGCTCGAGGACCGCCGCCAGATCCTCGAGGTCCACTGCAAGCACAAGCGCATCGCGTCCGACGTCGATCTCGATCTCGTGGCCCGCGGCACGCCGGGCATGAGCGGCGCCGATCTCGCCAACCTCGTCAACGAAGCGGCGCTGTTCGCCGTGCGCGGCGGCGACAACGAGATCCACATGAAGCACTTCGAGGACTCCCGCGATCGGGTCCTGATGGGTCAGCGACGCGAATCGATGGTGCTCTCCGACAAGGAGAAGGAAGCGATCGCATACCACGAGGCCGGCCACGCCGTCGCGGCCGCCGTGCTCCCGACCGCCGATCCGGTCCACAAGGTCACGATCATCCCGTCGGGCATGGCCCTGGGCGTCACCCAGCAGCTCCCGGCCGAGGAGAAGCACATCTACCAGCAGAACTACATCGAGGATCAGCTGGTGATCCGCATGGGGGGCCGCATCGCTGAGTCCCTCGTGTTCGAGCTGTTCTCCACGGGCGCCAACAACGACCTGGTGGGCGCGACCGAGCTGGCCCGCAAGATGGTGCGCGAGTGGGGCATGTCCCAGCGCGTCGGGCCGATGGCCTGGGGCTCGCAGGGGCAGGTGTTCCTCGGTGAGGACCTCATGCACACCCGCGACTACTCCGACGACACCGCCCGTGTGATCGACGAAGAGGTCGAGCGCATCCTGCGTGAGGCCGAGGACAACTGCCGCCGCATCCTCATCGAGAACCGCAAGGGACTCGACCTCGTCGCCCGGGCGCTGCTCGAGTACGAGACCATCGACGGCAGCGAGGTCACCCGCCTCATCCAGCTGGCCCACGGCAACACCGTGACTGCCCGCATGGGGTCCTCGCTGTCCCTCGGCACGACGCCGACGATCCCGCGCACGCCGGATCTGTCAGGTCTCCCGGTCCCCGAGTCCTCCCCATCGGCGAGCACCTTCAACCCCGACGACTTCCCGACCTGACCCTCTGCGTGCCTGGTGCGCCTCGCCCAGGTTGCATGGTCGGGACCAGGGGCGCTCACGAAGCCAAGAATCCGGGTTTCCTGGCCATCCCCGCCCTCGGGGAACCGCGGTCGCGACGGTTGGGCCCGGCCGAACGGTCAGGACGGGGGTTGGCCGTGGTCGCAGCCCGGGGGCACGCTGCCCGGCTCGCGCAGATCGGCCATCGTGGCCCACAGGTCGGCGGCGGTGACGGTCCCGACGAACGAGGCCCGCACGATGCCCTCGGCGTCGGCGATGACCAACGTGGGCACGGCGTCGATGCCGTAGCGATCGTGCAACGCACGATCAGCGACCGCCTCGGCGTCCTGCGTCGCAACGGTGTCGCTCTCGAGCAGGGCCACCTTCTGGTGGACACCTCCGCAGCTCGCGCACGTCGCGGACGTGAACACGACGACGAGCCAGGGCGCGTCAGGCCGCACGAAATCGTCGCGATCGAGTTGGGAGGGAACCGTCCAACTGGTCGGCTGCGTCGGCGCATCCGGCCGCTTGCGCTGCAGCCACGCGGCGACGCCGACGGCGACGGCCACCAGCACCACGGCGATGATCACCCGATCCACAGTGACCCCGTTCGTGTCATGGGTTCACCATCGCGGAGCGCACCCGGCCCGCGCCAGTCCGGCGCCCGGGTCAGCCACCGACCTCCGTCAGTCGCCAGGGCCGACGGCCGGCGCGGCCGTGGTCGGGGGCACGGCCCCGACGGTGGTCGTGACCGCGTCGGCCGGGCCGGGGGTGACGGTCGTCGTGGCGCTCGGGTCGGGCACGGTCGGGTCGACCGGCACGGTCGGGTCGCTGGCGGGCGGGACCGCGCCGGCGTCACCGGGCAACGAGCCCGGCGTGGACCCGGGCACCGATCCCCCCGGGAGGTCCGACGGGGGGACGACCGGCAGGGTGCCGATGTCGCCCGGGGTGACCGTGACGTCGTCGCCGCTCTTGACGTGGTCGCCGAGGTCGATGGAGGGCTGCACGATCGTGTCGTGCACCGGGATCGCCACCAGATCCGCGCGAGCGGCGGGCGTCGTCCACGCGAACGACTGCTCGGTGACGACCGGTCCGTTGGCGTCGACCCGCACCGAACGCTCCGTCGCCCCGCCGGGCAGCGTCGGATCGGTGAGCTCGACGACGGTGCGGGCGCCGGCCGGGAGGGTCACCTGGTTGTACCGGTCGAGGGGGGTCACCGCACCCGATGTGACCGCGCTGACCGTGATCGTCACATCGTCCACCGCCGAGAGGTTGGCCACCGACACGAGGCCCGCGGCGGCGTCGGTCCCGCCGAGGGGCACGATCCACTGGTTCGCGAGCAGCGGCGAACCGAGGGTCAGGTCGACCCCCGGTCGGGTCGCCGGGGCCGCCACCGTGGTCACCCGACCGACGACGATGGGGCCGCCGCGGCGGCTCTCGGCGACCGCCCAGTAGCCGACGCCCGCAGGGACGCGGTTGTCCTGGCTGAGTGACACCGTGGCGTACTGCCCGGCCCGGACGGTGACGCCGTAGGGCTCGATGTCGGGGCCCCCGCCGTCGATGTTGATCAGGACGTCGGCCTCGACCGTGTCGGTCCCGGGGTTGTAGAGCACGAACGTGGTGTCGACGCCCGGCCCGAGCGGTTCGCCATCCGCGAACACCCAGGTGCCTTGCGGGCTGGGAGCGCCGAGCGTCGCCGAGAGCCGCTTGGGGCCATCGTGGGCACCGTCGTCGACGAGGAGCTGATCGATCACGACCCGCCCGAGACCTCGACGCACGCTGATGTGCGTGGCCACCTGAGGTCGGACGGCGATGGTGTCGGTGATGTCGATCATCGTGACCTTGCCGGCGGGGATCACGACGCCCTTCAACTTGTCGGAGTCGCGCAGGGTCTGGCGCCCCCCTTCGTCTTCCACCTGGAAGGTGAGGTCGAGGACCGCCTGGTCGGGGAACGGGTTGAACACCGCGAAGAGCTGGCGAGTACCCAGGCGCGTGGTCCCGGCCGGGAAGTACCAGTCGTCCGATGCTGAGGACGCGCACGGTCCGACGGTCTCGCCGGTCGGACCCGAGAGCCGATGCGTGACGCCGACGAGACCGCCATCGGCCTCGACGAGGGCCGACGCGAACGGGGCTTTGACCAGGTCGCTCACGACCACGTCGGCCCGAGCCCCCGCGGCGAGCTCTTGGACGCGGGCGACCGGCGCGCCTTCGCTCGGGTACGCGGTCACGCGGACCTGCAGGGCGTGATCAGCCTGATTCGCGATCACGACGGTCTGTTCCGCCACGATGGCGGTGGCGGCATCGGGCGCTTTGGGATCCGGGGCGGCCGCCGACCCCCTCGCCGTGCCGGATGCGCAGAACCACGTGGAGCTGAGCGCTCCCGCCGCCGCTGCGGTGGGCATCGTGCGCGCGAGCTCGGCCAGGCCGGGCTCGGCCACCACGGGCGTGACGCGCCGCTCGAAGCCGGCCGCCGCGATCAGGAGGGCAACGAAGACGAGCACGGCGGGCAATCGAAAGGCCCTCACAGGTCGTGCACCTCGCGCACGTGCGCACGGTCACGCGCGTCCTCCTTGGCGACGCGGGTGCGCCACAGGTAGCCGAGCACCACGAGCCACAGCAGGACCTGGGCGGCGAGCCACAGGTAGCGGACCTTCGAGGTCTGATACTGCAACGTGATCTGCCCGCTGGCGTCGACCGTGTACTGGTTGGCCCACCCGAGCGCCGGCCCCCGCACCTGGGGAGTGCCGTTCACCTTGAGCTGCCAGCGGTCCGACGATGCGGAAGCGACGTACACCGTCGCGGGTCCCGGGATCGCGCCAGCCGCCGAGGCGAAGCCGGTGTCGTTGGGCACGGCGTCGGGCGCGCCGGCCAACGACGGGATCACCCGGTCGGTCAGCGCGCTCGCGCCGCCCGGCGGGATCGCCGCGTCGCGGGGCAAGCGGGCGGTGGCGGGGCCCCAAGCCGTGTTGCGGTACACGGTGAGCCCGGCGGGCAGTTCGACGCGGGCGAGGTCGAGCTGATCGGCGAGCATGTCGAGCAGCGCGGTCGGCGAGGACCGCACCTCGCTGCTGTAAGGGGCCGGCGCGAGCCGCTGCGGCACGACCAGGTACTCGATGCCCATGGGCGCCAACAGCGCACCGAGGCGATCGGTCTGCCCCGCGGCGGCGTCCTGCAGCGCCGCCCGCAGCGCGCTGGTGGCCCCATCGTCGGATCCGGGCCACAGGTTCTGGACCGTGGGTGTGCGCCCGGTGGTCGTGGCGTACACGAGCCGGCCGGGCTGACCGTCGGCGCCGGGCTGCTCGATCGCGGGCGCATCGAGGGGCCAACCCTCGAGCGGCATCACGACCGGCTCGCCGATCCAGGCGATGCGGAACGAGTCGCTGGGGCTGTCGAGGTTGGTCAGCAACTGGTCGAAGTCACCGTGGGGCAGCGTCCAGCTGCCGTCGACGGATCGTTGGAGCATCGGCACGAGCGCCACGACGAGGGCCGCCCCGGCGAGGAGCGACGCGATCTGTCGCCACCCGAAGTGGTAGTCGGGCAGATCGACCTCGAACGACGCCATGCCCAGCGCCGAGGCGAGGGCCAGGCCGGCGGCGGCGGGCGCCAGCAGCACCTCGGGTGCGGGCAGGTACCCGACGAAGCGGCCCTGCGCGGCGAACCACACGATGCCCCACGACGCCACCGCGACCGCCCAGCCGCGCACGGCCCACGCCAGCCGCCAACGGCGTCCCACGAGCACCGCCAGGGCGGCGGTCACGAGCACCGCCCAGCTCAGTGGGCTCGCGACGACCGTGCCGGTCGAGAACCGCAAGATCTCGTCGAGCGGCAGATCGGGTCGGCCCACCGACGCCGTGCCGGCGAGCTGGGCCCAGGCGGGGGTGACGAAGTCGAGGGTCCAGGGCAGGTGCAAGACGAGGGCGAGCGCCACCGCCGCGATGGCGACACCGAGCATGCGCAGGACCCCCCGCACCTGCCCGACCAACAGGCCGCCCGCGGCCATGGCGACGGCGATGCCGGGTACGAGCACGAGCAGGTAGGGCACGAACGCGGCGCCGATCGCCGTGACGACACCCAGGATGAGGACGCGCTGGCGCACCGGGCGTTCCACGATGCCCGGACCCGCTTCGTCGCCCACCGCGCCGAAGGGCGCGAGTCGCGAGGCCCGGGCGAGCTGGTTGATGATCCACGGCGCCAGCGCGTAGGACACGAGGCCGCTCCAGCGGCCGATCCCGATGCTGTTCACCGCAACGGGGATGACGGCGTACACGACGAGAGCGACGATGCGAGACCGACGCGACCCGATCGGCTTGGCCAGGCGCCACATCCCGAGCGCACCGAGCGGCAGCATGCCCAGGATCAGCACGCGGCGCAGCTGACCCATCGCCCCGAAGAACGCCACCCCCAACCCACCGAGCAGCCCGAACGCCGTCGGATTGGCGGCCCCCGAGCCGAGCCCGGCGGCGTGGTAGCCGCTCACCCACTCGCGCAGGAGCGCGTCCGCGCCGCTCGGGAAGGCGACGAACTCGCCGACCGCGGGGATGGGCGCGGTGAGCAGGTCACGGCTCCCGAACGCGAAGACGGCCAGCACGAACACCCAGGCCGCGATCGAAGCGCGGGTGGTGGAGGATCGCAAGGTGGCCGCCAGATCCCGGCCGGTGCCCGCCATCGAGGCGAGGCGATCGTCGTTGGACCCGAGCTGGCCCCGGAAGAACGCCGCGACGCGGGCGCTGCCGCCGGCCTGGAGCGTGCGGATCTCCTTGTCCTTCACCCGCCGGGTGCGCTTGACGATGCGGCGCCGCTCGCGGATCGACCCCAGATCACCCAGGTTGGCGGTCCACGCCGCGGTCACGGCCCGAGCGTGTTCGACCCGGCCGAGTGCCAGGGAGGCGAAGGCCTCGATCACGGCGAGCACGAACGACTGGGGCAGGACGCGCCAGCGGTGCCACCGGCCGTAGCAGACGAGCTGCGCCCGGAGGCGATGACGGAACGCCAGGCGGCGTCGCTCGACCGGGCTGCGCCGCTCGTCCCACGCTTCGCGGTGCGCAATGGTGGCCGCCGGCGCGACCAGCACACGGGCACCGGCGATGTGGGCCCGCCAGCAGAGGTCGAGATCCTCGCCGATGAAATCGATGCCGGGGTCGAACCCGCCGAGACTCGCGAAGAGGTCGGCGCGCACGAGCATCGCCCCACCCGGGATGTAGAACACGTCGCGCACGGCGTCGTGCTGCTCCTGATCGAGCTCTCCCCGCTCGACCAGCGGCGCGGGCGCTCCGAACTTGTCAGCACCCATGCCCACCTGCGCGAGCCGGCCGGGATCGTCCCAGGTGACGACCTTGGGACCGACGATGCCGGCGTTCGAACGGAACGCCTCCTCGACCATCACCTGCACGGCCTGCGGGTCGAACACGACGTCGTCGTGGCACAGCAACAGGAACGCCGCCCCCTCCACTGCACCGATGGCCTCGTTGGAGGCGGGCCCGTACCCCGGATCGGTCTCGAGGGCCAGGAGATGGGCCTCGGGCAGCACGGCGCGGAGGCGGGCGGCGACGCTCCCGGGGTCGCGCATGTCGTCACCGGGGATCTCCCCCGCTCGCCCATCGGCGCCCTGAGGTGCGCCGGCACCGCGGGTCCCCGCCGGAACCGCGTCGTCCACGTCGGACGCGGCGATCACCAGCGCCGCCAGCGCGGCGGGATCGGTTGCGACGGTGGCCACCGCCGGGGTGGGCGGGGTGGTCCCCGCGGTCTCCACGACGAACACCACGAGGTTCGCGTAGGTCTGCTGCGCCAGGCTCTGGAGGCTGTCCTCCCAGGTCGGACCGGGCTGATGGGTGACCATCACGGCCACGACCGGGGGCACGGTCTCGGGGTCAGGCGGTGGAGCGGAGCCGGGAAGCGGCTCGACGATGGACGTGGTCACGACCGCTGCAGGGTAGTCGCCGGGCCGCCGCGGTCCCGACACCCCTCACGCCACCGCGGCCGTCGGAGTGCTTGCAACTGTTTATCATCGTGACTACTCTGCCAAGCACCCCCCCACCCGTCGAGCCGGTCTCCGGCTCGTTCCCGCGTCAGGAACCCCATGCACCTCTCCGAGCTCCCCGACCAGATCCTCGACCACGGCCGCGACGCGTTCTACGTCACGGTCGGCCTGCCGGTCGTCGTCCTCGCCGACACCCGCGAGGCCCGCGAGGCCGCCGTCGACCGCCTGCAGAACGCGCTGGCGCAGATCTCGTGGCCGTCGGTCACGCTTCCGGCCATCACCCGCCCCTCCGTGACCTTGCCGACCCTTCGGCTGCCCGACCACTCGAGCCTGGACCTGGCCGGCCTCGACCTGGTCTCGCTCGACCTCGACAGCCTGAGCGACGCCGTCGACAAGCTCACGGCGCGCCTCGACGATCGAGCCCAGATGATCGACGACCGCCTGGCCCAGGTCGAAGCCCGCGTCGATGCCCTCCTCGACCGGGTCGAGGACCAGTTGCCCGAGACCGCCCGCGAGGTCGTCTCCCAGGCTCGCGGCGTGGCCAAGGAGGCCCAGACCCAGCTGCGCACGCTCGTCAACCGCGCCGCCTAGACCGCTCGCTCCCGGCCGAGCGATCCCCGCGTCCGCCCCACGAGCGCGCCCGCAGCCGCCCGGCTCGCAGCCGGGCGGGCCGCGGGCGTGGCAGCAGCCCCTCGCGCCACCCCCTACACTCGCCCGCATGCTGGGAACACGCTGGGACACACGCGGGTGAAGGCCTTGATCTCGGGTGCCGCCGGCTTCGTGGGGCACCACCTCACCCGGCACCTCGAAGCGCACGGCGATGTGGTCGTCGGCGTGGACCGCGCCAACGGCCCTGATCTGCTCGATGCGGACGGCTGGCTGCAGCTGCTCGACGACCTGCGCCCCGACGCCGTGTACCACCTCGGCGGGTTCTCGGACGTCGGCGGATCCTGGAACACCCCGAACCAGACCTTCCGGGTCAACGCCGAAGGCACCCTCAACGTCCTCCAGGCGTGCGTCAAAGCGGGCGTGCAGCGCGTGCTCGCGGTCAGCAGCGCCGACGTGTACGGCCGCGTGACCCTCAGCGAGCTGCCGCTGACCGAGGACAACCCGCTCCGGCCGGTCAGCCCCTATGCCGCGTCCAAGATCGCCGCCGACTACCTCGCGCTGCAGGCCCACCTCGGCTACGGGCTCGAGGTCATGCGGGTGCGGGCGTTCAACCACCTCGGCACCGGCCAGACCAACCGCTTCGTGGCGCCGGCCCTCGCCGAACGCATCGCGCTGAACGAGCTCGAGGGCGGCGAAGAGGTCCCGGTCGGCAACCTGACGCCCCGGCGGGACTTCACCGACGTCCGCGACGTGGTGCGGGCCTACCGCCTGCTGATCGAGCACGGGGAGCCCGGCGAGGCGTACAACGTGTGCAGCGGCCACGACATCGCCATCAGCGAGCTCGCCGACCGGCTGGTGGCGATGGCCCAGGCAGAGATGCGGCTCGAGGGGGACCCCTCGCTGCAGCGTCCCGTCGATGTCCCGGTCCTGCGGGGCGACTACACGCGGCTCCATAAGGCCACCGGCTGGGAACCCGAGATCGACCTGAACCAGACGCTCGCCGACCTGCTCGACGAGTGGCGCCAGCGCGTCAGCGCCTGACCCAGGGGTCCGCGGGGTGGGCCGGGGCCGCCGGCCTGGGCCACGATGCCGTGCGGGGGTTGCAGGGTCAGGCCCCTGAACGCGCGATACTCGACAGGACCCAGATCGACCGTGCGGCCCTCGTTGCCGACCGGGCCGGGGTGATCCCGTTTGCGATGTTCGTGCCTGCCGACCAGATAGACCGTGAACCATGACGAAACGTGCGCTGATCACCGGAGTGACGGGCCAGGACGGCTCCTACCTCGCCGAGCTCCTGCTGGACATGGACTACGAGGTCATCGGCATGGTGCGGCGTAGCAGCACGGTGAACTTCGAGCGGATCGGCCACCTCCAGGACCATCCCCGGCTGCAACTGGTGCCCGGTGACCTCCTCGACGAGGTCAGCCTGATCGACGTGCTGCGCACGCACCGGCCGCAGGAGGTCTACAACCTCGCGGCGCAGTCGTTCGTGCAGACCTCCTTCAGTCAGCCGGTACTCACCGCCGAATCGACCGCCCTCGGCGTCACCCGGGTGCTCGACGCCATCCGCATCGTCGATCCGGACATCAAGTTCTACCAAGCCAGCTCCAGTGAGATGTTCGGCAAGGTCGTCGAGGTCCCCCAGACCGAAGCGACGCCGCTGTACCCCCGCTCGCCGTACGGCGTGGCCAAGGTCTACGGCCACTGGATCACGGTCAACTACCGGGAGAGCTACGGACTGCACGCGTCGAGCGGCATCCTCTTCAACCACGAGAGCCCCCGCCGCGGCCTCGAGTTCGTGACCCGCAAGATCTCCTACCACGCCGCCCAGATCAAGCTGGGCCTGACCAACGAGTTGCGCCTGGGCAACCTCGACTCCCAACGCGACTGGGGCTTCGCCGGCGACTACGTCGTGGCGATGTGGCTCATGTTGCAACAGGACGAGCCGGACAACTACGTCGTGTCGACCAACGAGACCCACTCGGTGCGCGAGTTCTGCGAGCTCGCGTTCGATCGTGTCGGTCTCAACTGGGAGAACTACGTCGTGCAGGACGAGCGCTTCTTCCGCCCCGCCGAGGTCGATCTCCTCGTGGGCGACTCCACCCACGCCCGCTCGAAGCTGGGGTGGAAGCCCGAGACCTCGTTCGAGGCGCTCGTGCACATGATGGTCGATGCCGATGTCGCGGCGCTCGAGCGCAAGATCGCCTATCCCTGATCCGCGCGACACCGGTCATGGCATCGCGAACAGCGGGCCCTATGCTCCACGCATGATCGAGACACGCCGATGATCACCGTCCTGGCCGGCGGCGTAGGCGCCGCGAAGATGTTGACAGGGCTCGTGCAGGTGACCAACCCTGCGGGGATCACGGCGATCGTGAACGTGGGCGATGACACGGTCATGCACGGCCTGCACATCAGTCCGGACCTCGACACGGTGACCTACACCTTGGCCGGCGCGATCAACCCGGCCACCGGCTGGGGTCTGGCCGATGAGACGTGGCGGGCGATGGAGACCCTGGGCATCTACGGCGGGATGACCTGGTTCAACTTGGGCGATCGCGACCTCGGGACCCACCTGTACCGCACCCACCGGTTGGGTGAGGGCGCGACGCTGGCCACGGTGACCGCCGAGATCACGCAGGGCTGGGGGCTGGCCGTGCGGCTGCTACCGGTGACCAACGACCGGGTCCAGACCCACGTCACGATCGTCGACGATGACACGCCACCGGAGGGGATCGAGATCCCGTTCCAGGAGTACTTCGTGAAGCGTCGTCATGCGGTCGTGGCCCGGGGCGTGCGGTTCGACGGCATCGAAGCCTCATCGCCGGCGCCTGGCGTCATGGGCGCGATCGAGTCCGCCGACATCATCGTGATCGCCCCCTCCAACCCGATCGTGTCGATCGGGCCGATCTTCGCCGTGCCCGGTGTCTTCGACGCCGTCAGCGCCCGCCGCGAGCAGACCGTCGCAGTCTCGCCCATCATCGCGGGCGCGGCCCTAAAAGGACCCGCCGATCGCCTGCTGACCGAGCTCGGGCACGAGGCGTCGGTGGTCGGCATCGCCAAGCTCTATCGGCGGGTCGCCGGCACGCTCGTCATCGATGAGGCGGATGCCGAGCTCGCCCCGCTGGTCGAGGCCGAGGACATGCGCTGCGTCATCGCCCAGACGATCATGGCCGATCCGGGCACGGCCGCGGCACTCGGACGGGTCGTGCTCGAAGCAGGCCGGTCGTGAGCCAGCTCGAGATCTTCGGCATCGACGGCCTCCCCGAGATCCGGCCGGGCGACGATCTGGCGGGCATGATCGCCGCGGCCGCGGCGGCCGGTTCGCCGCTCGCTGATCGCGACGTGGTGGTCGTGACCCAGAAGATCGTGTCGAAGGCCGAGAACATGCTCGTCGCGATCGATCCGACCGATCCGCTGTCGCACAAGCCCCTGGTCGAGCGGGAGTCGGTGCGCATCCTGCGCCGCCGCGGCGAGCTGATCATCAGCGAGACCAAGCACGGCTTCGTGTGCGCCAACGCCGGCATCGACCTGTCCAACGTCGAGAAGGGCTATGCGGCCTTGCTGCCCGAGGACTCGGATCGGTCCGCCCGACGCATCCGCGACGGGCTCCGGGCCAAGTCGGGCGTCGAGGTCGGGGTGATCATCAGCGACACGTTCGGGCGCACGTGGCGACGGGGCGTGACCGACGTGGCCATCGGCTGCGCCGGCATCGCGGCGGTCATCGATCTGCGCGGCACCAACGATGCCCTCGGCCGGGAGATGCAGGTGACCGAGGTCGCGCTGGCCGACGAGATCGCGTCGGCTGCGGAGCTCGTGATGGGCAAGTCGACCAACATCCCCGTCGCGATCGTGCGCGGCCTCGAGGCCGAGTGGTTCCGCACGAGCAGCATCAGGGACGAGATGATCCGCCATCCCGAGGACGACCTCTTCCGCTGATGGGCCGGAGCCGGACGCCAACTGCGGCACCGGGTGCGCGGGGCGGGTCGCGCACCGCTGCCGCCGTCGGTCAGGGCCGGTTCTCGCGGAACCAGTCGAGGACGCGCTGGGTACCGTCGTCGAGCTCGACCTGGGGGGCCCACCCCAGCTGGTCGGAGGCCCGGCCGATCGCCAGGGCGCTGCGATCGAGCTCCCCGACTCGGGCCGGCGCGTACGTCGCGCCGACGTCGCTCTGCACGGCCTTGGCCATCGAGGCGAACAAGGTGTTGACCGACGTCTCGACGCCGGTGCCGATGTTGCAGATGCCCTCGCCCCGTTCCGCGGCCCGGACGAAGGCGTCGACCACGTCATCCACGTAGACGTAGTCCCGGGTCTGCTCACCCGTGCCGAAGATCGTGCAGGTGTCGTCGTGCAGCAGGCGACCGGCGAAGATCGCGACGACGCCAGCCTCGCCGTGGGGATCCTGACGGGGGCCGTAGACGTTCGCCAACGCCAGCGCGGTGTACTCGAGGCCGTGCAGGGTCTTGAAGGCGAAGAGGTAGTCGCCCACCACCTTCTTCGCCACGCCGTATGGCGACACGGGATGTTGGGGATGGCTCTCGTCCACCGGCAGCACCGAGGCGTCGGGCTCCCCGTAGATGGTGCCTCCGCTCGAGGCGAACACCACCTTGCGGGCGCCCCCGCGGCGTGCGCCTTCGATGACGTTGAGCGCACCCACCACGTTCACCGCGGCATCGAACGCGGGGCGGGCGACGGAGACCCGGACGTCGGCCTGGGCCGCGAGGTGGAACACCACCTCGGGGGCCAGCCGCTCGACCAGTTCGGCGGTCTCATCCGAGCAGATGTCGAGCTGGTGGAACGTGATCGACTCGCCATAGGTGTCACGGGCGCCGCTCAGGTTCTCGAACGAACCCGTCGCCAGGTTGTCGATGACATCCACGGTGTGGCCTTCGGCCAGCAGCCGGTCGACGAGCGTCGAGCCGATGAAGCCGGCTCCGCCGGTCACGAGAACGTTCACGATTGCTCCTTCGCTAGGGGGAGAGGGACACGATGCCCGAGCGTCGCCCACGAACGAGGCGCCACCGGTCAGGACGATCTACGACGCGGAGGTGGGCACGCGGGCACCGTCGAGGTGGGCACCGGCGGCGACGGACTCGTCGTGCCCGATCACCGTCATGCCCTCGAGCGTGGCGCCGGCGCCGACGGTGGCACGCGGCCCCACGATCGACCCGATCACCGAGGCGCCGGGCTCGAGAATCGCCCCGGGCAGCACGGCGGCGTCACGCACGACGGCACCGGCACCGACGACGGCGCCGGCCATGATGATCGAGTGGTCGATGTCCGCGTCGGGCGCGACGGTGGCCTGACCCGAGACGGCCGGCTCGCTCCCCCGCGTCCCGTCGACGAGATCGAGCTGCACCTGCAGGTAGGTCTCCATGGTGCCGGCGTCGACCCAGTAGGCATCGGAGTGCAGGGCGAACAACGTGCGGTCGGCGACGAGCGCCGGAAACGTCTCGCGCTCGATCGACACCTTGCGGCCGTCGGGGATGCGGTCGATGACCGAGGGCTCGAACACGTAGGTGCCGGCGTTGATCCAGTTCGACGGCGCCTCGTCACGCGGTGGTTTCTCGATGAACGCCTCGACCCGACCATCAGCGTCGATCGGAACCACGCCGTAGCGTGACGGATCGTCGACGGGGGTGAGGGCGATGGTGCCCTCCGCGCCCGCCTTGTCGTGCAGCGCCAGCAGCGCCGACAGGTCGAGATCGGTGAGCACGTCGCCGTTGACCACGATGAAGCGCTCTCGAATGCCGGCATCGAGCGCCGCGAAGCGCACCGCCCCGGCGGTGTCGAGCGGTTCGGGCTCCACCGCGTAGTGGAGGGCGACGCCGGCGCAGGAGCCGTCGGGGTAGGCCTCGAGGAAGGCGTCGGGCCGGTAGCCGAGCGACAGGACCGCTTCGGTGACGCCGTGCGAGCCGAGCGTCGCCACGACGCGCTCGATCATCGGGCGGTCCACGATCGGGAGCATCTGCTTGGGCGTGCCGAGGGTGAGCGGCCGCATCCGCGTGCCGAAGCCCCCGACGAGGACGACGGCCCGAAGCGCCGGGCTCACGGGGTCGAGGCGGGCGTCGACGGCGCCGGGGTCGATACGGCTGGATCCGACGGCGTGGGGGTGGACACCGAGGGATCAGAGGGCGTCGGGGTGGACACCGAGGGATCCGACGGCGTGGGGATGGCCCCACCAGCCGCACCGGCACCGGCCGCACCAGCACCAGCCGCACCGGCACCAGCCGCACCGGCACCAGCGGCACCGGCCGCACCGGGAACGTCGGTGAGCTTGTCGAGCTCGGCCACGCTGTCGGGCTGCGGCGGCGGCTCCGGCGCGCCTTCGGGCAGGATGGCGATGGTGTACGCGTCGCGGTCCTCGGTGAAGTTGATCTTGCCGAAGTCCTTCTCGAACACCTGCACCGGCGCCGTGGGGTCGTCCACCTTCCACTTGTACACCGCGACCTTGCCGGGCTTGCCGTTGCAGTCCGTGCCGTTCTTGTACTCCGTGCCGTCGGGCATCTTGAACCCGTCGTCGGTGAACGTGAGGCCGACCTGGTTGCCGAACGCCTTCATGTTGGCCTTCAGCCCCGACGCGGCAGCCACGAAGGGGTGGATGTGGATGATCCCCTCCCCGTGGGTGTGGATGCCCTGTGTGTCTTCCTTGATGTCGGTCAGGGGCGGGTTGAAGTGATCGCACAGGTAGATGCCATACGCGGCATGCCAGTGGTCCTTGTTGGCGGCAGGGGCCGTGTCGGCGGTGGCGGCGTCGATGTTGGCGGCGCGGGCGTAGACGACCAGCAGGGCGCCGAACACGACGATGGCGAACAAGGCGAGGGGGAACACGAGCTTGGGGCGATTGCGCTTCTGCGCAGCACCACCAGTGCGTGCGGCCCGGGCGACTTTTTTGGCAGACGATGCTTTACCCATATCGGGCGAGAGGCTAGCCCGCCCCGGAGCCGACCGGTACCCGCCCCCACCCACGGCGCACCGCCCTCGGTCTCAGCGCCTCCGGAGCTCCTCGAAGAGCTGCTCGTAGGACTCGGCGACCGCGGCCGGCGACGCCCAACCCTCCACCCAGCGCCGCCCGGCGGCCCCTTGGGCGGCCGCGGCGGGCAGGTCGTCGAGCATGCCCCGCAGCGCATCGATGAACGCGGTCGGGTCGTCCGGGGGAACCGATGTTCCAGCCCCGGCGCGGGCGATCGTGCGCTCCACCTCGGTGCCCGGATCCACGCTGGCCACGATCGGCCGGGCGGCCGCCAGGATCGAGTAGAGCTTGGAGGGCACGCTCGACCAGGCCAACCCTCGCTTGAGCGGCACCACGTGGACGTCGCCGGCGGCGAGCACCTCGGGCAACCGCTCCTTGGGTTGCATATCAATGAAGAACACGTTGTCGAGGCCCGCGGCGCGCGCCTGCAGCTCCGCCTTGCTCGAACCTCCGCCGTTGATCACGAACGCCACGTCGGGGGTGCCGGCGAACGCCTCGGCGGCGGCGATCATCAGCTCGAGGGACTGGGAGAGCCCGACGTTGCCGGCGTACATCACCACCCGACGACCCGAGAGCCCGTACTGGCGCCGGTAGGCGTTCTCGGTCGGGGCGGGCTGCACCCGCTCGGTGTCCACGAAGTTGGGGATCACCCGCACCTTGGCGGCCTGGCGTTCGGCGTCGACCCCGTGCAGGCCCTGGGTGATCTTGGCGCGCACGTTGTCGGCGAGCTCGTCGGATAGCACCGTGACTGCGTCGGCCCGCCGGTAGCTGGCGCGCTCGAGCGCCTGCGCGGCGCGGATCACCCGGGCGCCGGTGAGCAGGCCGAGCTCGACCGCGACATCGGGGAACACGTCTTGGATGTTGAACACGAAGGGCACCCGACGGGCGCGCGCCACGCACCACCCGGCCAGTCCGAGCGTGAGCGGCGGAGACATCGCGAGCACCAGGTCGGGACGGGTCCGGGCGATCGTTCCCTCGAGGGCGGCGAGGGCGGTGAACCCACCGAAGGCCAGTGCCCGCGCGGGGATGTTGGTCTTGTCGGTCGGGAACGGGTGCACACGGGTGATCCGACCCCACGCCAGGACCTCGTGACGCACGAGTTGGCCGTCCCAACCCGGTTCGATCTTGTGGTGCTGGTACCACGGCAACGAGGTGACCAGGTGGAGGCGATGCCCTCGCTGCACGAGCTCGGTGGCGATGCTGGTCATCACCTCGCCGGTCGGGGCCACGTCTGGCGCGTAGTGCGGGCAGAGCACGGTGATCAGCACGGCTCCACCTCCGCCCCGCCGGCACCGGGGAACCTGGCCAGCGCGGCTGGCCGGATCGGGGCCCGGCGGTACACCTCCGCGAGCGCGAGAGCCGACTGCGCCCAGTCGTAGTGACGGGCGCGTTCGCGACCGGCGGCGACCAAGCGCACGCGGAGCAGTTCGTCATCGAGCACCTGGGCCATGGCCGAGCTCCAGCGGTCAGGATCAGAGGGGGGCACCAGCAGGCCCGCATCTTGCACGACTTCGGGAAGAGCCGTCGCATCCGCGGCGATGACCGGGCAGTCGCGGCTCATCGCCTCGAGCACGGGCAGGCCGAAGCCTTCATAGAGCGATGGAAACGTGAGCGCGGCCGCCTCGCGGTACAGCGCATCGAGGTCCTCGGCCGGGATGCGCCCCGTGCGCTTCACCCGATCGGCGACGCCGAGCGCCACCGCGAGCGAGCGCACCTCGTCCTCCATGTGGGCCGCGCCACCGGTGAGCACCAGGACGGTCTCGGGTCGCGTCATCGTCAGCTTGGCGAACGCCCGCAGCAGCATCAGGTGGTTCTTGTGCGGGTACGTGATCGCCGGGAAGAGGAAGAACGGCCGGTCGCCGATGCCGTAGAGGTCGCGCACCCGGCGACGGTCGGTCTCGAGGCCGCCCGATCGCGGCTGGTCGAAGCCGGGCGCCACGACGACGATGCGTTGTCGGCCGACGCCGCAGCGGCGCTCGAGGTCGCCTTCGGTGAAGTCGGTCAGCGTCACGATGTCGCGGGCGGCCCGGACGGATCGCGGGACGACGATGCCGTTGAAGATCCGCTTGTCGGGTCGGAAGTGGCCGGGCATGGCCAGGGGTTGCAGGTCGTGGATCGTCAGCACGCAGGGCGTGGGGCGCCAGGTCGGCAGGATGCCCCCGAGGTGGTGCATGAGCTCGATCCGACGGGGACGGAGCTGCGCACCGAGCCAGGTCGTCTCGGCGAAGACGCGCAGCGGCTTGCGGCGGCCGGACACGGGCGCGACCACGCTCGGGAACGCGTCCATCAGATCGGGGTAGACCTGCGCGAAGGTCGAGTTGGCGAACAGGGTGAACGCCAGGTCGTCCGGGGCGAGCTCTGCCAGCGCGACGAGCAGGCGGGTGGTGTACTCCTCGCTCCCCCCGACCACGCCCGGGACGAGCCAGAGCAGGTTGAGCCCCACGTGCTTGGGCGGGGCGGTCCCATCGTCGGGGCTCACGTGGCGCGCTCGTGGTCGCCGGCGTGACCCGGATCGATCGCGTCGTCATACGCATCCGACAACAACGCCGCCGTGTGGGCCCACGAGTAGGTCCGGGCCCGCGCTCGACCGGCCTCGCCCACCGCGGCCGCGTGGTCCGGATCGTCGAGCAGCGTCGCGATCGCCGACGCCAGCGCGTCGACGTCGAGCGGATCCACCAGCACCCCCGCCGGCACGGACCCGGCGGTGGACGCGACGGCCGACGCACCGGCGTCGCGGGACACGACCTCCGCGGTCGCCGTCGCTCGGGAGGTCACGACCGGAACGCCCTGGGCCATCGCCTCGAGCACCGGTAGGCCGAAGCCTTCCCGCAGGCTCGGGAAGCAGAACACGGACGCGGCGGCATAGACCGCGGCCAGATCGTCGTCAGGCAGGAAGCCGAGCCGTCGTACCCGATCGCCGAGCCGAGCCTCGACCGCGGCCAGCTCGTCGTTCCAGCCCTCGGGCCCCACCAGCACCAGGTCGACGTCACGCTTCCCGCGCTGGCCGAGGTGCTCGACCGCCGCCAGCAGGGTCCGCAGGTTCTTGCGCGGCTCGATCGTGCCGGCCCAGAGCACAAACGGTCGATCGAGCGCGTATGCGTGGCGCACGCGGGCCACCTCCTCCTCGGGGGCCGGGCGCACCTCGATCCCCCACGGCACCAGCCGCAGGCGGTCGGGACGAAACCCGTACGCGAGGCAGTCGTCGAAGGTGGCCTGCGATGGGCAGATCACCACGTCCGCATCCCGCGCCGCGAGCGCGACCGCCCGATGGAAGAACGACACGCCCCGCTTCGTGAAGTGCTCGGGCTCGTGCACGAACGCGAGGTCGTGCACGGTCACGACCATCGGCGCGCTCTTCGGCGGCATCGCCATGCCGGTCACGTGGATCGCGTCGCCCGGCCCGGTGGCCCGCTGGACGGCCGGCCAGCGCAGCCGGTGCCAGGACTCGTAGAGCGCCAGCTCGGGCAACGGGAGCGCCCGCACCGGAATGGGCGGTGTCCACGGCGCCGGAGGCGACCGGCGGTGCCGTGCGCTGACGCCGACCAGCTCCCATGTCGTGTGCGCCTGCAGGGCGCGGATCGACCTCAGCGCAGATGTGGCGGTCCCGCCCGGCACATCGTGCCAGCACTGCTCGAGGGTGACCGCCAGTCGGCGAGGGCGCGCCATGACCGCCGTCAGGCCGAGGCGAGGGGGGCGGCACCCGACCACGCCGGGGCGGTCGCGCGGGACAGCACCGTGGACCGACTGCCGCGCGGGACGCTCACAGGCCGAGCACCGCACGGAAGTGGGGAATGGTCAGCTCGAGACCTTCCTGCAGGTGGATCTCGGGCGACCAGCCCAACTCGCGCCGCGCGATCGTGAGGTCGGGACAACGTTGGGTGGGGTCGTCCTCGGGCAACGCCTCGTGGCAGATCTCGACGTCGGCGCCGGTGAGCTCGATGACGAGCTTGGCGAGCTCGAGCATGGTGAACTCCCGGTCGTTGCCGATGTTGACGGGGCCCACCAGGTCGCCGTCGAGCAGCGCGAGGATGCCGCGAACCTCGTCCGCGACGTAGCAGAAGCTCCGGGTCTGCGAGCCGTCGCCGTAGATCGTGATCGGGTCGCCTCGCAGCGCCTGCGTGATGAAGTTCGACACGACGCGTCCGTCGTCGGGAGCCATCCGCGGGCCGTACGTGTTGAAGATGCGCAGGATGCGCACATCGGTGCCGTACGTGCGATGGAAGGCCATCGTGACCGCTTCGGCGTAGCGCTTGGCTTCGTCATAGACGCTGCGTGGACCGATCGGGTTGACGTTGCCCCAGTAGGTCTCTGGCTGGGGGTGGATCAGCGGGTCGCCGTACACCTCGCTCGTCGAGGCGACCAGGAACCGCGCGTGGTGGCGCTGGGCCAACTCGAGCGCGTTGTGGGTCCCGTAGCTCCCGACCTGCAGCGTCGCCAGTGGATGCGCGAGGTAGCCCTTGGCTGAACCAGGGTTCGGCGACGCGGGGCTGGCGAAGTGCAGCACCGCATCGATCGCGCCGTCGACGTCGATGCCGTCGATCACGTCCTGCTCGACGAAGCTGAACGCGGGGTTGTCCCGCAGGTGCGCGATGTTGTCGAGCGAGCCGCTCAGGAGGTTGTCCACGACCGTGACCCGATCACCGCGGGCCACGAAGGCGTCGCTGAGGTGGGAGCCGAGGAAGCCGGCTCCGCCGGTGATGACCACGTGCGCCATCAGCTGCGCCCGATGCCCTGGTAGGTGAAGCCACGGCGCAGCAGCGCCGAGCGATCGAGCAGGTTGCGGGCATCCACGACGCGATGCGCGGCCATGACGCCCGCGACCTTGTCGAGGTCGAGCCACTTGAACTCGTCCCACTCGGTCAGCACCGAGAGCACGGTGGCCTGATCACAGGCCGCGTACGGATCGTCCACGACCTCGAGGAAGGGCAGGTCGGCCAGCGGGGACGACACCGCGGGGTCGTACGCGCGAATCCGAGCGCCACGCGCGCCGAGGCGCTTGATGATCTCGAGCGAGGGCGAGTCGCGCAGATCATCGGTGTTGGCCTTGAAGGTGAGGCCCCACACCCCGATCGTGACCCCGTCGACGGAGCCTCCGGCCATCGTGACGATCTTCTCCGCCGTGCGCTCGAACTGCTCGTCGTTGACCGCCAGCACGCCCTGCAGCAGGTTGAAGTCGTACCCGCCGTCCTGCGCGATGCGCAGCATGGCGCGGGTGTCCTTCGGGAAGCAGCTGCCACCCCAGCCCGGGCCCGGCTTGAGGAACTCGTGACCGATGCGCGTGTCGTACCCCATGCCGAGCACGACGTCGTTGACGTCGGCGCCCACCGCCTCGCACACCGCCGCGACCGCGTTGACGAACGAGAGCTTCGTGGCGAGGAAGGCGTTGCTGGCGTACTTGATGGTCTCGGCGGAGGCAGGATCGGTGACCATGAGGGGGGCGGGCACCCCGATGTAGAGCGAGGCGACGCGGATGGCGGCGCTCTGGTCGTCGCTGCCGATGATCACCCGATCAGGCTTCATGAAGTCGGCGATGGCCGACCCTTCCCGGAGGAACTCGGGGTTGGACACGACGAACACGTCGCTGCGCTCGAGCGCCCGCTCGACCAACCGCGTAGAGCCCACCGGCACGGTCGACTTGTTGATGATCACCGTGCCCGGCTGCAGCACCGGGGCGATCTCGCGGGCGGCGCTCTCGATGTAGCTCATGTCCGCGGACCCGTCGGCGCCCTGGGGGGTGGGGACGCACAGGTACACGAACTCGGCGTCGGCGACCGCGTTCGCGGCCCCGAGCACGAAGCGCAGGCGCCCCTCGCGCACGCCTTCCCTGAGCAGGTCCTCGAGCCCGTGTTCGAGGATCGTCGGCTCCCCCCGCGAGAGCTTGTCGACCTTGGCGGGATCGACGTCCGCACACGTCACGTCATGGCCGAGGTGGGAGAAGCACACTCCCGTCGTGAGACCTACGTACCCGGTACCAACCACCGCAATCGATGCCATGGCCGTGCATGTTACGGGGTGGTCGCCCCCCGCGGAGAAACGCGGGGTTCCCACGGCGTCGCAGCCCGGTGCGGCCGATCAGCACTCCACGCCCGGCGGGGGCTCCGGGATGATGCTGTGAGCGTTCGGTGCAGGCGGATCCGTCGGCACCGTGGTCGTGGGCCCCGCCCCGCTGGCGGCAGCGGCTGGCGCGGAGGTCGTCGTGTCCTCGTGGCTCGCGCCGGAGAGCACGTCTTTGAAGTCCTCGATCGGTCGAGCGTCGGTGCGCACCCCCGAGAAGTCCCGCCCGACGACCAGCGCCACCGAGTGGTCGGTGTCGGCGAGGGTGGGGTCCTCCACGAACGACACCTGGACATCGAGGTAGCGGGCCACCACGACGGCGGCGATCAGGTTGCCCGAACCCGGCGCGTAGCGGACCACCGTGGTGTCGTTGCGGAAGTTGCGGTCGTCGGTGACCCCGGTGACCGTGAACCCTCGCCGCTTCAGGTCGTCCCCGACCGTCTGCCCCTCGCCGACCTTGCCCGTGCCGTTGCGCACCTCGACCCGGGTCGCCGCCAGCACGTTGAGCAACGGGTTCACGCCTCGGAAGATGTTGAAGATCTCCTGGGACGGTCCCTCCTGCAGGAACAACACCGAGGCCGCGCCGGCCATCCCGCCGCGGGTGTAGGGCTCGTAGACCTTCAGGTCGTCGGGGTTGAAGGCGTTGAAGCGGGCACCGAGATCGAGGATCTGCTCCGGGGTCAGGGTCGAGTCGATGTTGACGTACTGCTGGGCGACACCGATCAGGTTGTTGAGCTGGATCGGGTTGCGGGCGCCCTTGTCGATCGCCTTCTTGAGCGCCTGCTTGATGAAGTACTGCTGGCGGGCGATGCGGCCGTGGTCGCTCGTCGGGTCTTCCTGCCAGCGCCCGTCGATCAGGGCCGTGTAGTGCCGGGATCGGGCGAAGGCCAGGGCCATGTCGCCGTCGAGCACGTGGCAGCCGGCGTCAGGGATGTTGAGGCCGGTGTTCTCGTCCCGGGCCGGGTAGTTGAAGTACACGTTGACGCCGTCGACGCTGTCCACGATCTTCTTGAACGCGAGGAAGTTCACCTGCAAGAAGTGGTGGATGGGTATGCCGAAGTTCTCCTTGATCGTCTGGATCAGGAGCTCGGGGCCACCGAGGGACAGCGCGGTGTTGATCCGATCCTTGCCGTGGTTGCCGGCGATCGGCACGTACAGGTCACGTGGCAGTGACAGCAGCCAGGCCTTCTGCTGGTTCGGGTCCACCCGCAGGATCATGATCGTGTCGGTGAGCTTCTCGGTGACCGGGCGGTTGCCGCGCAGGATCGGATCGTTGGCGTCGAGGCCCTCCGCGTTGTCCGCGCCGACCAGGAGGAAGTTCTGGGGCTCGGTCGAGTCGGTCTGGCTCGCCAGTGACCCCTGCAGCGAGACCCGGGGGATGTCCGACAGCTGCTTGTTGTAGAACGCGAGCGCGTACGCCGACAGGAGGCAGAACACGACGAGGAAGATGTTGAACCCGAGCACGAGGCGCTGGGGCCAGGTTCGCCGGCGTCGGCCCGGCCGGGACGAACCGGAGGAGGCGGAGGCACGCGCCGCCGAGCGCGACCAGGGAGCTTTCACGGACGGTGAGGGTACCCGTGTTCGACGTGAGGTTGGCGCCACCCCGGTGCGCCACCCGGTGCGCCACCCGGTGTGCGCCCGCCACCGTGCGCCCGCCACCGGCGACGCGGGAACGAACCGATGGACGGGTCAGGTGACGGGGAGGCCGAGCTCTCGACTGATCACGAGGCGCTGGATCTCGCTCGTCCCCTCGCCGATCTCGAGGATCTTGCTGTCCCGATACTGGCGGGCGACGAGCGTCTCGTCCATGAAGCCGTAGCCCCCGAAGATCTGCGTGGCCTCGCGCGTCGCCGTGACCGCGGCCTCGGTCGTGTAGAGCTTGGCGATGGCCGCTTCCTTCTTGAACGGCCGGCCCGCGTCGCGCAACCCCGCCGCCCGGTACACCAGCGCTCGGGCGCAGGCGGCCATCACGGCGAGGTCCGCCACCTTGAACGCCACGGCCTGGTTGGCGCCGATCGGCCGTCCGAACGCGATGCGCTCGTTGGCGTAGCGCTGTGACTCGGCCAGGCAGCACTCGATCACGCCGAGGGCGAGGGCCGCGATGGCGACCCGACCGTCGTCGAGGATCGCGAGGAAGTTCGCGAAGCCGCGCCCGCGCTCGCCGAGCAGGTGGTCCTCGGGGACCTGGCAGTCGACGAAGGACAGGCCGTGGGTGTCGGACGCGTGCCAGCCCATCTTGCGGTAGGGCGGCTGGACCTCGAAGCCCGCCGTGCCCGCCGGCACCACGATGGTCGAGATCTCCGGGCGCCCGGCGACCGAACCGGTCACCGCCGTGACCGTGGTGATCGACGTGATCGGCGTGCCCGAGTTGGTGATGAACGCCTTCTCGCCGTTGATCACCCACGTGCTCCCACCATCGGCGCCGGGCTCGAGGGTCGCTTTCGTGCGGGTGCCGCCCGCGTCGCTGCCCGCATCGGGCTCGGTCAGGCCGAACCCGCCGAGGGCACGACCGGCTACGAGATCCGGGAGCCAGCGTTGCCGCTGATCGTCGGTTCCGAACTGGTAGATCGGGTTCGCGCCGAGCCCGACGCCGGCTTCGAGCGTGATGGCGATCGACTGATCGACCCGGGCCAGCTCCTCGATGGCCACGCACAGCGTCGTGAGATCGGCGCCGCTGCCGCCGTACTCCTCCGGGAACGGCAGCCCGAACAGCCCGAGCTCCCCCATCGCCAGCACCGCATCGGTCGGAAAGGTGTGATCGCGGTCCCACGCCTCGGCGTGGGGTGCGATCTCGGCCTCGGCGAACTCCCGCACGACGCGGCGAAAGGCCTCCTGTTCGTCACTCAGTTCAAGATCCATCGTCGGGGATCGTACGCTGGTGCCCCTGGCCGGTGCGCATCCGCGGAGGGAGGGCCCATGACGATCGATCCCGAGGCCCTCGCCGTCGTCGGCGACCGCCTGCTGACCGAGCTCGTCGACCTCACCACCGATCTCGAGGCCCTCGATTCGGTCGGCTTCTGGGCGGTCGTGCTGCCGTTCAGCGGTCCCCCGGTCTGCGCGCGGTTCGCCACCGTCCGGCCCGCACGCGTGTGGCCGGGAGCACCCTGGCAGGGTCCCGACCCCGATCAGTGGACGTCGTCGCTCAGCCAGACCGAGTTCGAGGCCGGGGTGCGGGCCATCCGGAGATCGATCGCAGCAGGCGACGTGTACCAGGTGAACCTGACCCGGCGGTTGCGGGCGCCCATGCCTTCGGCCCGATCGGTCGGTTCGGCCAGCTCGACCGACATCGCCGCGCTGGGGGCCGCCCTGGCCATCGGGAACCCCGCCCCGTTCAGCGCCGTCGTCCGCATCCCCTCGATCGGTCTGTGCGTGGCCTCCGCCTCGCCGGAGCGGTTCCTGGCGCGGCACGGCCGTCGGGTGTGGTCGAGCCCGATCAAGGGCACCGCCCGGACCGCGGCCGAGCTGCTCGACAAGGATCGGGCCGAGAACGTGATGATCGTCGATCTCGTGCGCAACGACCTCGGCCGGGTGTGCGAGTGGGGCACGGTGGAGGTGCCCGATCTGCTCCGCGTCGAGCACCATCCCGGCCTCGTCCACCTCGTGAGCACCGTCGCCGGTGACCTGCGCCCTGGGCTCGGGTGGGCGGCGGCGCTGCACGCGACCTTCCCGCCGGGCTCGGTAACGGGCGCCCCCAAGCTGGCCGCGCTCGACCACATCGCCGCGCTCGAGGCCGGCCCCCGGGGCATCTACTGCGGGGCGGTCGGATGGGTCGACGCGGACCGCCACCAGGGTGACCTGAACGTCGCCATCCGCACGTTCTGGATCGAGGACGGCTGCCTGCACCTCGGCACGGGGGGCGGCATCACCTGGGACTCGACCCCCGAGGGCGAGTGGGCCGAGACCGAGCTCAAGGCCCGTCGCCTGCTCCAGGTCGCGAACCGGGTCCCGGTCACCGCATGAACGCCCACCCGCCCGCCGACGAGGCCGACAACGCCACGGTGTGGATCGACGGCCGGTTGGTGTCGGGCGCGGACGTGGGCATCTCGGTGTTCGACCACGGGGTGACCGTCGGCGACGGCATCTTCGAGTCCCTCAAGGTCGTCACCGACCCCGCCGGGCGCGCGCACGGGTTCGCGCTGACCCGACACCTGGCCCGCCTCCGACGGTCC